>NZ_NRIQ01000008.1:0-115368 GCF_020224095.1 Enterobacter sp. CCUG 70166
ATATATGGGGTTCACTTCATGGCGGGTGGCCGCTGCCGGACTGGTTCTGGCCGCAATGGCGATTGCGGCCATTATTATTCTGCTGCCGCTGAAAACCTCCGACACTGAATTATGGTCAGTGGATAAACAGACCGGGCGCTATGAATATATGACCCGCGTGAAGGAGCGGGATATTGCTGCTGAAAAAGCGCTGGCACATTCACTGGCAGCACACTATGTCAGACTTCGCGAGGGATATAATTATTTCTCCCTCCAGCGTGATTATGACGACGTGCAGTTATTTAACAGCGACAGCGTGAACCGGGACTATCTGGACGGGTTTAACGGCGACCAGGCACCGGACGTGATTTTTAATAAGGCGGAATATGTCGTTTATATCGCCATTATTTCCAATGTGCATGCGCCTGCCACCGGGCCGGATAATCTGGCAACACTGCGTATTAAGCGCACAATCCGTCGTGTTGCTGATAATTCCGTGAAAACGGATGTGTGGAATATCCGCCTCACTTACCGCTACGTCCCGCACCGGCAACTGACCGACAGCCAGCGCGAAGTGAACCCGCTGGGCTTTATCGTCACCAGCTACCAGCGCGATAAAGAGCTGAGGGGGGAATGATGCTGAAACATCCCCTGCTCCTCTCTGGCTTAATGGTGTCATGCCTGGCATGGGGCGCAGCGACACCGCGCGGCAGCGCGTATGACAGCCGGATGCAGAACGTCACGTACAACAGCCAGAACGCCACGGTCGTCAGTACCCGCCCCGGCTACGTCACCATGCTGGTGTTTGATGACGGTGAAACCGTTATCGATGCGCAGGCGGGTTTCCCCAAAGGCTGGACCGTGACGAAAAGCGACAACCGGGTGGGCGTCAGCCCGAACCCGATTACCCAGCCGGTCACGGACGCCAGCGGCAACAACGTCAGCCAGGTGTTTCTGCCGACGGCAAAAGACTGGAAAACCAATCTGTTCGTGGTGACCTCGAAGCGCGATTACAGCCTGGAACTGAACGTGCTGGATAAAGACTCGCCCGCCCAGGCCTTTGTTATCCGCTACCGCTATCCCGACGAACTGCGAAAAAAGTCTGCCGCCGCCAGCGCCGCCCGTCAGCAACATCAGCAGGAAGCACTGGACCGGCAGCGGATAGCGGCGGCATTCGGGCAGGCCACCACGCCGCGCAACTGGCGCTATACAAAACGGGTGGCAGCTGGCTCAGCCTCCATCGCCCCGGACTTTACCTGGGATGACGGTCGTTTTGCGTATATCGGTTTTTCTCCTGCGAAAACCCTGCCATCCGTTTTCCGGGTGGTGAACGGCCTGGAGCAGGCGGTCACGCCCCGAACCATTAAACAGGGCAACTACACCGTGATGGCGGTTCCGGCATCGCCGCAACTGGTTCTGCGTTACGGCACCTCGGTGGTGGGGATCGAAAACGACGGATCCGGGCGTATCCCGCTGACCAACAGTGACACCGTTTCGCCGTCCGTTACGCTGGAGGCAAAATGACCGACAAATCTTTCCCGGACGAACCGGAAAAAACCACCGCAGAACGGGAAGCGGAAGCCCGTGAACGCGCCCGCGCGGCAATGGCATATCAGGAGCCGGAGCAGAAAACGCCGCCCGGTCAGCCGGAAGTGACCCGTTTCCGTAAAGCTTCAGGTCGCCGCACGCTGATCGTCAGCCTGCTGAGTCTGGTCCTGGTCATCGCGCTGGCATCCGGTGGCGATCGTCTTCTCAGCGCCCTGAAAACGGGTGATGAGAAAGAATCTGGCACCGCGCCGCCCTCCTCCGGTACGGTGCAGCATGAGCGTAAGAATCTGGGTCTGGACAGTAACCCGTTTGGCCTGTTCGGGCCTGGGAGGCAGGAAAGCACAGACCCTGCCAGTCAGAGCGCCCCGGCCACTCCAGCTCTGCCGCCCGGGCCGCCCGCCCTGAACAAGGCGGCAGCACTGGCAGACGGGCTGAACAGCGACAGTACAGGGTCAGGCGACGATACACGCACGTCCCGAAGCGGATCGCGCAACAACGCGGGAACGTCGGGCAGCCCGTCAGCCTCCACGGCGTACACATCCTGTCAGTCTGTACTGGTCAGTGGCGAAGATGGACGTCTGCGCTGCCCGGATACGACAGCACCGGCAGGCAGCAATAACAACGACAATCCGGGCGTTGCCAGTGTCACTGGTGTCAGGCGGCTGGGCCTCGATCCCGATCTCTATATCCCGGTGGATCGTTATATTCCGTGTTCGATGATGCGGCGCTTCGTATCCGATGTTGGCGGTCATATCTCCTGCCTGATCGGTGAGAATGTCTGGAGCGCCAGTAACCACGTGAAGCTGATCCCGGCAGGAACGGTCGCCCGTGGCGTCTACCGCACTGGCGCACTGCAACACGGGCGCAGCCGGATGTTTGTGCTGTGGACGGAGCTGCGCACGCCGGAGCCCGGCAGCCTGCAAATCCCGCTCACCGATACGCAGGCCACCGGCCCGCTCGGTGAGGCGGGTATCGCGGGCTGGATCGACAGCCATTTCTGGGCGCGTTTCGGCAACGCCCTGATGCTCAGTACCGTGCAGGACGTGGCGGCAGCGGCATCAGATGCCGCGCCGGGTAAAGACCGCAATACCGACTATACCGAAAACACCCGCGCCGCCACGGCGGAAATGGCGAAAACGACGCTGGAAAACAGCATCAATATCCCGCCCACGATGTACCTGAACCAGGGCGATGTGATCGGCATCATGACCGGTACGGATATTGATTTTTCCTCTGTTTATCAACTACGGCTGAAAAAGAAATGGTATGAACGCTGAAAACCTGTCACTGGATTTTATGAAAAACCGGCTGTTTGGCGACTTTCTTGCTCAGGATGGCCTGACAGAAATTGCTGTTAACCGGCCGGGTGAGCTGCATACAAAAATTCGGGGAAAATGGCAAAAGCAGGCATCCCCCATCACGTTGCGTCAGTGCCATGCTTTTGCCAGAGCGCTGGCGTCCTGGCATGACGATAATATTGACGATACATCACCCATCCTTTCTGCAACATTAGGATCTGGCGAACGTATTCAGGCGATTATTCCTCCGGCCTGTGAACGTAATACGGTGTCCATTACGCTGCGCAAACCCTCGTTTGAGCAGAAAACACATCAGTCATGGATTGATGCGGGATTTTATCAGCGCGTGGCCGGTCAGGAAAAAACGGAAAGTCAGGATAATGCACTAATCCGGTTATATCACAGCGGGGATATTCCCCACTTTATGGAAAAGGCGGTGGAATACGGCAAAACGATTTTTATTGTGGGTGAAACCGGCTCCGGCAAAACCACCTATATGAAAACGCTGCTGCATTATATTCCGCTGCATCTCCGTCTGGTAACGATTGAGGATAATCCCGAAATCCGTTTTTATCACCACAGCAATTATGTTCATCTTTTTTACCCGGCGGATGCCGGGGATAATGCTATTGTCACGCCCGGCAGGCTGATCCGTGCTAATTATCGTATGAACCCTGACCGGATATTACTGGCGGAAATTCGTGGGCGGGAAGCGTGGGACGCGCTGAAAATTGTCGGCTCCGGGCATGAGGGGTTAATCACCTCCCTGCATGCGGGCTGTCCGGCAGAATGTATTGAAGGGATCATTGACCGCTGCTATGAAAACCCCGACTGCCGGAACATTCCTTTTGATGTGTTGTTACGCAAGGTACTTAAAAGCATTGATGTCATCGTCAGCATTGATATACACGGCGATGTGCGCCGGATGAGTGATATTTACTTTAAGCCAGTTCATTTAAACAGCACGAAAGAGACATTCAGAAAATAACCCCGACAAATAACATTAGCCAAAAAACGCAACCTTTAATTAATCATAATGGTAACTGAAATGAAAAAAGCAATATCCTCCGTATTATTGTTCTGCGTTATTGCATCATGTTCAACATCTGTACTGGCTGCTGATGCCTGCGAGGTGGTGTTATGTATGTACGGTAAAGCAACCGGAAATGGCGGCGGCAGTGAATGTCATTCCGCTGAACGTGCATTCTTTAATATCGTGATAAAGAATAAACACGGCTTTCTTCCTGACCATACGGCCGATGCCAGACAATCATTTTTAAGTGAATGTGATTTGGCAGACCCTGCGGCTATCAGTCAGATCATCAGTAAATATGGCCGCATTCGTGGTTAATACTGGCGAGACGGGCACAGAGCATGACGGTTTTCAGGTTTTTACGGCTTCTATTTTTCGCGGATTAAGAAGCGAAGAAACAGGGGCCGTAAAAATGAGGCTGCGGACAGAAATATTTTCGCGGGTTAAGGAGCGAAAATAATTCAGGCACCGCACCTCACCTGCAAACAGCCGCGCCCACGCGGATTTTGCAGGCCGGGGGGAGCCGGATAAATTTCGCCGCCCCAGCGAGCGAAAAGCTGTCGCCCACGACAGCGGTTTACCCGGGGGGCGCAGCCCCGCACACCGTCGCAGCTAAGTCTCCGGCCCAAAGCCGGTAGCGTGGCGCGACCACCCTCTTTAAAGGTCAGCTTCCCTTTTATTCCCGCTGCGAGGAACGAGCAAAGGGAAGAAAAAGGCGAAAGCGACCGTCTTAAAGAGGGTGGTCGCGCGTAGCGGGCGACGGTGTGCCGCTTTTGACCCCGGGGGTTTTGGCGCGGCGTCCAGCCACGACATTACCCCCATGCGACATATCATAAGGGCGTCCAGCCCGCATGAACTGGCGCACGCCGTTTCGTGCGGGGAAGCATGCTTTCCTGCACATGGCCGCACAGCGGCCACCTTCTTCGTCCCAGACGTTCGCCCCGCCTTTTCGCCCGACCCCGTGGGGCGAACTGATGGGGCGATGTCATGGGGCGAATCACTGACGAAGGAGGCACGATGATTTTAAATAAGCTTGCCGCTTCATTGTCGCCGATAGTGAACGGGATGCTGGCGCTGCTCGCTTTTGTGCAACAGCAACAACTGATGCTGGCATTATTAGCGGGGCTGACGATGCCGTTTTTTGCATCAATGAAAAGCGATGAACGGCAGAAAGCCCCGCTCTGGAAAAAGCTGATTATGGCTTTTTCCCTGCTGTGTTTTCTCTCCGGCACACTGGCTCCGATAGTTATCGGAGCCTTTCAGTGGCTGTATAAAATCAGACTCACCAGTGATAATTCAGGACTGGCCTGGTCAGTACGGATTGCTTTCACTGTAACCGGGATTATTTTTCATATTATGCTTCGCCGGATATTCACGCCGGAACTGGACAGAGTAAAGAAACGCCTTGTTAAAAAGACCACCCTTGAACGGGAATTGCGCACTGATGTCCGCACCGTAAAATCCCTTCTGCCGGAAACTCTGCATTATAACCCGCTGGATTATATCGACCTGAATAAAGGCATATTTACTGGCATGAACAGGGAGAATGAACCGATGTATCTCCCGTTAAAAGACTGGCAGAAACAACACGCGGATATTATCGGCACCACCGGAGCCGGTAAAGGGGTTGCCGCTGGCATTTTGCTTTATCAAAGCATTCTGACCGGTGAAGGAGTATTTGTGATGGACCCCAAGGATGATGAATGGGCACCGCATCTTTACCGCAAAGCCTGCGAGGATGCAGGAAAACCCTTTGCCTTAATTGACCTGCGAAAACAGCAATACCAGTTAAACCTGATTGAAAATATTACTTCCGATGAACTGGACGAATTGTTTGTTGCCGGTTTCAGCCTGGCGGAAAAAGGGCAGGAATCGGACTTCTATCGTATTGATGACCGGAAAGCCGCGCGTATGGCCGCGCAATTTGTCAGTGATAACCCATCGGCAACTCTCCGTGATGTTTATAACGGTGATTACGTTCAGGGTATTGCCGAAAAAATCAAAGCGTTCTTTGGGAAGATTGAGGAACTGGCATTACTCAATGCCATTAACTCACCAGAAGGCTTTTCGCTTAAGCACATATTTGATGAAGGCGGTTGCTGTTATGTTGTCGGCTCCATGCGAAACAGCAAAATTATTACAGCCCAGCGCATGCTGCTGGTTCGCCTTTACCAGTTGGCAGAAAAGCGCGATCGAGTAACAGACGTCCCCCGCCCTATTGCTGTTTATCTTTCCGAACTGAAATACCATCTATCCAGGCCAGCGCTGGAAGGTTTAGGCGCGGCACGGGATAAAGGCGTACACATTATTATGGACCACCAGTCCATCGCCGATTTAAAAGACTGCCCGGCAGATTTGAAAGGTGACGCCGTTGTCGGCGCTGTGGTAGAAAATGCCAAATTCAAACTGGTTTACCGGGTTATGGACCCGGATACGGCGGAATGGGTGGCGAGAATGTCAGGCACGATTCTGGTGGATGATGAACTCCGTAAAGCGAAAACGGATAATATGCTGACGGAAACGATCGACAGTGAGCGCACAATCCGCCAGGCCGAACGTTTCTTCATTGACAGCAATATGATCCTGAACCTGCCCGATTTTGTCAGCTTTATCTTTACGACAAAAACGCTACCTTCTGCCTCACTGATTTCACCGATAAAGGTCAGAAAGCGTCGGTTAAAAAACTTTTCTGTTTCCCCTGATATTGCCGCAGCGGCAGCCCCGGTGAAAATCGCGCTGGATTTTGGCGACGATGATAAACCTTCCGCACCGGAGGTGACGACATCGCATCCGGATCTTTTCTTCGACATAAGCGAAGTAAAACCGGCAAAGCCCCAATCTGATGATGAAGAACACTTCTCCCCGCTGGATTTTTAAGGAGCGGTTATGCTGATTTCGTCATATCACGAGCGCCAGACGCGTAACAACGAAAAAATCAAACAACTGCTAAATTTCCTGAAAGAAGAGACCTACAGCGATTTTAAAACGCTGATGCTGTTATTTGGTTTCCGGGATCATAAGTCGCTTTATTCACTGCTGGCAAAAACAGAGCGAATGGGGTTAATACAGAAGCATATGCTTGAATCACGAACAATGAAGATTTCATTATGGGGGATCACCAGCGACGGGCTGGCGGTGGTGTTAACCCCGAATGATAAAATCTTTCCTGCTCGGTTTGAACCATCAAAAATCACCGGCTGGACGCTGGAGCACCATCTTGATAATCAGGCCGCCAGGCTTATTCTGGAGAAGAAAGGCGCTTCGGGATGGATTAACGGCGACCGGGCCACCTTTATCAGCCAGTATCAGGTGAAACATCGCCCGGACGGGTTATTAACCCTGCCTGACGGAAACGTTATTGCCATTGAAACCGAGCGCCGCCAGAAAACCCGGGCCCGTTATCAGTCGATAATTGCCAGTCACCTGCTGGCCCGTACCCGCAAGAACTGGATTTACGTTTTTTATGTTGTGCCCGATCCACAGAAGAAGCGTGCGCTTGAACTGTTGTTTGACAGCATCAGGCATGTCATCATCAACCATCAGCACGTCCCGCTGGAAGAACGCCACCGTCGGGTGTTTCGCATTTATACCTTTGATGAACTGAAACACCTGTCATTAGGCAGCTATACGTAAGCTTTTACTCAGGCCATCATGATGGCCTCACCGGCCTGGCGGCGATACCGCCAGGCCGGAAGTTTTTTATTGCACTGCGAGGCGCAGACTGTTCGGTACTCGCTGTGCTGCGTTCCGCCTCAGTCTGTGCCTTGCAGCGTTGCCGGTAAAAACCATGTAACCACATTCCCTTGCGGTTATCCGGCTCCGGCCTCAGAGTTTATTCATCAGATAACAATGCGCTTTAGAGGCTGCGCTGGCCGCTTTGAAAATATAGCGCTTGTCGTTTTTCAGCGCTTTCAGCCAGGAAGCGATGTAGCTTTCATGTTGTACCTCGCCATCAATCCCCAAATCCGCCATCAGAAAGGCACTTCCCAGCTCCGCCACTAATTCCTCCTTCGCATAATCTGCACTGCCAAACTTCCCTTTCATTTCACGGTTCAGGCGTTTTTTACCCCCACTCCAGTGAACCAGCTCATGCAGGCCAGTAGCATAGAAATTAGCTGCATCTGAAAACAGATGGCGCTCCGGTAGCCATACTTCATCAGTTGAGGGTTGGAAAAAGGCGTTTTGTCCTTTCTCGATGATGTTTGCGCCACTCTTCCATAACAGGTTCTCAGCCTGCGGCAACGGGTCAAACGTCACTTCCGGGGCAACAGTTTCTGCCGTCAGTGAGAGACCATCAATTTGTTCGACGTTAAACACAGTAAAGGTTTTCAGCATCGGGATATGCTCAGTGTCTCCGGCGTCGTTTTCCTTCTCCAGCGTGGTGTAGAAAATGGCAGTTGTACCGTGCTCACCTTTGCGAACCTGTCCGCCTGCTGCCTGCGACTGTTTGTAGGTCATCCAGCGGGAATCGCTGAAACCCTGTTTTGACGCACTGCACCACAGCAACATGATATTCATGCCGCTGTAGGCTACGCCGGTAGCGTAATTGGATGGCAGACCAGACATACCCGGTACACGCTGCCACGGGCAGGACCACGGTTTAACACCCGCTTCAAGTGCAGCAATGATGCTGTCGGTGACGGTCTGATAAATATCCGTTCTGGTTTTAGACAATTTCGTTTTTGAGGAGCCTGACGGGTCCAGCGGGGATACGCTGGTCGCCGCTGCGGCGTTAGGGGCTCTTGTCAGGGAGGTATGCAGGGAATTCGTCATGGTTTTTTCTCCGTCAGTGTGTGATTTTCGTCTTCGTATCGCCTGACGGTTCGCTTTCCCGGCATCGTTCTGTCCTGCAAGGGCGCAGAATGCGTGCCATTTACCCTTGCGGGACGGGTTGTGTTGGGAAACGATTAACCGGAAGCGAATACGGGGAACGCAAAGCACACAGGAGAAAAAATTGCCCCTGCATAGCCGGGCGTAGCACCCCTTACTCCGCAGTGGTGAAAAGCAGATTTGGTGATGTTGAGCCGGAGACTGGCACTGACAGGAACTTCATGTAGGTGTTAGCATGCTTTCCTGCCGGACGAGACGGTCCTGCTAACTGGGGGCGGTTTGTTGTTAAATTGTCTCGTTCCGGCATCAATCACTACCTGTTCTGGGCTGTCTACGTATTGAACGCAGCATAGAGTCTATCTAACACCACCCGGACCCGGGATTAGAGATTTCTTGAAACAGGCCACAGCGCCGTAACCGGGGCACCCGGGCGTAGCGAGCGGCCCCAGCTTGCTACGCAGGTGTGACTATGGTTTTGGTAGTAACCAACATCGTCAGTTGTGCTTCTAGTACATATAAGAGGCGGTCTTACTAGCTAGCGACTCGCCCCCCCCACTTAAGTAATAAGTCTAAAGTTTCGTAATTATCTGATTGCCAGATTGACCAAATCCATAACATGAGTAACATTTGTAAATATTCATACAAGTGCAGTGCCTAGGCAACTGAGGGCGGTAGCGTGGGTCGAGGTCTCACTTTCTACATTGGAAGCCAATTGGCTATCACGTTCGAGCCTGTTCTTAGCAGCAAGAGATTGATACGTGCTATCCGGTTAGTCCAGACTATGGCTGGACCAAATTCTGGATTAGGTCCAATAAACTATATCAACTAGAAAAATATTTTTAATAGCATGAGGTTTTGTTTATGCACGTCATTTACGGAGAAACTATTAACGATGTAATAATGAAACTCTTGGAAAAAGTGCTTAATGAAGGAGTTCGTGTTTCGACAAGGAATGGGGATGCTATAACTATTTATGATGTTAGTATGATCTTGCGAAACCCTAGATCAAGACATTTAAGTTTAGCGGGTCGAAAAAACAACATATTCTCCACATTTGCTGAAGCTATATGGGTATTTGCAGGCGATAACCGAATTAAACCATATCTAACTTTTTTTTTACCAAGAGCGCCTAAATACTCAGATGATGGTGTCACTTGGCGAGCAGCTTATGGAGAAAGACTATACGCTCACGGGCAACTTGAAAATGTCGTGCAACAATTCAAAAACGAAGGAATATTTACAAGAAGAGCGGTCATTAGCCTATACATGCCTGACAGAGATACAAGTAAAAGCCTCATAAAGTTATACAACATAGAACATAGTGTCGATATACCTTGTAATAACTTAATTCATTTTTTTATCACTCCTGACAAAAATTTAAATATTAAAATAGTCCAAAGAAGTGGCGATCTAATATTTGGAGTAAGCAATATAAACATTTTCGAGTTTAGTTTACTTCAAGAGATAGTACTTTCAATGTTACAGAGGGAAGTTGATAGCGAGATTAAACTAGGATACTTACATCATTCAGTAACCAATCTTCATATATATGATGATAGAATAGAACAAGCCAATGAAATACACAAAAGAAAAGAAGAACAAATGACAGATTTGATAAACGATGATGAAATATCATTTCCTCCATCACTACCAAATATAAAATCATTATTCTGTGATATAGTCTTATTCCTTGAAAGAATAATAACAGAAAATGCATATAAAATAGACACAATAGAGAAGGAAACTGAAAAACTAAAAAAAATATTTATTGAACATTTTGTAGAAACTGAAAGAAATTTACTCTGGGGATATGCAGAAGCAGCTTTATTATATATTTTTCAGGAAAGGTTTAAACAACCAATAGTGTTAACAGCTAAGTTAAGCGATGATTTCAATCTAAGCGTAACTTCCAATCACTTCAATAATTCTAATAAGGAGCGCCTATGAGAATTGCATTCATGGGAATATCGGGTAGTGGAAAAGATTTTCTTGCTAATTATCTAATATCCAACTATGAATTTGTTAGATTATCATTTAGCGATCAACTCAAAAAATTGGCCAATCATATTTACCCTTGGATGGAAAAGGATTATAGCCCTGAAAAGAAAACGTTATCACTCAATATAGCCTTACCTACAGGCGACTTTATCAACCATTCACCAAGAGATATATGGCTGAGCTTAGACAAACTAAGGGAAATTGAAGAAAAAATATTTATTAGAATGCTATCAGAAGAGTTGAAAGTTTTAGAGGAAAATGAAGGGACGAATAAAAACATAATAATTACTGACATAAGATCAAATGAAGAATTCGCATGGTGTAAGAACAATCAATTCACAATAGTTCATATAGAACGGGAAAATAATAATTATAAAAGATACGAAATTGACAAGTATGTAAATGAGAACAAAACAAAATCAGACTATCATTTTAACAATAGTGTGAACGGAATTGATAGTTTTAAAAACTTTTTCGAAAGGGTATTATTTAGTGAACAGTAAAAACGATCAACTTTTTTGTAATGTCAGAGAAATGAAAATTAAAACCGCTAAACCCATCTTAAATGAAGCTGTTATCAGAGAATGGTTTTATCATCAACGAGAGAGAACCTCTATATATTACAAGAAAGAGATACTTAACCTTCCGCCATATTGGACAGAAGACAAGATATTGAGAAACTATAAATTTGTAAATACTAAAAGAACATGGGACAAAGAAACCAAGTGGTTATTAACAAATATAACAAACAATGATAAATTGAGTTATGATAATAAAATACTCAATTCATTTCTATTTAGAGTGGTAAATAAAAGCGATACATTCAATGAGATTGATGCGCCCTTTGATTTCACAAATATGACGATTCGTGATATTAATGAAAAAATCAGGGAGAAGACTCTCAATATATCCATAAAAAAACCAGGCTATGTATTTTTTAGTGCAGCCTATATTTTAGGAGGTCCGAAGTTTAATTTCGGGAAATACTTAGAAAATATAGAGGGCACAACGGAAAATGACATGGTAATTAGAATGATCAAATTTGTTTATTATAACCAAGATAAAATCGTTAATGGTGTAAAATCATCAAGAAATCAGCTTGAAGTTTTTGAAAATTTAAAATCATTTTCAGGGATTGGGGATTTTCTAGCATATCAAATTTTCATAGATCTGACATACTTAGCCAATTTTCCGTTTACAGAGTTGAATTTTGTTATTTCAGGCCCTGGTTGTGAAAGAGGAATTAATTGGATTTTTTCTAATAGAGATGGAATGAATAGCGAAGAGTGTTTGTTCTGGTTCACTATTAACCAAAACAACATCGCAGAAAAATATAATGAACACTGGAACATGGATGAAATATTCCATTTCCTGCCTAAAGAAGAAAGAGTTTACACCTTAATGGATATGGAAAATAGTGGTGCATGCGAGATAGATAAAAGATGCCGAACTAAATTTAACAATAAAAGACCGAAACAAAAGTATCATTATCAAAGTAATAATATAGAATTATTTTATAATTAGCAAATTACAAAGGATTTTAAAATGGTTAAAGAAATTAAGAAAAATGTTTTTGTTAGCCATCATCATAAAGATGACGCTAGTGTTGATGGGATTTCTCGTTTAGCTGCAGCAAAAGGTTATCATTTACGTAATAGTTCTATCAGAATGAAACCTGAAAACCAGCGACGAGTTGAGGAAAAAAAACTTAGTGATAGAACGATTGCACGTTTACTTAGAATGAAAATGAGGTGGGCTAGTCAAGTTATAGTTGTTATCGGGAAAGAAACGCATACCAGACCTTGGGTAAACTGGGAAATTCAAGTAGCTCATCAACTTGGAAAACCAATCATAGGTGTATATGAAAATGGTTTAAAAGGCGATGTAAAATTACCAGAGAATCTCGAAAAGTATGCAACCTCTATAGTGGCCTGGAGAAGTGACGCCATTATCAACGCACTAGAAGGTAAAACTTCATTTGAAAAACCTGATGGTACGGATCGTGATAAAGTTCAAGGTGGGAATGTCGTATGCTAATTGAGCCTAACTCTCACCTTTATGTCTATGCAATAACGAGAGACTTTGGTTTTGCACCCAATCCATTTCATGGAAGTTGTACCTTGGCAACATGCAAACCTGGAATTAGAAAGTCTGCTAAAGTGGGTGATTGGATACTCGGAGTTGGTGGAGCTAATTTAAAATCAGCTAAAAAAAAATGTATCCTATTAATGAAAGTTTCAGAAAAAATTAGTTTCAATGCTTATTGGGAGGATACCAGGTTTTCTATCAAAAAGCCTGCTAGAAATGGTAGTCATGTACAAATTCTGGGCGATAACATCTACCATCAAAATGAAAAAAATGAATGGATACAAGAAGATTCTCATCATAGCAATCCTGATGGTTCATTTAACATGACAAATCTTGAACGAGATACTAGTTCTAATAACGTGTTGATTTCTGATCATTTTTATTATTTCGGTAATAAAGCGATTGAAGTAGACTTAGACTCTCTTGAATATCATAGAATTAGAAACTATAAAAAGATTCCTTTAAATTCTACAATACCAGCCATTAACCTTATAAAAAGAATTGAATTTGATTTTAGAAGTGATAAAAATTCAGTTATATCTGACCCATGCAATTTTTCTGATTTCTATAAACGTGTAGATCAGCGAACTGGAGAACTTTATTGATAGGTGCACATATTTTGTGTTCCATATATTTTTAGTCTATCATTTTTTTCAACCATCGCGGTTACTCTCCCGGAGGAAGTCTAGACAAAAACTCATGAAATAGCTTGCTGTTATATTCTTTAGATAGGCGTTAAATAGTACCTCAGACATCATTAAATATTCTAAACAAAATAAAACCCAAAGCTTCCACCGTTATGCCCAGTAAAAAGACATTCGATTGAGTGTGGTGTATACATCAGTAAGAGAAACGGTTTATTTATGTAAGTGATACCTGCCTGATTTAACAAATTGTTAGATATAAAATTTATTAGCTCAAAATTGAACTGACTGTTTTCTCTGGCAGCGTACAATCAAATCTGATCGTCAGTTTTGAGCTGTGAGTTCAACGTATCGATGCAATGCCATCCTTAATCAAGGGGGGTGTTACCATGAAACGAAGAACGTCTATTAACTACAAGCCAGAACAGAAAGCGATTATCTGGGACAGATATAAGCATGATGATTCCTTGTATGACATCGCCAGAATATTCGACAGATATCATTCTTCTATCATGCCCACTATGCACCAGACATTAAGAGGAAGTTTAAATGAGCAACCATAAGAAAAATATCGATACAGATTGGTATAATTTCCAAGAAGAGATTTGTGAACATTTTAAAAATTTAGGTGCCAACGCTAAGACGAATGTTACAGTAGAAGGTGTAAGAGGAATTTCGAATATAGATGTGGTAGTGGAATCCAAATATCTTGGGACTGATTTCAAATGGTTCGTAGAGGCTAAGTATTGGAATAGTAATGTCACAAAAGAAATTGTTCATGCTTTTTTTACAGTGCTTCAAAATACCGGTGCCGATAGAGGTTTCATCATTTCAAAAAAAGGTTTTCAATCAGGTGCAATAGAAGCCACAAAGCATACAAATATAAGTTTGTATACACTTGACGAATTTAAGAAAAAAACAAACCATCTTGTGCAATCTAATATATTAAAATCTTTTTTGAATCGTGCTATTTTAACTAGCACTAGATACTGGGGGCATACAAAGAAAACAAGGATAAAATATGAACTTAGATATGAAATGTTTGATGATAGAGAAATCCTTTCATGCGCTGTAATTCTCATTATTGTTACCGACTTAATTATCGATGAAGAGATTACCTATCCATTTGATGTTTCTCACTACACAGGGAAACAAATAGATCCAATTAACAGTTTTCATGAGTTAATGCATTGGTTGAATTTAAGTTTGAATGAGTTAGATCGTAGAATACTAGATGCTGAAATAATGATGAAGGTCAACGGAGATTTCGATCCTATATATGAATATTACACACCTGACATCATTAGAATTTGCACTAAAGAAAGAATTGATAACTTTTTAGATTATAGTTTCTTTCCTGAAAAGGAAAGAAAAATCTTGATTGCACAAAAAAAAATGGCAGAAGACTACAGAAAAAGTCGGAAGATTAATTGAGGGTTTGATATATCCGAACAATAGTGCAAGCCGTTCTGATAGACACGTCCGCTCTCGGCACAGAACTGTCTGTAAGATTAGATTTAGCTCTGCGCCATTAGAGTTCCGAATTAATTCTAAGCTGATACATAAAATGGACGATAGATTTTTTTCAGCCACGTTTTACTAATCGAAAAAGCCCTCTCAAAATCATAGCGATAGCCTGATCTACATGAGGAGTCTGTGCTAGCACAACATTTTCCAACTCAGTAAGTCCATTGTTCAGATCCTTGTAAGAAAAACCGGCAAATTCTTCCCGCCCTCTCCAGTTGCGTTGCTGCATTCCGTCAGATGCCACAATATTCAGAGACTCCGTGATATCTTTTGCACATCCACCAAAGCCTCCCATAATAAAAAGGGGTTGTTTAGCACGAATTGATAATACAGCCTCTTCTGCTATACCGGGCATTGCCCCCTTATACTTATCAACCTGCCCGCCAAGAATAATACGGGCATGTGTGTCTTGTAACATAGCATGTCGCATTGCTGTCAAACCTATTTCCCAATCTTCATTAGAAGGAATAGTTGCTATGTAATGGGCTCGTTCTGCCATTGGCAACGGCTCGCCATCCCGATTGAACAAAACAAGTCTTGCCATTCCTTTCAGGTCCGCACTGAGCCTTTCCAAGTCACTGGCATCTTTTTGCATATGCACCGGCCATGCAAGATAGTTCAATATACTGGAACGTTCATCCCCCTCATCGGCATCTCTTCTATGGCGTGCTACTAACTCAAATAACAGTTCAGTAAAACCATTAGCACGTAGATCTCCGCCATAAACAATCCGGGCTCCCAAGGCTAATAAATGACGCGCAATTTCTGTCATCGCGTCATATAAATGCTGTTTACTTAACCCCAATACAGGCATATCTGGGCTATCTGATGTAGATATTGCAATAATATGCTGACTAAGCATTTCACGATAAGTCATGATGTTCCCTCTGCCAGCCATTCGGTAAAACTTCTAAGCCTGATACCGGATTTAACTTCTTCAAATAATCGCTCTTCTTCCGAACTTAAGGGTGGGTCAGGATATACAATTGTAGGTTGCCCAATACCGGGGAACTTTAAACCAGCAAGTGAAATTAACTCCGGCGCACGTGGAACAAACTGCACTGCACTTTGTTTAGTATTAACCAATTGTATACGACAACGCCACAGAAAATCTTTCAGAACCTCATCAAGCAGGCGTGCAATAATGATATTAATTCGTTCAGCCTGCTGGGGATCCATTCTCACTATGGGGACATTTCCCATATAAGGAAATCCCCTTTCATCCAATTCGCTAATACAGTTGGCAACAACTAAAGGTACACTATTACGTTTAGCTTCTATAATCTCTCTGCGACACCATTCACGCGAGGAATAAGAGTCGGTATGTATGGCAACAACTGCGCTTTGCGCCAGCTGTTTCAATAGCACCTGATGAAACCGAAGCCCAGCAGGGATATCATGGACATCAAAGAATGAACTTAACCCATGTCCACTATGTAATTGCTCACGTATCAAACGAGCAATCCGCTCTCCATCTTCATCATGTTTAGAATGGCTAAGGAATATCTGAACTTTCTTGAGATAATTAAGCAAATCATCTTCATCTTTTTCTGGTTGTTTCAGATGTTCCAGGTAATGGCGCAGCATCCTGCAAAATTCGTATGTAAGCTCACTAATCAATCGTATATGAAGATTTGCAGTATTGTTACTCCCATCCTGTATCCATTGGTCCCAGCGCAATGCCTGCTCTTCCAGTCCAAGATTTAATCCTTCTCCTTCAATAGCAATGGGGAAAAGATGTGTACCCAGTCCAGCTATTTCCGACTGCGTGGATAGCTCCCGAAGGTAAGTCCCCCATTCAGGATCATTTGCCATACATGATTCTGCAAGTATAAGGACTGCGGTGGTCTCTGATTCTGAAAAATTGATCGGCAACGGCTTCCCCGTTTCAGGTAGAGGCTCAGAACGAAAAATAACACTTAAACCGGTTCCTCCAGCAACGTTCTGATAGAGTTCCCGACGAAAGTGTCCCCGCAATATTTCAGCCAGTCCAGCACCACCGGCGAAATCCGGGTGCCAAATGATATAAACAACAAGAAATGGTTTTGCTAAATTCGTCTCAAGCATATTATGCATTCCTTAAGCGGCGTTCACGAGTATTTCTTATCAGAGTATTACTACGGCAATTGGCTTGTTCGATATATCCCCTACACGACGAAATGTTAGCTGTAAAATTAGCCCAACTTACCCACAGTGCATATCCAGAATCAATATTATCACTGAGTCGAGCGGGCACATTCACTCGTCCAGAAGAATTTGATAACAATGTTGGTAACTGGACACCAATAAGTCCATGTTGTTTATCAAGCGTCGCTTTAATTTCCCAGTCAATATATTTCCTCCCCCATGATTCATTACCGACCAAGACAATAGAACATGAAGTCCCTGTGATATAATACTCACGAATACGTCGCATGACATAGTCAATATCCTCACTATCAACTCGACGATCAAGGGAATTATCCGTTACAGCCTCATATTCATCATGAAATTTTTTTGAGAATTCATTATAGTAATATTGATCACCATCATGGTGGTAACTTAAAAAAACCTTTCTTTTAATTATTTCGCTATTATACATATCTGATCCCTTAAATTTATCTTAGCGTAAAAAAAATCTAATCACCATAGTATATTAGTTCTTATAGCAGGAACATCCGCGGGATTTTTCTTTGCTGCTGGTTCCATAACATTTCTTTTATCAAATGCCTGGTTAATATAAAATTCACTATTCCCTATAAAATCTGAATACTTAACTAGTGAGCAATAAACATCCATATCCTCATAGTGAGGGACGACTTTTGAAAAGCTATGATTTTTTTTAATTAACCAAGGGAGATAATGTTCATAACCCCAATCAATGGTTCTAATTCCAATGCCGCAATTGCAAAAAACATCACTACATACACCAGAGCTAAATACGCTCGAATATATTTCATCTCTAATTACACCGATTAATCCAGCAGGATTCGCCCCCCATAAAGATGCTTGAACTTCTGAGTTAATGAAAGGTCTGTTGGCAGTTTCTGTACCTGTGAGTACTACTGTTACGGTAGAGTCACCAAGATAGTCCTCCCGAATTTTCCGCATAATGTAATCTTCACTGACATTACTGCTGATATCCCCGTCACTTACGGACTTGTCAATAAATGACGCACCACCAAATGCTTCAATGATTCCGTCCTTCAAATCTTGTTCGTTTGCATGATGATAACTCAGAAAAGTTTTATGCATTACTCCTCCCACTTAGCAATATCGATGTTAAAAATAACACTAACTTCCTCACAGAAAAATTTATTAATGCATTCAAAATCAGCCATCAATTGGCTGAAATGATAGTAATGAGTCTGGATTATTCCAATTGGTGTTAAATGATAAATTAAAGAAACATTTTCACCGTTAGAATCCTTATCCCTCGTCAATACAATATCGTTTGTTGAGATGTACTTATGCCAACGCCTGTAATTATTCTGATGTTTGGTAAGCAATTGATTCAGTTTTTTTAGCATTTTATTAGATATACGATACAACTCCATATCTCTTTTCCGCTTAACATCCAGCACTCTTATTTCAACACGAATGAAATTATAGATATCATATAAAGAGTTAAAAACCTCCTCAAATGAGTCAGAATGTGGATCAATTTTGAACACACTTCTTTTAGTATCAAGGAAATTGCGAACAGATCTTTTATATAGCAAGTCAGAACTATCAAATAAAATATTTAACCCGCCGAAAGTTAATTTTTCTAACTTTAATGAATATTTTCTCTCTAAAATACCGAAAAACAAAAATATAGTAATCAATGATAATATTAGAATTGAAAGGAGCGCTTTTACAAAATCAAAATTTGATATGATATTTTTGATAAACCACCATTGTGAGGCCGGTAAAAAAGAGAAGCACCCCATTAAAATAATTGCTATTAAAATAATTCCAAGTAGTAACAATCCCCTAACCATAAGCGAATCCTTATGAAAAATTTCAATCAAGTTGCATTTTCATCAACATACTGAAAAAATATTATTCACTATTATCAATGAGTTAAAGCCACATAACGCAATTACTAATTAATACTCAGAGATTACTATACCCTGATTCGGATTTCTCCGAAATCCTTCAGGATATCAATTTCACTTTTCACAGCCTGATTAAAAATTTGCGTATATCTGATGGACTGCATTGGAGTTTTCTCTAGACAAGCAGTGGATATCTTCATCAGCTAGCTGTCTGTGGCAATGCAGGACGGTAACAGATCACTAAAACATAATGCACCGGCAGAGTACCGATTGTACCTTATCCCCCCAATGGGCATTGCTTCTTCTTACAAGTGCATACATTTCTTAGAGGGGGTCATTCTGGTGGTCTTGACAGAAAAGGAATTCAGGTTTAGCTTACTTATTAGCCAGTTATTGGCAAAGGCGATCCCAGTCAGAGGAGCCAAATTTAAAAAGCCTGCTTTTAGAGCAGACTTTTTGCTTTTTTGCGTTCGTGAAATTGTCGGGTGGCGGCTTCACCTTACCCGACCTACGTGATAACAGTACTGTAGGCCCGGTAAGCGCAGCGCCACCGGGCAACAGAGTGTGCGATTACTCGCCTTTAGCGTCGACGTTTTTGATTTCGCCCATCACTTTCAGCTTTTTGGAGATGTCGCGACGCTCTTTGGACAGCTCAGCGTTTTTGATGATGTAGTCATCAACGCGATCTTCATAATCGCTCTTCATGCTGGCGATGATGCCCTGAATGGCTTCAACGCTCATACCTGGCTTGATGTAGTCGCTCAGGTTGTCCAGCAGCAGGACACGTTTCTGGTTGTCACGGATCTTCTTCTCTACGTCCTGGATTTCGCGCTGTAGCTTGTTTTTGCGGCGGAACAGGCGGACGAACTCCAGAACATCCTGGAACGAAGGCTTGGTAGTTTCCATTTTTACACCCCTGATAATGTGAGATTCGGATTCGTTAATGCAACCGTTTTAACAGACAGCGGCTGCGAATGACAATGAGTATATCGTTTAAAACCATCATAACCCTAATTGTTGCTGAATCGAAGCAGCAGGCATCACATACGCTTTTTATTTGCGCAGTGCCCGGCAAATCAGCTGCGATAACAACTCCAGCTGTCGCGCCAGCTCCATACTCAGCCAGACATAGCCGTGGATGGGCGTTTCCGACACATTGTCGCCCTGACGCTCATTCATCAGCTGTTTGAGCTCGATGACGATGTCATTCAGCCGCTCGCTGTTCGCCCGTATCGGCTGTGGGTTACCTTCGTAAAGTGCATGAGCGATGGTCAGCAGGGTTTGTTGCGTCATCTGCTGCGTCTCTTTCAGCGTATGCGCGTTGAGCATCAGAAGATGGCTGGGGCGTGAGGCCCAGTGGGCATTGATTTGCAGTTCAAGCATACAGACCAGATTACGGCTGACCGTTTGAATGGCTTCAAAAATGGCTTTCTGGATATGCGTCTCTTTGCTTGCCGGGGTAATTAACCCGCGCATTTTGACCACATCATTAAGGATTTTTTGCAGGTGCTTTTCCAGCCGCGGACGCTCAATCAGATTCGGCGAAAACCCGGCCTGGTAGACCCGGTTAAATGCCGTGACGTAGTTTGCCATCTGAATGCGCCAGTGCAGGAAGGCGCGCTGCGGCCAGATGCCGGTAAACAGCATGGCGAGCAACGAGCCGAGGATCACGTCCCCGCTTCGCCACAATGCGGTGGTCATATCGCCCGCCGGTGCGCCGACCACAACGGCGAGCGTAATGCCAATCAGCAGCGCCTGATACGGTTTTTTTCCGAGGGCCAGCCATCCGCAAAGAAACATCGCCACCGCGCACCACAGCAACATGAACGGAAATGAAATTAGCTCCAGCTTCAGGGCGATAAGCCCAAGCGCCGAGCCTAAAACGGTACCGCCTATGCGTTCGAAAGCGCGAGGGACCACGTTCCCCCAGAATGAGATCGGCCCCATCACCACCACCAGCGTGATCAGCGGCCACGTCCCTTCCGGGATATCCAGCAAACGAACCAGTACGAAGGTCAGCACAAACGCCAGCGCAATGCGGCAACCGTGCACCACGCGATAATGTTTGTATAACCGAATTTCAAAAGGGGTTAATGACTTGTCGGGGCGCACACCCGTCTCCAGCTCTACGGCAAACCACAATTGTACTGTGTTTTCAGCCGGGTGGATCGCGCCCGGCTGAAAAACCCTGCGTTTCGCAGGATTATCCCACTTTGTGCTCTACCGGTACAAACATCTCAATATCCCAGTAGCCGTCAGCATTGCCATCGTTCAGATAGCGTTCGAAGCAGGGTTTTGGCGCAATCTGGAATTTGCTGTCTTCCAGCAGGGAGTTGAAGAACTGATACCACGGGGTGGCGAAATCATGATTTTCGACGCGCGCGGCGGCAATAGCATACTCTCCGGCAGCGATTTCGGTCAGCATTACCCCTTCGCTGTTATCAGGGATAGTGAAATCGTCCGCTACCGTTACGGCGGTAACGCAGCGAAGCTTTTCTGCCGGCACGTCATCCGGATTGTCATAATAAACGGCCACCCACTCCTGCGGCTGAATATGACGTCCATCTACCCACATAACCAGCTGTTCAAATCCCTGCTTGACCGTCTTTTCCCACGGCCCCACGAGATGAAAGCCAGCGATCGTACGTTTCTGTTGCTGCCTGATGCTGTAGTCCATGCTGCCTCCGTTTATTACTGTATATATATACACTATAAAGCAGAATCGAGATTATCGGCAAACCAGGAGTGTTTATTATGTGAGCAGACTCGCAACACTGCCAGTCTGCCCGAAAAGGTTAGAGTTTATGATGCAGATAATCGCCGAGGCGGGAGAAAAGGCCGCCCTTTTCAACGCGCTCCAGCGTAACCAATGGCCAGTGCGCTACCACCTTGTCACGATCGTACAGCTGGATCTCCCCTACCCGCTGATGCGCGGCGATCGGCGCTTCCAGCTCTTTTTTATCCATTACATATTTCGCCTTGATGTTCGGCACTTCCGTTTTGGGTAATGCCAGCCAGAAATCCTGATCCGTGCCCAGCGCGATCTGCTCTTTATCGCCATACCAGATGCGTTCGGTTCCCACTTTTTTGCCGTTATGCAGGATCTGCACCGTATCGAAATTTTGCTGTCCCCAGTGGAGCAGCTTGCGCGCCTGATCTTCACGTCCTTTCGGGCTGTCTGCCCCCATCACCACCGCAATCAGTCGACGCTGACCATCCACTGCGGAGGCGATCAGGTTAAAGCCCGCGCCCGAGGTGTGTCCCGTTTTCAGACCATCCACGTTCATGGTCTTATCCCACAGCAGGCCGTTGCTGTTCTGCTGAGTGATGCCGTTCCAGGTCAGACTCTTCTCGCTGTACATGTGGTAGAACTCAGGCTCGCCGTGGATGATGGCGCGGGAAAGTACGGCGAGATCGTAAGCGGAGCTGTGCTGACCCGGTGCATCCAGCCCGTGTACGGTTTCGAAGTGGGTATCGCGCAGGTTCAGCTTTTCAACGTAGTCATTCATCATCCTGACGAACTGCGGCTGACCGCCCGCCACGTGATCCGCCAGCGCCACGCAGGCGTCATTGCCGGAATCAACAATCAGGCCGCGGCTGAGATCGCGCACAGAAACCCGATCGCCCTGCTTCAGAAACATCAGAGACGAACCGTCAAAGACCGGATTGCCTTTTGCCCAGGCGTCACGTCCGACCGTCACAATGTCATCGGGGCTGATGCGGTGGCTATCAATGGCACGATCGACAACGTACCCCGTCATCAGTTTGGTCAGGCTCGCCGGATTACGCTGCTGATGTTCGTTGCCCGCCGTTAAGATTTGACCCGTGGTGTAATCCATCAATACCCAGGATCCTGCCTGGATGGCAGGCGGCTGAGGTGAAAAATCCAGCGGCTCGGCAGCCAGCGCGGATGAAATACTCGAAGCGAGTAAAGAAACAGCAATAAACAGACGGCGTTTCAACGGTATATCCTCAGGTCAGTAAAAATCGATGACCTTTTTACGGGAGTTCTGATGTCGTTACCTGCCTTAATTGCAAAAAAATGTGACAGCACGCAGATTTTTTCGGAACAAATCTCGCAAATTTCTTGCCTGAAGGTGCTTTTTATTCGGACTGCTCACCCCAATCGTTTACCATAGAGACGTCAATTTTTAACAGGATGAGATTACTGGTGTCTGACTCTGCCGCGCGCCCGACTTTTTTGTTCCACGATTACGAAACCTTTGGCACCCATCCGGCGCTGGACCGACCGGCGCAGTTTGCGGCTATCCGAACCGATGACGAATTTAACGTCATCGGCGAACCCGAGGTGTTTTACTGTAAACCCGCCGATGACTACCTGCCGCAGCCAGGCGCGGTGATGGTGACGGGCATCACGCCTCAGGAAGCGCGGGATAAAGGCGTTAGCGAAGCAGAATTTGCCCGTCGCATCCACGACCTGTTCACGGTGCCCAATACCTGCGTGGTGGGTTACAACAACATCCGTTTTGACGATGAAGTGACGCGCAATATCTTCTACCGCAACTTCTACGATCCGTATGCCTGGAGCTGGCAGAACCGCAATTCGCGCTGGGATTTGCTGGATATCATGCGCGCCTGCTATGCGCTGCGCCCGGAGGGGATTAACTGGCCGGAGAACGACGACGGCTTGCCGAGCTTCAGGCTCGAGCACCTGACGCGGGCCAACGGCATCGAGCACAGCAACGCCCACGACGCGATGGCAGACGTCTACGCGACCATCGCTATGGCGAAGCTCGTAAAAACCGCGCAGCCGCGCCTGTTTGAGTATCTGCTGAGCCATCGCAGCAAGCAAAAGCTGATGACGCTGATTGACGTGCCGCAGATGAAACCGCTGGTGCATATTTCAGGGATGTTCGGCGCGTGGCGCGGGAACACAAGCTGGGTGGCGCCGCTTGCCTGGCATCCGGACAACCGTAACGCCGTCATCATGGTGGATCTTGCCGGGGATATCTCCCCGATGCTTGAGCTCGACAGCGACACCTTACGTGAACGGCTCTATACGCCGAAAGAGGCGCTGGGTGACCTGCCAGCCGTACCGGTAAAACTGGTGCACATCAATAAATGCCCGGTGCTTGCGCAGGCCAACACGCTGCGTCCGGAAGACGCCGACCGGCTGGGGATTAACCGTCAGCACTGCCTCGATAACCTGAAAGTGCTGCGCGACAACCCGCAGGTGCGCGAGAAAGTCGTCGCCATTTTTGCCGAAGCAGAGCCGTTCGTGCCGTCTGAGAATGTGGATGCGCAGCTTTATAACGGCTTCTTTAGCGATGCCGATCGCGCGGCGATGAACATCGTGCTGCAAACCGACCCGCGTAATTTGCCCGCGCTGGATATCACCTTTGCGGACACGCGCATTAAGAAGCTGATGTTTAACTACCGTGCGCGCAACTATCCAGGCACGCTGGATGAAGCAGAGCAGGAGCGCTGGTTACAGCATCGGCGCAACATGTTTACGCCTGAGTTTCTTAATAGCTATGCCCAGGAGCTGGAGATGCTTTACGGCCAGTATGAAGGGGATGCTGAGAAACAGGCGCTGCTGAAAGTGCTGTTCCAGTACGCGCAAGAAATTGTCTGAGTAGCGGGCACAAAAAAGCCGGAGGCGATGTCTCCGGCTTTTTTTTGCCGGGTGGCGCTAACGCTTACCCGGCCTACAAAACTGTAGGTCGGGTTGAGCATAGCCGCCACCCGACACAGTCTTACGCGACGTCTTCGTACTGAGGAACCGGGTTGCGGAAGCTCTTCGTTACGCAAGCCAGGTAAATCAGACCGATTGCACCCCAGATCAGACCCAGAACCATTGAGCTCTCTTCCAGGTTGATCCACAGGGCGCCCACCGTCAGGGCACCACACACTGGCAGCACCAGATAGTTGATGTGGTCCTTCAGCGTCTTGTTGCGCTTCTCACGGATCCAGAACTGCGAAATCACGGAGAGGTTAACGAAGGTGAACGCCACCAGCGCACCAAAGTTAATCAGCGCAGTGGCCGTTACCAGGTCGAACTTGATTGCCAGCAGGGCAATCGCGCCCACCAGCAGCACGTTCCACGCCGGGGTACGCCATTTCGGATGCACGTAACCAAAGAAGCGAGTTGGGAACACACCGTCACGGCCCATCACGTACATCAGACGAGAAACGCCCGCGTGCGCTGCCATACCGGATGCCAGTACGGTGACGCTGGAGAAGATCAGCACGCCCCACTGGAAGGTTTTACCCGCCACGTACAGCATGATTTCAGGCTGCGATGCATCCGGATCTTTAAAGCGAGAGATATCCGGGAAGTACAGCTGTAAGAAATAAGACGCACCGATGAAGATCAGGCCGCCAATCAGCGCGGTCAGGAAAATCGCTTTCGGGATCACGCGCTCGGCATCTTTGGTCTCTTCAGACAGAGAAGAGATACCGTCGAAGCCCAGGAACGAGAAGCACAGGATAGTCGCCCCGGTGATCATCGGCACAACGTGCGCACCTTCAGACCAGAACGGACGGGTGCTGGTCAGCGTACCTGCGCCTTCACCGTGGGAAACGCCGTAGATGATCAGCCCAACGATAACCGCAACAATCCCCATCTGAAGGATCACGATCAGGGTGTTGAAGTTAGCCACGGTCTTGATGCTGCGCAGGTTAGAGATGGTCATAAAGGCCACCAGCGCCACAACGAAGATCCACGACGGTACGGAAGGTACCAGCGCTTCGAAGTAAATTTTTGCCAGCAGAATGTTGATCATCGGCATGAACAGGTAGTCCAGCAGTGATGACCAGCCCACCATAAAGCCAACAGCCGGGCTAATGGATTTCTGAGCATAGGTGTACGCAGAGCCTGCGGACGGGAAACGGCGAACCAGTTTACCGTAGCTCAGCGCTGTAAAGAGAATGGCGACCAGTGCAAAGGCGTACGCCGTTGCAACGTGACCGTCAGTAAGGCCTGATACGATACCGAATGTATCGAACAGCGTCATCGGTTGCATATAGGCAAGGCCCATCATAACAACCGGAATCAACGTAAGCGTTTTACGTAATTCCACGCGAGAGGTGTTTGGAGTTGCGTTATGCGACATAGTTATTCTCCTTTACGGTGATAACCGCCACGTAAGCGAAAAATTGCCCCATTTCTTTCTTCCTCAGCGACAACAACTGTCGGATTTTAGTAAATATCTATCCGGTACGAAGCCCGGCCTCTTGGTTTTTAGTTTCGTTTCGTACATGCAAAAAAAAATAACCGACGCCTTTTATATCGTCGATTATTCATTTGTTTGCAGCGGCGGCATTTTGCCCTATTCCAGATACAAAAGGCAATACATTGAGAAACCTGCCCATAAATTAATTTTACTAACTGGTTGATTTCCCATCACCTGCCTGAGTGTAAACTGTCGCGATAGCACTATTTGCTAAAATTTCGTCTCGCCACCAGGCGCTGGCAAGCCCGGCGGTCTGTTCATTCCAGCCCACCCATACCGATTCGTTACTGCTCTGCGCTAAAACCTGTTTTTCCACCAGCGCGCCGCTTTCAATAAAGCGCTGTGCTAAATAACGGGGAAGGTAGCCGCACCCCAGGCCGCTTATTTGCAGTTCCAGCTTGGTTTTAAAATCAAAAACGGTGATGGCCTCCTGCTCATCCAGCAGCTGCGATGAAATGCCGCACTCGGGGCGAGAACTATCTCCAACCACAATGGCGCGATAGTTTTTAATGACGCGTCGGGTAACAGGCTCCGGTTCATTCGCCAGCGGGTGGTGAGGCGCAACGGCAAAAACCTGCTCCAGAACACCCAGCCGCGCAAAACCAAATTCACTCAGTTGAGGAGGCTCATGCAGCGCTCCAACGATGATATCCGCCCTGCCCTGCGTCAGGGCCTCCCAGGAACCGCCCAGCACGCCATTGATAAAAACCAGCCGGGTGACGCTGTGGCGCTGATAGAACGCCTCAATAAGCGGGGTAAGCAGCGAAAAAGGGAAAGTATCATCAACCCCAATCACCAGCTCATTTTCCCAGCCCTGATGAAGTTTGACGGCCTGTTTTTCCAGCTCGCGAACCGTATGCAGCACGTCACGCCCTTTTTCCAGCAGCATCTGCCCAGTACGGGTGAAACGCGCGCGATGGCCAGTGCGGTCAAGGATTTGAATATTAAGATCGCTCTCGAGCTTCTGCACGGTGTAGCTCAGAGCTGAAGGGGTTTTATAGAGCTTCGCCGAGGCGGCGGCAAAGCTCCCCTCTTTTTCCAGCGCATCCAGAATAACAAGAACATCCAGCAGCGGTTTCATCTTCGCCCCCTTGCGGTGTGCGATGGCCTCCGCCGGCGCAATTATTCCATGGGCATAACCAGCGGATCGGGATACTGATATTCAAATCCCAGTTCATGGCAAATACGATTGCCATCAATAATTTTGCCTTTGCGCTCCCCCTGCGCCTCACTGAACACCGGCGGCGCCAGACCCAGCTGGCGCGCCATCAGCGGATAAAAGGTGCTGCGTGGCGGATGCGAAGGCGCACATATATTATAGATGTGCCCCCCTTTCGGAGCCTGTAAAAGCAGCTCTATTGCACCGATAACATCTTCAAGGTGTACAAGGTTAACGCCGTGCTGACCATCCGGCGCGGATTTACCGGCAAAGAAGCGTCCCGGATGACGCCCCGGCCCCACCAGCCCGGCGAGGCGTAAAATATCCACCTGCGTGCCAGGCAGATTGTGCAGCCAGTCTTCCAGCTCTTTCAGTACCCGTCCGCTGGCGGTTACCGGACGGCGCTCGGTGTTTTCTTTCGCCGTACCGTCGATATCGCCATAGACGGAGGTCGAGCTGGTGAAAATGATACGCGGAATATGGTGCGCCAGGGCGCTGTCGACAATCTCCTGCACCGCCTGCAGGTAAAACGTCTCGCCCGGCCCGCTGCGCCGCGCCGGTAAGGTAATGACCAGCGCGTCCACATTCATCAGTTCATCCAGCTCGTCGGTATCGCAGATAAGCTCGGGTTCGAGACGCAGCTCGACACCATCAATGCCGCACATGCGCGCCACCTCAACCCCGTCCCGCGTGGTCTTACTCCCTGTCACCTGCCAGCCTTTCGCGGCTAATGACATCGCCAGTGGCATTCCTAACCACCCTAATCCGACAATCGCGACCTTTTTCATGACATTCTCCGCATAACGACGCCTGTTATAAGGCTACGCCAGCCTTATGGAACGCACAATTCATACCATCAATATGAAATGAATTAATGATCAAAAAAAGCCCTTGCTTTATGGCGTACAACTGGTTTAGGTTAAAAGACATCAAATGCATAAGCATTCAACGAGAATTTATATGACACGCGTTCCTTTTAAAAACCACCATCATCACCATCATCCTGACTAGTCTTTCAGGCGATGTGTGCTGGAAGACGTTTGGATCTTCCAGTGGTGCATGAACGCATGAAAAAGCCCCCGGAAGATCTTCTTCCGGGGGCTTTTTTTTGGACCGCATTCAGACAGGTTAAAACAGGTTAACGAGGAACACAGAATGTTAGATAACTCACGTTTACGCATAGCTATTCAAAAATCAGGCCGTTTAAGCGATGATTCACGCGAACTGCTGGCCCGCTGCGGGATTAAAATCAACCTGCACACCCAGCGCCTGATCGCCCTGGCTGAAAATATGCCGATCGACATTCTGCGCGTACGTGATGACGATATTCCGGGCCTGGTGATGGATGGCGTCGTTGACCTCGGCATCATCGGCGAAAACGTACTGGAAGAAGAGTTATTAACCCGCCGCGCGCAGGGCGAAGATCCGCGCTACTTTACCCTGCGTCGTCTGGACTTCGGCGGCTGCCGCCTGTCGCTGGCCACGCCGGTTGATGAAGCCTGGGATGGCCCGGCCGCGCTGAACGGCAAACGTATCGCCACCTCTTACCCTCACCTGCTGAAGCGTTACCTCGATCAAAAAGGCGTGCAGTTTAAATCTTGTCTGCTGAACGGCTCTGTTGAAGTGGCGCCGCGTGCGGGCCTGGCCGATGCCATCTGTGACCTCGTCTCCACCGGCGCCACGCTGGAAGCCAACGGCCTGCGCGAAGTGGAGGTGATCTACCGCTCCAAAGCGTGCCTTATCCAGCGCGACGGCGAGATGGCCGATGCCAAACAGCAGCTCATCGACAAACTGCTGACCCGCATTCAGGGCGTGATTCAGGCGCGTGAATCCAAATACATCATGATGCACGCGCCGACCGAGCGCCTGGACGAAGTGATTGCCCTGCTGCCGGGCGCTGAACGCCCAACCATTCTGCCGCTGGCGGGCGACCAGCAGCGCGTGGCGATGCACATGGTGAGCAGCGAAACCCTGTTCTGGGAAACGATGGAAAAACTGAAGGCGCTGGGCGCGAGTTCTATTCTGGTGCTGCCAATTGAGAAGATGATGGAGTAACGACCATGAGCTTTAACACAATCATCGACTGGAATACCTGTAGCGACGCGCAACAGCGTGAGCTGCTGATGCGCCCGGCAATTTCCGCCTCAGAGAGCATCACCCGCACCGTGGCGGAGATCCTCGATAACGTCAAAGCCCGCGGAGACGACGCGCTGCGCGAGTACAGCGCGAAGTTTGATAAAACTGAGGTCGACGCGTTACAGGTCACCGCACAGGAGATCGCCGGGGCGGAAAGCCGCCTTGGGGATGAGATCAAACAGGCGATGGCCGTCGCGGTGAAAAATATTGATACCTTCCACACCGCGCAGAAATTGCAGGCGGTGGATGTGGAAACCCTGCCCGGCGTGCGCTGCCAGCAGGTGACGCGCCCGGTGGCGTCCGTTGGCCTCTATATTCCTGGCGGCTCTGCCCCGCTGTTTTCGACCGTCCTGATGCTGGCCACCCCGGCACGTATCGCCGGTTGTCAAAAGGTGGTGCTCTGCTCTCCGCCACCGATCGCCGATGAGATCCTGTATGCGGCGAAGCTGTGCGGCGTGCAGGCGATCTATAAAGTGGGCGGCGCGCAGGCGATTTCCGCCCTGGCGTTCGGGACGGAGTCTGTTCCCAAAGTCGACAAAATCTTTGGCCCGGGTAACGCATACGTTACCGAAGCGAAGCGCCAGGTCAGTCAGCGTCTGGACGGCGCGGCGATTGATATGCCTGCCGGTCCGTCTGAAGTGCTGGTGATTGCCGACAGCGGCGCTACACCGGATTTCGTGGCCTCTGACCTGCTCTCGCAGGCCGAGCACGGCCCTGACTCGCAGGTGATTTTACTGACGCCAGATGCCGATATGGCAAAACGCGTGGGCGAGGCCGTTGAGCGTCAGCTGGCCGACCTGCCGCGTGCGGAAACGGCGCGTCAGGCGCTATCGGCCAGCCGACTGATTGTGGCTCGCGATATCGACCAGTGCATCGCCATCTCCAATCAGTACGGGCCGGAGCACCTGATTATTCAGACCCGTAACGCGCGCGATCTGGTCGACAGCATAACCAGCGCAGGCTCGGTGTTCCTCGGGGACTGGTCACCGGAATCCGCCGGGGATTACGCCTCCGGCACCAACCACGTGCTGCCCACGTATGGCTATACCTCAACCTGCTCCAGCCTGGGGCTGGCGGATTTCCAGAAGCGCATGACCGTGCAGGAACTCTCTCGCGAGGGATTTGCCTCGCTGGCGTCGACCATCGAAACCCTGGCCGCCGCCGAGCGCCTGACTGCCCACAAAAATGCCGTGACGCTGCGCGTTGCCGCCCTGAAGGAGCAAGCATGAACATTGAAGAATTAGCCCGCGAAAATGTCCGTCGCCTGACGCCCTATCAGTCTGCGCGTCGTCTGGGCGGGAACGGCGACGTCTGGCTGAATGCCAACGAATATCCCACGGCGGTGGCCTTTGAGCTCTCGCAGCAGACGCTGAACCGCTACCCGGAGTGTCAGCCGAAAGCGGTGATCGAGAACTATGCGCAGTATGCAGGCGTGAAGCCTGAGCAGGTACTGGTCAGCCGTGGGGCGGATGAAGGGATTGAGCTGCTGATCCGCGCCTTCTGCGAGCCGGGTAAAGACGCGGTGATGTACTGCCAGCCCACCTACGGGATGTACAGCGTCAGCGCCGAAACCTTTGGCGTGGCCTGCCGCAACGTACAGGCGCTCGACAACTGGCAGCTGGATTTGCAGGGCATCGCCGATAACCTCGACGGCGTGAAGGTGGTGTTTGTCTGTAGCCCGAACAACCCGACCGGGCAGATTATCAATCCGCAGGATATCCGTTCCCTGCTGGAAATGACGCGCGGCAAAGCGCTGGTTGTGGCCGACGAAGCCTACATTGAGTTCTGCCCGCAGGCGACACTGGCAGGCTGGCTTGAAGAGTATCCGCATCTCGTCGTGCTGCGTACCCTGTCGAAAGCCTTCGCTCTCGCCGGTCTTCGCTGCGGTTTTACGCTGGCAAATAAAGCGGTTATCGACCTGCTGCTGAAAGTGATCGCCCCGTATCCGCTCTCAACGCCGGTTGCCGATATTGCGGCACAGGCGCTGGCCCCGCAGGGCATCAGCGCGATGCGCGAGCGTGTGGCGCTGATCCTGGAGGAGCGTCAATATCTAGTCGATGCCCTGAAAACGATTTCGTGCGTGGAGCAGGTGTTCGACTCGGAGACCAACTACATCCTGGTGCGCTTCACCGCCTCAAGCGCGATATTTAAATCGTTGTGGGATCAGGGCATTATCTTACGAGACCAGAATAAACAACCTACCCTGAGCGGCTGCCTGCGTATTACCGTCGGCACCCGCGCGGAGAGCCAGCGCGTGATTGACGCCCTGAAAGCGGAGAAAGTATGAGTCAGAAGTATCTCTTTATCGATCGTGACGGCACCATCATCTCGGAGCCACCCAGCGATTTTCAGGTCGATCGTTTCGACAAGCTGGCGTTTGAACCCGGCGTGATCCCGGTGCTGCTGAAGCTTCAGAAAGCAGGCTATAAGCTGGTAATGATCACCAACCAGGACGGTCTGGGCACCGACAGCTTCCCGCAGGCGGACTTTGACGGCCCGCAAAACCTGATGATGCAGGTGCTGACCTCGCAGGGCATCGCCTTCGACGAGGTGCTGATCTGCCCGCATATGCCTGCCGACGAGTGCGACTGCCGCAAGCCAAAAGTGAAGCTTGTTGAACGTTATCTGGCTGAAGAGGCGCTGGATAAAGCCAACAGCTATGTGATTGGCGATCGCGTCACGGATATCACGCTGGCGGAAAACATGGGCATTGCGGGTCTGCGCTATAACCGCGACACGCTAAACTGGGCGATGATTGGCGAGCAGCTCACCAGACGCGACCGCTATTCCCACGTTGAACGCAACACCAAAGAGACGCAGATCGACGTGAAGGTCTGGCTCGATCGCGAAGGCGGCAGCAAGATCCACACCGGCGTCGGTTTCTTCGACCATATGCTGGATCAAATCGCCACGCACGGCGGCTTCCGCATGGAGATCGCCGTTAAGGGCGACCTGTATATCGACGATCACCACACCGTGGAAGATACCGGCCTGGCGTTGGGCGAAGCCCTGAAGCTGGCGCTCGGCGACAAACGCGGCATCAACCGCTTCGGCTTTGTTCTGCCGATGGACGAGTGCCTGGCGCGCTGCGCGATGGATATCTCCGGGCGTCCGCACCTGGAATATAAAGCCGACTTCACCTACCAGCGCGTGGGCGATCTCAGCACCGAGATGGTGGAGCACTTCTTCCGCTCGCTTTCTTACACTATGGGCCTGACGCTGCACCTGAAAACCAAAGGCAAAAACGATCACCACCGCGTCGAGAGCCTGTTCAAAGCCTTTGGCCGTACCCTGCGCCAGGCGATCCGCGTGGAAGGTGACGCCCTTCCCTCGTCGAAAGGAGTGCTGTAATGAACGTGGTGATTCTGGACACCGGATGCGCCAACCTGAACTCCGTACAGTCGGCGATTATGCGCCACGGCTACGAGCCGGTGGTGAGCCGCGACCCGGACGTGGTGCTGCGCGCGGATAAACTCTTTCTGCCGGGCGTAGGCACCGCCCAGGCGGCGATGGATCAGATCCACGAGCGCGAGCTGGTGGATCTCATCAAAGCCTGTACTCAACCGGTGCTGGGCATTTGCCTCGGCATGCAGCTGCTTGGCCGCCGCAGCGAAGAGAGCAACGGCGTCGATCTGCTGGGCATTATAGAAGAAGACGTGCCGAAAATGACCGACCACGGCCTGCCGCTGCCGCACATGGGCTGGAACCGCGTTTATCCGAAGGCGGGCAACAGGCTGTTCCAGGGAATCGAAGACGGCGCGTACTTCTACTTCGTCCACAGCTACGCCATGCCCGTGAATACCTACACCATCGCCCAGTGCAATTACGGCGAGGCGTTCACCGCCGCAGTGCAGAAAGATAACTTTTACGGCGTGCAGTTTCACCCGGAACGCTCCGGCGCCGCCGGTGCGCAGCTGCTGAAAAATTTCCTGGAGATGTGATGATAATTCCCGCTTTAGATTTAATTGACGGCACGGTTGTTCGTCTCCATCAGGGTGATTACGGGCAGCAGCGCGACTATGGCAACGACCCGCTGCCGCGGTTACAGGCTTACGCCGCTGAAGGCGCTGAGGTGTTGCACCTGGTCGATCTGACCGGCGCGAAAGATCCGGCGAAGCGCCAGATCCCGCTGCTTAAAACACTGGTGGCTGGCGTGGACGTCCCGGTGCAGGTGGGCGGCGGCGTGCGTACGGAAGCCGATGTTACCGCCTTACTGGACGCGGGCGTGGCGCGCGTGGTAGTCGGTTCGACCGCTGTGAAAGATCCTGAGACGGTCAAGGGCTGGTTCCGCCGCTTCGGCGCGGATGCGCTGGTGCTGGCGCTGGATGTGCGCATTGACGAACAGGGTAACAAGCAGGTCGCGGTCAGCGGCTGGCAGGAAAACTCCGGCGTGACGCTGGAAGAGCTGGTTGAGATGTATCTCCCCGTAGGGCTAAAGCATGTGCTGTGCACGGATATTTCACGCGATGGCACGCTCGCAGGCTCTAACGTCTCGCTGTATGAAGAGGTTTGCGCGCGTTATCCGCAGGTGGCGTTTCAGTCCTCTGGTGGTATCGGCGACCTGGCGGATATCGCCGCTCTGCGCGGAACCGGTGTACGCGGCGTGATCGTGGGTCGCGCGCTGCTGGAAGGCAAATTTACGGTGAAGGAGGCGATTCAATGCTGGCAAAACGGATAATTCCCTGCCTGGACGTGCGTGATGGTCAGGTTGTAAAAGGCGTGCAGTTCCGCAACCACGAGATCATTGGCGACATCGTTCCCCTGGCTAAACGCTATGCCGAAGAAGGCGCAGACGAACTGGTATTTTACGATATCACCGCCTCCAGCGATGGCCGTGTGGTGGACAAAAGCTGGGTGGCGCGCGTGGCAGAGGTGATTGATATACCCTTCTGCGTGGCGGGCGGGATTAAATCTGCTGACGATGCGGCGAAAATTCTCTCTTTCGGTGCGGACAAAATTTCCATTAACTCCCCTGCCCTGGCCGACCCGGAGCTGATTACGCGTCTGGCGGATCGCTTTGGCGTGCAGTGCATTGTCGTGGGGATCGACACCTGGTTTGATGCCGCAACGGGAAAATATCACGTTAACCAGTACACCGGCGATGAAAGCCGCACGCGCGTCACCCAATGGGAGACGCTGGACTGGGTGCAGGAAGTGCAAAAACGCGGTGCGGGTGAAATCGTGCTGAACATGATGAACCAGGACGGCGTTCGTAACGGTTACGACCTCGGGCAGCTGAAAAAAGTGCGCGCGGTCTGCCAGGTTCCGCTGATTGCCTCCGGCGGCGCGGGCACCATGGAACACTTCCTTGAAGCCTTCCGCGATGCGAACGTAGACGGCGCGCTGGCCGCTTCCGTGTTCCACAAACAGATTATCAATATTGGTGAGTTAAAAACGTACCTGGCCGACCAGGGCGTGGAGATCAGGGTATGTTAACAGAGCAACAACAGGCGCAGCTGGACTGGGAAAAAACTGACGGATTACTGCCGGTGGTTGTACAGCATGCCGTTTCAGGCGAAGTGCTGATGCTGGGATACATGAACCAGGAGGCACTGACAAAAACGATCGACAGCGGCAAGGTGACGTTTTTCTCGCGCACCAAACAGCGCCTGTGGACGAAAGGAGAAACCTCAGGTCACTTCCTGAATGTGGTCAGCATTACGCCAGATTGCGACAACGACACCCTGCTGGTGCTGGTCAACCCGATTGGGCCGACCTGCCACAAAGGCACCAGCAGCTGCTTCGGCGAGGCGAGCCACCAGTGGCTGTTCCTCTATCAGCTGGAACAGCTGCTGGCAGAGCGTAAATCAGCGGATCCCGAGAGCTCGTACACGGCGAAGCTGTACGCCAGCGGCACCAAACGTATTGCGCAGAAAGTGGGTGAGGAAGGCGTTGAAACGGCGCTGGCGGCCACTGTGCATGACCGTGAGGAGCTGACGAACGAAGCGTCGGATTTAATGTATCACCTGCTGGTGCTGCTTCAGGATCAGGAGTTGGATTTAACGACGGTGATTGAGAATCTGCGGAAACGGCATAAATAAAAAAAGACCGGGGAAACCCTAATGCTGGTCACTTAAGGTGACCAGCAGTTTTTTTATCCGGGTAATTCCTGCCCTTCACCCTGAGCTCTCTCGGGTAACTACGCTCCCGTCTTCCCGGTAATACCAGCCATCTCGCCTGTTCGTACGGTGACGGTACAGCTCGCTCACCGCACCCGCCGGATAACGACAGGGGCCTTCCAGAGACGTGAGGACTTTTCTACTCCTTTCCGTCCACTTTCCGGCTCAGAAGTCTGGCAGTGACCTCTTCCGGCAGTCCCGGCCATTGATTCCGGGCCAGCGGGCTCGTTTTCAGCTTCACCCGCTCGTCACCCCTCCCCAGACGGCACACGACCTCATACTGGGTATTCTTTATCAGGGGCAGCAGCCAGTGCCGGTTCTCTCCGGCGTGCTGCCAGTGATGCAGCAGCCCCGGGGAGTAATATCCCCTGTCGAACAGGGTGATACTGTTATCCGGTACCCGGTCCGTTAACTGTGCCGCCAGACGCATTTCGCTGACGCTCTCACTGTCGAAAGCGCTGGCGTTAATCAGATGGCTGCTGAGCTCCATTAGACAGACCATGCGCACCTGCGGATAGTTGCCTTCGCTGTGCTGGTTGCCGTGTTTGCTGAACGCTTCGCTGTTCTCCCGCGTGTCAGACGTTCTCCAGACCACACCATCCATCGCAAACAGGTACAGTCCGTGCCATTGCGGGTGTGACACCTGCTGGTTCCAGTATTGCTGCGTGATATCAAAAGCTCCCGGACAGCCCCCTCGCCGAGCTTTTTGCGGCGCTGGATAACGGCGCTTCGTGCGGTGAATGGCGCGCCCGAACGGTCAGTGATATCCATGAGATTAACAATATCGGTCATCGGCCTGTCACAGAAAACAGACATGCCGACAACAAGCCATGCAATTGATTCAATGGGAGTTTACGTTTACGGAGCGTCACAGTATCGGTCAGCCTGAAGGCTTCCCGGATAAGGTCTGCGTGGATGAGTTCGGAAAGGGAACAGGCACGTTCCGGTGCGGTGAGATGTATATTACCGGGAGCCTGAGAAAGTTCCATTTTAAAAGGGTCCATGAAGAGACATGAACCCTTTTTACACCAGCCACTGGATCGGTCAACCGATCCTTAAAAGATCGGCATAAGGGGCGACCCGGTCTTTTTTGTTTGTAAATCAGGCTCTTGGGTTGTATTTTCTCAGCGCATTGCGGCCAAGGACGACAGCAGAACCAATAACACCACCAAGCAGTATCGCGAGGATGAGGGTTACAGCCTTTTTAGGGCTATCACGGCGGAAAGGAAGGTCCGGTTTCATAACGTAACGATAGACATGAATGGTATCAGGATTAACGTTGAGATTCTGAATATCCAGTAAATTCTTTTTGGTCTGATAGTAAGAGCCAGAGAACACCAGCGGGCGAGATGCTTCGTTATCAACCATTGATTTGAGGGCAACAGTACCTAACAGAAACATCGTTTCCTGGGTCACATCCTGAGTTTGCTGAAGCTGCGGTGTGCTAATTTTTGCGGCTTCTGCGTTTTTAAGCGCCTCTGAAATCTGCTTGATACGCAGATCTTTTTGCTCCTGTACGACTTTCTCCTCATTTTTGAGGGAATCGTTCAATGTAGTAATCTGCTGCTTGAGGTTGTCTCTTAGGTCAAGCGCCAGTTCTTTAGCCGTCTGCTCATCGATCTGCTGAATATACTGCGCCAGTTGCTTCTGTGCAGCCTCAGCCGATTCACCCTGATAGCTAACGGTTAAGGGTAATGCCTGGCCTTTCACGGTCGGTTCGATAGTAAGTTTCTCCGGATCTTCCTGATTATCAAGCGCCTGCGCTAATGCGGAGAAGGAAGAGTTGAAACGGCCAATGGCGCGATTCTGAATGTCCAACATAGAAGGTGCGGCACCGCCATAAAGGATGTTCAACGCGTTTGCATAGGTGGCAATTTGCGCCGCATCAGGCTGGGAAATGATGGCGGATGAAGTCCATTTTTCTTTAGCAACAGTGATGTATGCAACAGCGAGAACAATAAAAGCAGCAATAAACGCTCCAATTACCCACTTACCGCGCCATAGTTGTACTACTAAATCAAGTAAATCAATTTGCTCCGGGTCATTGCTGCGATTGACCAGGCTATCGTTGTTCTGCGTCATACAATCCCTAACAGATGAAAAAGGGCAAAAATAATCTTGTTTCCATAGTGTATCTCTTGTTGTAGAAAATTCTATAAGAATCCGATGAGTTATATCGGAAAGATGGGTTATGTATGTGAAGAGCAACGCGCTATCATAGACGGATTCTGATGTCCTGGGACATCAACAAGAACACTGTGAATGAGGGAAGCTATGAAATTTCTGGTAACGGGCGCGGCGGGCTTTATCGGTTCTCATGTCAGCAAGCGCCTGCTTGATGCAGGGCATGAAGTTGTTGGGATTGATAATCTGAATGATTACTATGACCCTAACCTCAAGCTCGCTCGCCTCGAACTGCTCAAATCCGGGAGTTTCACCTTCCACAAGCTGGACTTAGCGGACCGCGAGGGCATGGCTGCGCTCTTCGCCAATGAGAACTTTGACCGCGTGATCCATCTTGCCGCACAGGCGGGCGTGCGTTACTCGCTGGAAAACCCGCATGCCTACGCAGATGCTAACCTGGTAGGTCACCTTAACGTGCTGGAAGGCTGTCGCCACAACAAGGTTCAGCATCTCCTGTATGCGTCATCCAGCTCTGTTTACGGCCTCAACCGTAAGATGCCGTTTTCTACTGACGACTCCGTAGACCATCCGGTTTCCCTGTATGCGGCAACCAAAAAAGCCAATGAGCTGATGTCGCATACCTATTCGCATCTGTACAATCTGCCTACCACTGGCCTGCGCTTCTTTACCGTGTATGGCCCATGGGGCAGACCGGACATGGCGCTGTTCAAATTCACCAAAGCCATGATTGAAGGCAACAGCATCGACGTATACAACTTCGGCAAGATGAAGCGCGACTTCACCTATATCGATGATATTGCGGAGGCGATTATTCGCCTACAGGACGTTATTCCTCAGGCCGATGCCGACTGGACAGTCGAAACCGGTTCGCCAGCAACCAGCTCTGCCCCGTATCGCGTGTATAACATCGGTAACAGCTCACCTGTCGAACTGATGGATTACATTACCGCGCTTGAAGAGGCGCTGGGGAAAGAAGCGGTGAAAAATATGATGCCGATCCAGCCGGGGGACGTGCTGGAGACCAGTGCGGACACCAAAGCGCTGTATGACGTTATTGGGTTTAAACCACAAACCTCAGTCAAAGAAGGAGTGAAAAACTTCGTCGACTGGTACCGCAACTTCTATAACGTTTAAAAACAAAAAACCCGGCACAGCGCCGGGTTTTTTATATCACGATTTTGATCAGTCGCTGCCGAACAAATCGCGGGTATAGACTTTATCTTTCACGTCCGCCAGCTCTTCCGCCATACGGTTGGAGATAATTACATCCGCTTCTTTCTTAAACGCATCCAGATCGCGGATCACACGCGAATGGAAGAACTCATCTTCCTGCATCGCCGGTTCATAAATAATGACCTGCACGCCCTTCGCCTTAATACGCTTCATGATCCCCTGAATGGAAGAAGCGCGGAAGTTATCGGAACCGCTCTTCATGATCAGGCGATACACGCCCACCACTTTTGGCTGACGAGCGAGAATAGAATCCGAGATGAAGTCTTTACGCGTGCGGTTGGCATCCACAATGGCAGAAATCAGGTTGTTCGGCACTGCCTGATAGTTTGCCAGCAGCTGCTTGGTATCTTTTGGCAGACAGTAGCCGCCGTAACCGAATGAAGGGTTGTTGTAATGGTTACCGATACGCGGGTCGAGACATACGCCCTCGATGATCTGACGGGTATTCAGACCTAAACTCTCGGCATAGCTGTCCAGCTCGTTGAAGTAAGCCACGCGCATGGCCAGATAGGTGTTAGCGAAAAGCTTAATCGCTTCTGCCTCGGTGGAATCGGTGAACAGCACCGGAATATCTTTTTTGATTGCGCCTTCCTGAAGCAACGCAGCAAAACGCTCTGCACGCTCGGAACGCTCGCCAATCACGATACGGGATGGGTGCAGGTTATCGTAAAGCGCCCTCCCTTCACGCAGGAACTCTGGCGAGAAGAAGATATTATCAATACCAAATTTTTCTTTGATGGATTTGGTAAAACCAACCGGGATCGTCGACTTGATAACCATTACTGCATCAGGGTTAATGCCGATAACATCTTTGATAACCGCTTCGACGGTTGAGGTGTTGAAATAGTTGGTTTTTGGATCGTAGTCAGTAGGCGTGGCAATAATGACGTAATCCGCATCGCGGTATGCATCTTCTTTATCCGTCGTGGCGCGGAAATTCAGCGTTTTGTTGCTGAGATAATCCTGGATTTCTTTGTCGACGATCGGCGATTTCTTCTCATTGAGCATATCCACTTTGGCCTGCACGATATCAAGTGCAACCACTTCATGGTTCTGAGCAATCAAAATGCCGTTTGAAAGACCGACATACCCTGTTCCGGAAATTGTTATTTTCATTCGCTAATGACTTCTTTTAGTTAACTGTACTGATGGCCGCCAGACCATCGCGATAAACATAACTGTTGGGCTTTGTACCTCCTGGCAAACAACACTGTCAAGGCAAACCAGGAGTAATCATTACGAGCGGGACGAGATTCAGACTACTTCGATTATTGCGCGGCATTTTTTGCATAAAAAAACCCGGAGACGAGCTCCGGGTTGATGTTATTGCAGAGAGTTAACTCATTCCATCCATTCGGTATGGAAGACACCCTCTTTATCCGTACGCTTGTAGGTATGCGCACCGAAGTAGTCACGCTGCGCCTGAATCAGATTGGCAGGCAGCACGGCAGCACGATAGCTATCGTAGTATGCCACCGCAGCGGAGAAGGTTGGAACCGGAATACCGTTCTGTACTGCGTAAGCGACCACGTCACGCAGCGCCTGATGGTACTCGTCCGCAATCTTTTTGAAGTACGGTGCCAGCAGAAGGTTGGCGATACCGGCGTTTTCAGCATAGGCATCGGTGATTTTCTGCAGGAACTGTGCACGAATGATGCAACCCGCGCGGAAGATCTTCGCGATTTCTCCGTAGTTAAGATCCCAGTTATTCTCGTCTGACGCCGCACGCAGCTGAGAGAAGCCCTGCGCGTAAGAAACGATTTTACCCAGGTAAAGTGCACGACGCACTTTCTCAACGAACTCAGCTTTGTCACCGGCTGGTTTAGCCTGAGGGCCAGACAGCACTTTAGATGCCGCGACGCGTTGCTCTTTCAGAGAAGAGATGTAACGCGCAAAGACAGATTCGGTGATCAGAGACAGCGGTTCGCCCAGATCCAGAGAACTCTGGCTGGTCCATTTACCGGTACCTTTGTTCGCAGCTTCATCCAGAATCACATCAACCAGGTATTTACCCTCTTCATCTTTTTTAGTGAAGATATCTTTGGTGATGTCGATCAGGTAGCTGTTCAGCTCGCCTTTATTCCACTCGGTAAAGGTTTCAGCCAGCTCTTCGTTAGAGAGATTCAGGCCGCCTTTCAGCAGGGAGTATGCCTCTGCAATCAGCTGCATATCGCCGTATTCGATGCCGTTGTGCACCATTTTCACATAGTGACCAGCACCATCCGGACCGATATAGGTCACACACGGCTCGCCATCTTCAGCAACGGCTGCAATTTTAGTCAGAATTGGCGCAACCAGCTCGTACGCTTCTTTCTGGCCGCCAGGCATGATGGATGGACCTTTCAGAGCACCCTCTTCACCACCGGAAACACCGGTACCAATGAAGTTGAAGCCTTCAGCAGACAGCTCACGGTTACGACGAATGGTGTCCTGGAAGAAGGTGTTACCGCCATCAATGATGATGTCACCTTTTTCGAGGTAAGGCTTCAGAGAGTCGATAGCTGCATCGGTTCCTGCACCCGCTTTCACCATTAACAGGATACGACGAGGCGTTTCCAGAGACTCAACGAACTCTTTCACCGTATAGAAAGGAACCAGTTTCTTGCCTGGGTTCTCGGCAATCACTTCTTCAGTTTTATCACGGGAGCGGTTGAAAACGGAGACGGTATAACCACGGCTTTCGATGTTGAGCGCCAGGTTGCGCCCCATCACTGCCATACCGACAACGCCGATCTGTTGCTTGGACATTACATACTCCTGTCAGGTGTGGTCACTGTCGGGTAACCCCGACAGATATAATTTGCAAGAATCTTAACTCATAAATCAGGGACAGAGGTAGGCATTTGTGGCCTTGATCACGCAAGACGACAGAAAACTGGATATATTAAATCCCTATAAAGCATGTAGGTATATTTTATTTATAAATGAGCTAAATCACAACAGATAACAAACTCTATTATTTATTATGTTTTTTATTAATTGCTTTTTGATAAAGTTCAACCGTTTTATTATACATTGCATTGAATGAGAAGTTTTCAAGGAACAATTCATTTCCTGACTTGCCTAATTCAACACGTAAAGCCCTATCACTAATTAAGTCAGCGAGTCTGCTTTTAATGGCATCAATATCTGCACGAGGAACGAGATATCCCGTTTTGCCATCAATGACAGATTCAGAAACACCACCAACGTCTGATGCTAAAACAGGCAAGCCTGCACGCATAGCCTCGAGAATACTGATAGGAAAACCTTCCCAGTTAGAAATTAACAGGAAAATATCACTGTCTGCCAGTAAGGCATCAATATCTAAACGTTCGCCTGTAAACAGTACATTTTCGCTAATTCCAAGATCCTGTGAAAGCTGTTTCATCTCATCTAACCTGGGGCCTTTTCCTACCAGCGTTAACGCCCAGTTTCTTGTTTCTAATCGACTCAACGCTTTCAATAAGCTTTCATGATCTTTTTGTTCTGAAAAACGAGCTACCGAAATTAACTTCACTACGTCATGAGTATGGTAAACATGAGGAGCAACACTTTTTAACGGAACGCCATTATGGATTACCGTTTGCTGACTGGCAGACGCAACGTTATGTTCGATTGCAAGTTGTTTATCCTGAGCAGAGACTGTGATTATTTCATCAGTAATTTTACTGAATAATCGTTCAATAGCAATGTACAAGCGACGTTTCTTATCATTAACACCATTTGCGAATGACCAACCGTGTACGGTGAAAACAACAGGAATATTCAGGAAAAGAGCGGCCAATCTCCCTACAATTCCAGCTTTAGAAGAATGAAGCGCAATAACATCCGGGGAAAATTTTTTTATAATTTTGCGTATAATTAAAGCACATTTAATATCTTTATAAGGCGATATTTCCCTTACCAGCTCAGGGATAATATGAATCTTCACATTTAATGCGCGAACTTCATCAACCAGAGCGCCTTGCTCTCCAACGATTAACTCAACTTGATGACCATCCTTTACTAAACCAGATGTCATATCACGCAAATGAGTCTGAGCCCCACCGATTTCATTCGCGCGTGTAATTATATAAAGAATTTTCATAGTTTTTGAAACAGTCCGATAAATATATCGTTACTAACGCTCATTAACTTGCAACGAGACAGCCACACCTGATATTAATGTCTTTTGAATGGTCCAAATCTTCCAGAAAGACCATCAGAAATACCGTAAAAGATCATCATCAACGTTTTCTTTTTTTCTTTATTAAGAATTAAAGATATTGCAGCACGAGCAAAATTAAGGAAAACCTCACGAATCTTATAACCCACTGGGATATATGGCTTTCTGATCATAAAGAAGCTATTTCTGACCAAAAAGTAACGTCGCATCGGGCTATGAACAGATATTTTACGTCCTAACAGATTCAGCCTTGAATCACCAATCGTATGAGCCATTGACGCCTGATTAGTCATTGCAACGCGATACCCAAAATTTTTAGCACGCAGGGCCCACTCCACGTCAATATAATCCACGAACAATGCTTCTTCCATTTTACCAACTTTCTCGTAAACTTCAGAAGAAAAGAAAGAGCCAGATGCAATAACGTAGGTAACATCTGTTATTACTTCTATTGGCGTTCGTTTAATAAATGGACCGATGTAATTAGTGCCCCAATAGAATTCGTTTGTGTGCGGATCATAAAAAGAAGGCCCCAAGATACCAACGTTGTACTGAGTGTAAATCTTACTCATGGCGCTGATGAAATTAGCACCTAACACACTGTCTTGATCAAGAAGTAATAAATATTCGGCACCGCAAGATATAGCATTTTGGATACCAATATTTTGCGCATGCGAAAGACCCATATTCTCGGGCAAGTTGATCAGGACGAAATTAAATTTTTCTGCTAAATTTTTTATCTCTTCGTAATTTCGAGAGCCGTTATCTATTATAACAGCACTGTCTATTTGGCCTTGCAAAGAAAGAAATTGCTTTTCTAAGCAAAGTATATCAGGGTTAAATGTCACAGTTACAGAACTAATCACGACCTATCACCTATTAATTTTTTTGTATTTTTCAACAATATCTTTTACTGCATTCAAATAACCATAGCCATTTTTTTTATCAGGTTCAAGATACGTACCCTCAGCCCATTCATTCCAAGCATTTATAAATAAAAATGGTACATTAGCAGCAATAGATTTTTTATAAAGTTTATCGAAATTATTTTTAAATACGTGCGGATTACTTCCTTTCATCACGAGTGATTTAGTTTTTTTCCTTGGCGTATTATCCCAATCAACGAATGCACCTGAATAATGTGTTTCACTAAAATCCTTTTCAAGGATTTTGTCCCAAATTGATTGATAAGATAATATCTGCTCAACGTAATTTGTTTTTAATTTTTCATTGGAAATACGTTTTATTCTTCCGATAACTTTTCGCAATATTGGTTTAAGTTTCCCCATATTGTGTTCAAAAGTACACATTGGTTCAAAATTTAACTCGGCATCAAAATCTAGCTTACGATGATCTTGAGCGAATGAGGTAAGTGTTGACACAAAATGTATATCACCGAAAGACGTTTCTTTTGCCAGTTTCCGCCAATACTGAATCCATGCATTACACTTTTCAAAGCTAGCAGAACGATATAACAGAAATACAGGCTTACCATTATGTTTAATGTATCTTTCGTCTTCAAAAAATGGCTTGAGATAGTTAAAGTGATTTAACCAGTCTGATTCATCACCATAACTTTGGGGCATGATAACATCTCGATGACTACCATCCCAACTACGCGTCCATGGTTCGTTAGCCCATGAAAAAAGGAACGGGAGATGTATATCTTTGTTCTTCAGTAAAAGTTCAGCTGGTTTGTCCAGTAAACGCTTGCCATTAAACCAGTAATGATAGAAACAAAAACCATTAATATTATGCTTTTTTGCAAGTTCCGATTGCCATTTTAATGTTTCTACATCAAGCAAATTATAATAATAATCATTCAGAGGTTCTCTGGGCTGGTTATGATTTTTAAAAAGAGGCGTAGCCTTTTTAACATTGACCCATTCGGTAAAACCTTCTCCCCACCATTTATTATTTTCTTCGATCTCATGAAATTGCGGAAGATAAAATGCTAATGTTTTCAAAAATTACTCCTTATATTTCTATAACAAACTACAAAAAAATGAACTGATAACGAAATCAGGAAATAATCCCAAAAGAAGGATAACTGCACCGGCAAAAATTGATGAGAAAAGAAAATAACAATCAAAGCAAACAGGGAGTTGAAGTTAAGGAATGAGTTCTTATTGATAATGCAATTGTGATTTCTCGATACAATATATCCAAACAGCATACTGAGTACAGCTAACCCTAAACTACCGAAATAAAGAAAGGGTAATAACAAGGATGTATAAAAAGCATTAAAATAACCACCACTGCCCAGCAGAACGAAATTTTGTACTTTTGTGAAGAAAGCGCTTTGGTCGTAAAACTTAGCGCCAAGTATACCTAAGAATGAAAATGGACTCGAAAGCTCATACAAAGTATCAGTATCACCGCTATCAATTGCATGAGTAAAAAGTGAGTAACCTGCAATCGCATAATTGCGAGTATTAATCAGGCTTTGACTTAAGTCGCTATCACCTCTAAAAGTGAATATAGCTAATAACAAAATCAAAAATACAGCCAGAGCAAAAACAACCTTCTTCAAGGTCATTTTGCTATCATAGCAATATAATATTAATATTGCTGCCAGCACCGGGGCGAAAACATAGTATCTTGAAATCAAGATACTTTCTTTTCCAATCAACATTAAAAATGATAAAAATAAGATTGCAGATTTATTTTTATTAATCTTCAAATACAAACCATAACTAATACCAAAAAGCGGCACCAGGGTTGCAAATACAAATAAATAAGCAGCAAATGCTCCAAAGTATTCTTTTATTGATTGATCTTTAAATAAACTTTCTCTGTATTCTGCGAACGAAATACCACTCGCCATTATATTTTTAAACAAAAACACTAAATAAATCAATATGAAGAAGTTGATTGCAAGTAAAATTTTTACCTGCAAGGAAGCATTAAAGAGCGATTGATTATTTATTAGATTATCTTGCTGACGAAATCTTGTTGTTTTATTACCTATATAGCATCCTAAGAAAAAATATAAATAAGCAACAATTAGGATCATCAAACCAGAATCAAATGTGATGTAGAGGCTACTTTGTGAAACCCATAATACTAATGCAAAGACAACATACAGGCATAAATAAACAGATGGATTTCTAGGTCTTCGTTTAATCATCTTGAATTCTTTTCGCTATTAAAACTCACCAGGACAAAAATAGCCGAAACAATTATTTCTGTAATAATCACGCTAATTGTCACGCCATATGTTGGATTCAGATGCATTAATAGTATAGAAACTATAATATGCATAAAACTCACAGCAAGATATGTTTTCCTGACAATTTTTGTGAAATGATTAGGTATTAACCACCATTGTCCATATACAACGCCCACTGAAACGATAAATGGCAAAGGAGACATCATCAACAATATCATCGAAGATATTCGATATTCCGCACTATAATAATAAAGTGATACAGGGTATCCTATGACAGCCATTGCGATCGATATTAACAATCCGAACGCAATAAACTTCTTACCATACAAGTTCCAGATTTCATTTAGTGTTTTTCCTTCACTAATCAATGAACTGACTCTTGGGAACATCGCTTGCTGAACGGGACTCATCAAACCTTGCGCTGCAGTTCGGATTTTATCTGCTGCTGAGAAATAACCTGCCAGCGTCGGACCACCAAAATATCCAATGATTAATATATTTAAAGTTGTATAAAAACTTATAGTTATATTAGATACAAAAAGGTCAAATCCCTTAGATAAAACCGAATAGATTTCTTGTATTGATACTTGAGTAAATTTGGCCAATTTTTGTTTTTTTATAAAGAAACAAGCCAAAATACCTGAGATAAACATCCCTGATGATTGGCTTATAACGGCCATATTCATATCTTCAGGCGTTTTTACTAAAAGGAAAATCAGCGCAAGGGAGACAAATTTTGCAATGGTTGTACAAATTGCAATACCCTGCATTTTTTCAATCCCTTGAAATAACCATACAGGAAATAAAACTGTACCTATTACGGATATCATCCCCAACAGGATCAGATAAGGGTATACACTCGTACCATTAATAATTACATATAAAGCAAAAATACATGAAACTATCAGTAATAAAACTAACTTAGCAGCAGTTACTGCTGTATAAATAGAATCAATTTTGGATTGATTATTCTTATTAACTGAAATCAGTAACGTCGCACTAAAGTTAAAGCCATAATCAACAAAAATTATTATGTATTGTAGCCACGCCTGGACCATAGCTACAATTCCAAAATTTTCAGCCCCTAACACTCGCATTAAATATGGGAGGGTTAACAAAGGGAATAAATAATTTGAAGCCTGTACAAAAAATAGCAGTATAATGTTTTTTTTCACTGGTATGATACACTCAGTAATGTGAAAAAAGCCTGTATGCTATTTACAGGCCTGCGTAGGAATTAATAGTCTGAATCTTTAAATGCTTTACCAGCAAGATCTTTCGAAGACAAACTCGGTGAACAATCGGGGCTGACAGGCCATTCAATATTCAGTTCGCTGTCTGACCATAAGATTGAACGCTCATGTTCAGGAGAATAATAATTAGTTGTTTTATACACAAATTCTGCTGTATCGCTCAGAACATAAAATCCATGAGCAAATCCCTCAGGGATCCATAATTGCTTTTTATTTTCTGCAGATAAATGTACGCCAACCCATTTCCCATAATTGGGTGAGTCTTTACGAATATCGACAGCGACATCAAAAACTTCGCCGACGACACAACGGACTAATTTACCTTGAGCATAGGGCTGTAGTTGGTAGTGCAAACCACGAAGTACATTTTTGCTGGATTTAGAGTGATTATCCTGAATAAAATTAACTTCTTTACCAACAGCTTCGTTGAAAATTCGCTGATTGAAACTTTCCATAAAGAAACCACGATCATCACCAAAAACTTTCGGCTCAAAAATTAGCACATCGGGTATTTCTGTTTTAATGATATTCATTAATTAATAACCTTTAATCATTTTCAGTAAATATTGTCCATATTGGTTTTTTGACAACGGAGCAGCGAGTTTTTTAACCTGCTCATCATCAATAAATTCTTTGCGGTAAGCAATTTCTTCAGGACAAGCCACTTTCAGCCCCTGGCGTTCTTCAATGGTTGCAATGAAGTTACTCGCTTCAATCAGGCTCTGGTGAGTCCCTGTGTCAAGCCAGGCAAAGCCACGGCCCATCATAGCCACGGAAAGCTTTCCTTGCTCCATATAAATACGGTTAATATCCGTGATTTCCAGTTCACCACGTGCTGACGGTTTTAAATTCTTCGCCATCTCAACGACACTGTTATCGTAGAAATAGAGTCCCGTCACCGCATAATTACTCTTCGGTTCCAGCGGTTTTTCTTCGAGGCTGATGGCTGTACCATTTTTATCGAACTCGACAACGCCGTAGCGCTCAGGATCGTTTACATGATAGGCAAAGACCGTTGCACCATTTTCTTTATTAACCGCGGCATCCATCAATTTAGGAAGGTCGTGACCATAGAAAATATTATCCCCCAAAACCAGGGCACAATGATCGTTGCCAATGAATTCTTCGCCAATGATAAAGGCCTGGGCTAATCCATCCGGGCTTGGCTGAACTTTGTATTGGAGATTCAGCCCCCACTGGCTTCCATCACCCAGAAGTTGTTCAAAACGCGGTGTATCCTGCGGAGTACTAATAATTAAAATATCTCGAATACCTGCCAGCATCAGCGTTGAAAGCGGATAGTAAATCATCGGCTTATCATAAATAGGCAATAATTGTTTACTAACAGCCATGGTCACTGGATACAGACGAGTACCAGAGCCACCCGCCAGAATAATACCTTTACGCGTTTTCATTTCATCATCTCTATAGTCATAGGATGCCCATTCCCAGGCATCCCGATCATTATTAAATTGCTGTTGCTGTGAACCACTCAGTCAGCATACGCTTAACTCCCGCGTCCCACTGAGGCAGTACGAGGTTGAAATTCTGTTGTAACTTTAACGTATTGAGGCGGGAGTTTGCCGGACGTTTTGCAGGCGTAGGGTACGCGCTGGTCGGCACTCCATGAAGCTGCTTTAATGCCAGTTCAATTCCTGCTTTGCGCGCTTCATCAAATACCAGAGAGGCATAGTCGTACCAGGTTGTTGTACCACTGGCAACCAGATGATAAGTCCCTGCCACTTCAGGTTTATTCAGGGCAACCCGAATAGCATGAGCCGTACAGTCTGCTAATAACTCAGCACCCGTAGGGGCCCCAAATTGGTCGTTAATAACAGACAGCTCAGAACGCTCTTTTGCCAGTCGCAGCATAGTACGCGCAAAATTATTCCCTTTACCGGCATAAACCCAGCTAGTCCGGAAGATCAAATGGCGTGAACAATTTTCACTTAACGCTTTTTCACCAGCAAGTTTAGTCTCACCATACACATTAAGCGGCGCTGTGGCGTCCGTTTCAAGCCACGGCGTATCGCCATTACCCGGGAATACGTAATCAGTAGAGTAGTGAACAACCCAGGCCCCCAATTTTTGGGCCTCTTTGGCAATCGCCTCCACACTCGTGGCATTCAGCAACTGAGCAAATTCGGGTTCTGACTCGGCCTTATCGACGGCGGTATGCGCGGCCGCGTTGACGATGACATCAGGCTTAATGCGGCGCACCGTTTCTGCAATGCCTTCAGGGTTGCTGAAATCACCGCAATACTCCTGCGAATGGACGTCAATAGCAATCAAATTACCCAGCGGCGCAAGGGCACGTTGTAGCTCCCAACCCACCTGACCGGTTTTACCGAAGAGAAGAATATTCATCAAGCACGGTCTCCATAGTTTTCTTCAATCCAGGACTTGTAGCTACCGCTTTTTACGTTCTCTACCCATTGTGTGTTCGCCAAGTACCATTCTACGGTTTTGCGAATGCCACTTTCGAACGTTTCCTGAGGTTTCCAGACAAGTTCCTTACTAATTTTTTCTGCATCAATCGCGTAGCGACGATCGTGACCCGGACGGTCAGCAACATACGTTACCTGGTCACGATAGGAACCTTCCTTCGGCACAATTTCATCCAGCAGTGAGCAGATGGTATTTACCACATCAAGATTCTGCTTTTCATTGTGGCCGCCGATGTTATAGGTTTCACCTATCTTGCCCTGTGTCACTACGGTATATAATGCGCGGGCGTGATCTTCCACGTACAGCCAGTCACGAATTTGGTCTCCTTTACCGTAAACTGGCAGAGCTTTACCATCCAACGCATTGAGAATGACCAACGGGATAAGTTTTTCAGGGAAGTGGTAAGGACCGTAATTATTAGAACAGTTAGTCACAATAGTCGGGAAGCCGTAGGTACGCAGCCAGGCACGGACCAAATGGTCGCTGGAGGCTTTTGAAGCAGAATATGGACTGCTTGGCGCATAGGCGGTTTGTTCAGTAAACAGAGGGAGTTCAGAATCCTCTGTAACTTCATCCGGATGCGGAAGGTCGCCATAAACTTCATCTGTTGAGATATGGTGAAAGCGAAATGACGCTTTTTTATCAGCAGTTAACTCAGCCCAGTATTTACGGCTGGCTTCCAGCAGAACATAAGTGCCAACAATGTTAGTCTCGATAAAAGCTGCCGGGCCGGTAATTGAGCGATCAACGTGGCTCTCGGCGGCCAGATGCATCACAGCATCCGGCTGGTGCTCTGCAAAAATACGCGCCATGGCGTCGCTGTCGCAGATATCAGCATGTTCAAAATGATAGCGATTGCTGAGTGAGACACCAGCCAGCGATTCAAGATTTCCTGCATAAGTCAGTTTATCAACGTTAATAACAGAGTCTTGCGTATCATTAATAATGTGTCGTACCACTGCAGACCCAATAAAGCCTGCTCCACCAGTGACCAGAATTTTCACGTTTATTTCGCTCTTAATGTTTTCAGGAACAATGAATTATATTCCGTCGCCCCGATAACTATCGAAAAGTATCCGGGGCGGAGAAAATGACAATCTGCTATTTTAACTTGCCTTTTCATTCCAAAGTAAATCGCAGATACCATCCGTAGGATTGAACGCAGCAGGTGCTTGCAAGAGTATCTCACGCACACGTTCATAGTCGAATTCGCAGCAGGCTTTGTCGAGATCGTTGAGAATCATACTCATCTCACTCCAAGGCAACATCACTTCGTTAGCAGTCCTGATACGCGGGTGCTGTGTTGCAGAGACATTGTCGCCGATAAGCAACTCTTCATATAGTTTCTCACCTGGACGCAGACCCGTCGTTTTTATCGTAATATCACCATAGGGGTTTTTATCATCACGAACGGTTAGCCCTTGCAGCGTAATCATGCGGTGTGCAAGATCGATAATCCTGACGGGTTCCCCCATATCCAGAACAAAAACATCGCCGCCCGTGCCCATGGCTCCCGCCTGGATCACCAATTGAGCCGCTTCAGGAATGGTCATAAAGTAACGAGTGATGTCTTCGTGAGTCAACGTCACCGGGCCACCTGCAGCAATCTGTTTTTCAAATAACGGCACAACTGAGCCTGATGAGCCTAACACGTTGCCGAAACGAACCATACTGAAGCAGGTTTTACTGGATTCCTTCGCCAGCGCTTGCAGCACCAGCTCCGCCATGCGCTTGGTCGCCCCCATGGTGTTGGTAGGGCGAACGGCTTTATCAGTCGAAATCAGAACAAAGTTTTCAACACCGCAACTTGCCGCAGCCTGAGCGCAGCTCAACGTACCAAAGATATTATTGCGCACGCCATCAAGTACGTTGAACTCGACAAGCGGTACATGCTTGTACGCCGCAGCATGATAAATTGTGTCGACGTTGAATGCTCTGATTAACCTTTCGAGATGCTCTTTATCCTGAACGTTTCCGAGGATCGGAAAGATTTTAACCTTAAAATCCTGACCCAGATTCAGGTTACGCAGTTCGGAATCAATGGAATAGAGGGAGAATTCGGACAGTTCGAACAGAATAAGCTGGTTTGGCTTATTTTTAATTATCTGTCGACATAGTTCAGACCCTATAGACCCCCCTGCCCCGGTAACCATCACTGTTTTCCCGTTGATATTACGCGATATCAGTTCCGGAATGGGTGAGACAGGATCGCGGCCCAGCAGGTCTGTAATAACGACTTTACGTAAGGAATCAATACTTGCCTTCCCCTCCACCAAATCGACCATTCCCGGGATGGAGAGCACTTCGCACGGCAGACCTTCCAGTGTTTTAATGACTTCGTTCTTTCTTGCCCGGCTTGCGCTTGGCATGGCCAGCAGAATTTTCTTCGCTTCGTATTTCTCAACCAGCCAGGGCAGTTTTTCTGGCGCAAAAACGCTTACCCCGTGAATCACCTGACCTTGCAGGGCACGGTTATCATCGACAAAAGCAACGGGGTAATATTCGTCCATCTGGCTCAGCGCAGGCAGTAATTGACGACCGGATGCACCTGCACCATAAATAACTACCCGAGTGCCCAGATTCAACCCACGATTCACCAACATTCTCATCCCAAGCCGTGATCCGGCAATAAACAGTAGACCGAATGAGAAATAGATAAAAGGAATCGTCCTCGGCAAATAGAGGTTGGTATAGAACGCTGCGATAATAAGTAAAATGGACGATATGACCATCCCCATCGTTACGACCAATAATATCTTGGCAGTAATATAACGAATTACTGCCCGATACAGTCCTAATTTAACAAATATTGCCAGAGTAACTAAAATAATTGAGAAAATAAAAAGCCAATGCTCCGTACTATATAATGGAGTCATTGAATCAATACGCACCCAAAATGCAAACCAAAATGCGCACAACAGAAGCACAACATCTATAGAGAGTGTGATAATACGTTTTATTGGTCGTGGTAAAGATATTAAATAATTTAGCATACTAAAAACTGGTCGCCTCACTAAAGCTTGCATTCAGTTTATAAAATAGTACCAGCAGGACACACTGAGTAATCGTCTACTTTAGTATTATAACCGCCCACTGTCCCCGCCTGGAGAAACGCTGCTTTCCCAATCACAGCGCTGCCCGCAAGATGGACACCAACACCTAAATGAGCGAAATCACCAAGAATGGCATCGTGATCTATTGTCGAGTGGCTATTCACAATCGTCGCCAAACCTAATTTTGCGTTGGCACCCACTACAGCTCCCGCTAACACAACAGTTCCCTCAGCAAGGGTCGCCGATGGACTGACAAATGCAAAGGGATGTATAAGCGTTACAGGATGAATACCTAAGCCGAGCAGTTGCTGATAGAGCTGCTCTCTGACTTTATTGTTTCCGATGCCAATAGCGACATGACTGACCTTACCAATATGTAACTGTAGTTCGGAAATTTTTCCAATAATCAGCTGATTAATTTCCTGGCAGGCAGAGGTATTATCGTCGAGGAAAACGATATCCTTATATCCCAGCAGTCTCGCTGTCTCGTACAGCGTACGGCCATGACCACCCGCGCCCAAAATCAATAAGTCATGCATTGACGTTGCTCTCTTTGTCTTTAACTCCTGCACCACATTTCAGTGCAACAACGAGAAGCGGGAACCAGGCGATGAGCAGCCCCACAACACCATCAATTTTGCCTGAGGCAATAAAAAAGGCGAAGGGGAAAAGCCACAGCAGATTGACGGCAATTGCCAATGATGTCACCGGAACGTGGCTGCCATATTTTCTTGCGAGGATTTGGTAGCCATGGCTGGCATGTGCTTCATAGACCTTTTTACCTGCTACGAGCCTCCTCAATAACGTTGTCGTGGCATCGACGATAAATACGCCCAGCAGACATAATTCTGCAATAAAGAAATGCGTATCTGCTTTCGCAATATGGAGAATCATCAGTCCAAGAGTTATCCCCAGGAAACCACTCCCGGCATCCCCCATGAAGATTTTTGCTCTCGGGAAATTCCAGACAATAAAACCGGCGGCGGCACCGATTAGGGCAAGCGTCAGCGGATAAATACTTCCAGGCGCGTCCGTGTACTGGTTTACAACAATCAACATTGCGCTACATGCGGCGAATGTTATTGCTTCAGCGCTGGCTAAGCCATTAATCCCATCCATAAAATTATATAAGTTCAGCATCCAGACCAGATATACACAGCCGAGAATCATACCAATCCAGGATAAAGAAAGATCGTAACCAAACAGCGTAATTACAGGGAAGGATCCCAGGAAATAAATGCCAATTGCTGCTGCCAGGAAATGCATTAATAGACGCCATCGCGCCGCAATATGACCATGATCATCAAGAAAACCAATGATGGCGACAATTACACCTGGAACAAATAAACCCAGGAAGCTGTCGAACGTAAGCGTATGGTTAAAATAAAATCCTACCAAAGCGACCAGGAGCGTCAGGACGATCGCTACTCCTCCACCTCGTGGGGTGGGCACAGAATGAGAGCTTCGCTGGTTTGGGCGATCAATAACATTATGCTTTATTGCATACCCCCGCAATCCCCAAGTCAATGCGCAGGAGGCTAAAAAAGCGAATATCACAATCCCATAATTCGTCATTATTTATTACCTTCGATATAATATTTCGCCGTTTTTTTCATCGTTTCATAAAGCGTTATCGGGGGCGTCCAGTTTAAATGCTCCCGGGATTTAGAGGCATCGACTTCCAGATCGCCAAACAGCTGATCGTAAATTCCTCGTTTACCAACAGAAGAAAGCAACAACCTGAAGATACCCGTTGGGAAAGAGACCAGTTTCGCTTTAATGCCCATTCCTGAAGCAAAGGCATTAATCATATCTGCTGTAGAAGGTCGTTCCACATCTGCGAGTAAATAGAGTTGATTTTTGGATTTCTCATTTACCACGCATTCGTTGATGAAACTGACGACATTATCCAGAGACACCAGCGCTCGCTTGTTCCTGACATTTTTAAATGGCAACGGTAGGTTTTTAGAAACCAGTTTTAAAAGGCGCTGTATATTACCCGGTGCATTTTCACCACAAATCAATGCCGGGCGAACAATAGTGATCGCCATATCACTTTCTGCAAATTGATTAAGCAGACTCTGCTCGGCTTCTCGCTTGGAAATGGCGTAATCAGAGGTGGGTTGTGGCTCCGAGGCTTCAGTAAATGGGATCCCTGAGGTGGCATTACCGTTAACGCCGATTGAGCTTACAAAGATAAAATGTTTAACTCCGCTGGTCGCAGCATCGCTCGCTAATTTCATCGTTGCGTCGTGATTGACACGGCGAAATTCCGCTAAAGCGTCCTGAGCATCATCATTAAGGATATGCGCCCTTCCTGCGGTATGAATGACAGTGTCGCATCCTTGCAGGAGATTTAACCAGTTGGTATTGGCTGAGATATCACCCAGGTTGTAAATGCCCTGTTCAGGGTTCTCCTGCTTGCGCGTTGTTAATATCACCTCGTGTCCTGATGACTTCAACGCCTGGACTAAAGCAGTTCCAAGAAACCCGGTCCCGCCCGTCACCATTACTTTCATTGACATCCCCTATCTGCTCAATCTGATATTTACGCACGCACGTAGTGCAGATTTGCGTGAAACTGTCTCGTTCACAACTGTTCGTTTAAAATTCAATTGTAAATGCCAGGCACGCTACCGCCCCTGGCTTAACAGCTACCAGTGCACTGAGCGATGTTTGATTAATGATTTTGCTTGTCTGGTTACAGACAAAAACAGGCGTTAATTGTCGTCCTAAACGACCAGAGAAACAAGCACAAATCGCTACAAAGCTGCTGAGATTTGAATCAGATAACCGTATGTAATCATTAAAATTAATAACAAAAAACGGCAGTTATCACTTTGGTAATGTCTCAACATCCCAAAATGGTAACTGCCGTTGTTCAGGCCTTGGCAGGACTATCAGTCGTTAGCCAGCAACTTCTCAATCCGGCTTCTGAACTTCGCCCCTTCCTTCAGATTACGCAGGCCATAGTTCACAAACGCCTGCATATACCCCATTTTCTTACCGCAGTCATAGCTATCGCCGGTCATCAGCATCGCATCAACCGACTGCTTCTTCGCCAGCTCAGCAATCGCATCGGTCAGCTGGATACGATCCCAGGCGCCCGGCTCAGTTTTTTCCAGCTCAGCCCAGATATCCGCATTCAGCACATAACGGCCAACTGCCATCAGGTCGGAGTCCAGGGTCTGCGGCTGATCGGGTTTTTCGATAAACTCAACGATACGGCTCACCTGCCCTTCCGTCTCCAGTGGCTCTTTAGTCTGAATTACAGAATACTCAGAGAGATCGCCCTTCATACGTTTCGCCAGCACCTGGCTACGGCCCGTTTCATTGAAACGTGCCACCATTGCCGCCAGGTTGTAACGCAGCGGATCGGCGGAAGCGGTATCAATAATGATGTCCGGCAGTACCACGATAAACGGGTTATCGCCTACGACCGGACGCGCGCACAGGATCGAGTGGCCCAGACCCAGCGGCTGCGCCTGACGCACGTTCATGATGGTCACGCCAGGAGGGCAGATAGACTGAACTTCCGCCAGAAGCTGACGCTTAACGCGCTGCTCAAGCAACGCTTCGAGTTCATAAGAGGTGTCGAAGTGGTTCTCTACCGCATTCTTCGAAGAGTGCGTCACCAGAACGATTTCTTTGATCCCTGCAGCAACAATCTCGTCGACGATGTACTGAATCATCGGCTTGTCAACGATCGGCAGCATCTCTTTAGGAATTGCCTTCGTGGCTGGCAACATATGCATGCCCAGACCCGCTACCGGTATGACTGCTTTCAAATTAATCATTATTTCTTCCACCTTAAAATGGTTGACGAATTATAGCTTTTAAACCTGTTTTCGCCAGCATGTTTTGCCGTAAATATGAAGTAATCCTAGGTCACCCCACCACAAATTACAGTAGTTGTAATCTGAATAGATCGCGATTTCGTTCCAGGAATTGTCGCAAAATAGTCTGGATGATTACCTGTGCGGCAGCGCAAAATTCAACCGTTCCGTATTCACCACGTGTTGATCAACGCGATCAATATCCACCGAGCTCTGCCCCTTTTCATTAACCGCTTTTATGTTCGCAAGCGACAGCAACGTCTCGTTTTTAGCCATAAATTTCCCGCGCACGTCTTTGCGCAAATCGAAGTTCATCTTCAGAGCCGGTCCCGTCGTTGACTCCTGCATCACGTTGATATTACGTAAGAAAATGTGCTGGGGTTTGTTATGCAGCTCAAGCGTTGCCCGCTGCATCTCAACGTTGGTGATGGCAACAAACGACGTAGCATTGCCGGAGGAAATCTGTATCCCGCGCAGCTTATAGGCAAGCTGTCGGTTATCCAGGCGAATATCGTTAAGTTTGAAGTTCTGCGGTATCGACAGATAATCGCCCTTGATCACGCCATAACCAATTAGCATTCCGGCGCTGTTGACCATATCGACATTATCAATAACGAAATTATCACAGCCATAAATAGCTACTGTCGCGTTATCAATTCCGGCCTTTTTACTGAAGTCAGGGGTAATATTGCTGGCCTTGATATTACGGATCACAAAGTGTTTACCGTTTTCGACATGCACCAGCTGCCGACAGTTGCTGCCGGTGATATTTGCCACCACGAAGTTTTTAACGGTCTGCTGTTCTGGATAATCATTGTCGTACGTACTGCCGGCCAGCCCGATGCCTATGCCCCAGTTGATCTTGCCGTTGGTGCAGTTGATGTTATCGATCACGTGGTCCGAGATCAGGATGTTACGGTCGTTAATCGCCACGTTCCACTCAATCGCGTCACCCTGCAAGTGGCTGAATTTACTGTTGGTAATGCGCGCACCGTCCACCTGATTGTGGAACCCCTGACGCAGGATCGCGTAGTTGGCCTGCGTCACGGTGATGTTATCGATGAGCAGGTTGCGCATCACTCGCCGCTTTTTACCGCCGATGTAGATCTGGGTGACGGGGCCGAAGCCGCTCATCGCCAGCCCTTTAATGACACAGTCGGAGCCACGCACGTCCAGCGTGATGTTATGCGTGCGCCCTTCTCCTTCCCCAATGACCTTGCAGCCTTCCTGGAGTACAAATCGTCCTCGGCCGTTGCCCTTCAGCGCACCGCGGATCAGCAGGGTTTTGCCATCAGGAATGAAAATGCCGGTATTGATGTTTTCACAGGTAAACCCGGCGGGAACAACAACGGTATCGCCCTCGGCAAATGCCTGCCTGAAGGCGGCGATCCAGTCGTTATTGTTGTAGCGATCGACAGAAACCGTCTTCCCGGTTGCCGCCCGCGCAGCGCGGGGCGACAGCAGCGGCATGGCAGCCAGGACGGATAAAGAAGAGACAAATCGGCGTCGGGTAATCTTTTTCAGCATACAACCTCAGCGTTACAGCGTTTGCAGCAGGCTCGCTAACTGGCGATTAATCACCTGCTGATTGAATTCTGCTTCAACTTTTTGCCGCGCATTTTGCAGCACAGGGATCAGCGTCTGCTGATCGATATCGCTGAACGCGGCCAGACGGTCCGCCAGCGCCAGCGCATTGTTTTCAGGGACCAGCCAGCCGGAATGCTCAGAGGTGATCAGCTCCGGGATGCCGCTGTGTAACGTCGAGACCACCGGAATGCCGACCGCCATCGCCTCCATCAGCGCCACGGGAATGCCTTCCATATCGCCGTCAGCGCCGGTTACGGAAGGCAGCAGGAACACATCCGCCTCGTCGAGCATGGCCTTCACTTCGTGGCTCGGCTTGAAGCCCGGCATCTCGACCACGTCTTCCAGCTGATACTGTTCGATCAGCGTGCGCAGGCGACGCTCCCACGGCCCGATCCCCAGGATGCGGTAGTGGAAATCGACGCCGCGAGCCTTCAGCTGGCGACAGGCCTCAATGGCCACGTGCAGCCCTTTCTTTTCGGTCAGGCGGGCCACGGAGATAATCTGCAGCGGCTTGCCCGGCACCTTGACCGGGCGCTGGGTGAAGCGCTCCATGTCCACGCCCATGCGCGAGACGGTAATTTTCTCGCTCGGGCACCCCATGGTTTTCAGGCGCCCGGCCCACAGGTCGCTTATCGGCAGCATCATGTCACCACGGCGAAACAGCTGCTGATATTCCGGCGTGTAGTGGTTCAGCACTTCACGGCTGGAGATATCGATACCGTGGAAAATGGTGGCGATTTTGCCGTCAATCACCCCCAGCTCACGCAGTTTTGCCGCCGTGACGCCAGCCGGGCCAAAGTGAGCGATAAAGACATCGGCCCGGTACGGCTGGGCCGTTTGCCCGCAAATGGCGGATAAGATCAGGTTGCGGGCCTCCGCCCCATAGCGCGACATATTCAGCGCCCGCCACGTCGAGGCGCGATGCAGGCCGCGCAGCGTCTGTCCGGCGCGATGGCGCAGTTTGTTCATCCGTCCGGCGGGTTCGTCCTGCAACCAGCGGGTTTTCGCCTCCAGCCCATACTGGCTATACGCCGCATGGGTGTTTTGCGTATCGCCCTTTTGCAGGGCGATAATCTCCACGTCATATCCCATATCGATAAACGCGGTGATTTGGTTCAGCACAAAGGTCTCAGACGACAGCGGGAATTTCAGCAAGAAGAAACCAACCTTCATTTCCCCTCCCGGACGCGATCGAGTACGGATTTCACCATCCCAATGCCTTTTTCGCGTTCGGCTTTCACCGCCACCGCCAGACGTTCGTTGATCGCAGGCAGCTGACCGAGCGTGTCGCCCACCATCGCACCCAGAGATCCGTCCAGCAGATGACGAATATCGACGGCCATTTCCGGCATACCGAGCTGCTGCATAATGCCCGCGGACTTGTGTTCGTAGTTAATGGCGATGGCTGGCGTGCCGAAGTTCATCGAGATAATAGCCGAGTGCAGACGCGTGCCCACGGTCAGGTCGCAGGCGGAGAGCAGCTTGCCCATCTCAAGGTCGTTCAGCTCGTCCATCACCACGTGATAGCGGGACGGATCGTTCACCAGGTTGCGCAGGTTGAGCGCCACCATGCGGTCATCCTTGTTATAGCTGTCGATACCGGTGCAGGTGGAGAGCGCCAGCACCTGGTAACCGCTGTCGAGCACGCGGTTTACCACGTCGGCAAAGGCTTTCTCGTACGCCGCCTGGGTGGTGCCGAGACGTTTATCGAACGGGGCGAGTTCGCGCAGGGTAATCGCGACGGTTTTCTGTTTCGCCGCCACGTCCAGCCAGTACCGGACCGCGTAGCTCGGCTGGAAGCTGTCGACCTGATGATCCACCAGCCAGGCGGTATCCACGCCGTGCTCCACTTTTGACGTGTCGATCTCGCTGCGCTTCATCATGTCGAGGCTGACCGATTCGCGCAGGATCAGCGCGTCGCAGTGGCCGAAGACATAGTTTGCCAGCTGGTTAAACTGCGGATCCTGGAACGGCCCGACGCTGTGGCCGATCATAAACAGCGGCTTTTTCGCCATAAAGGTGCAGAGCGCATGCTCAAACTGCGGCACGCCGTAGAGATCGACAAAGAACGAGCCGCCGACCTGAATAATGGCGTCATAGCCGGACAACAGACGCACGAAATCGGTAAAGCCCTGCGCGATGGCGATGTTGCGCAGCTTGCCGGTGTCGGTTACGCGAGAAAGCAGCACCTGATGCTGGTAGCGGCGACGCAGTACTTTCTTCACGCGCCCCATCACGCCCGCAGCGTTGTTGTGCTGTTTCATCTGGCTGTAGAGCGGGTCGCCCATCACCGGGCGGTTCAGTAACCAGGATGAGCTGACCGGATAACGGCTCATCACATCCACTTCTGTCTCAGGCTTAAGGGTGTTAATTGCATCCAATAAACCGCGCAGGATGGCGCTGTCGCCACGGTTGCCGCAGGTATGGTTGCCAAGAATAAGTAATTTCATAATGGCCTCGTAAAATTAGCCTGCGCGAAGCAGCGTTTTCATTTTTTCGTTACGGCAAAACTGGCGCTTTATCTCAACCACCAGCGCATTGCGTGACAGCACAATCATCACGCCGAATGCCAGCGCGCCTGCCGCGACCTGCACCGCAAGCAGCGCCGCCAGTGGCAGATGCCCGTTGAGCACCACGCCCAGGCCGTAGCTCACCGCCAGAGTCGGTAAGGAGAGATAAAACGGCAGCCACAGGCTGAGAATGTACTGACGGTAGCTGGAGCCCAGAACCGGTTTGATCATCACGAAGTAGCTCAGCACGGTATTGACGATCTGCACCAGCAGGAAGCCGAGCGTCACGCCAATGGCGCCCGCCATGTGCCCGCCCACAATAATTGCCGGAATAAACAGGAAGGTTTTAAACACGTTGAACTTGAAGCTGATATCCACGCGCGCCTTCGCCATCAGCAGAGAACCAATTGGATTCCCCACCGAGCGCAGCAGCCCCACAACGCACAGCAGTTGCAGGATCGGGATGATGCTGTTCCACTTCTCGCCAAACACCAGCGGTACGAAATTGCTGGCGACCACCATCAGCCCCAGCAGTACCGGGAAGTTGATGATCCCCACCACGGAGAGCAGCTTGTAAAAGTTCACACGCAGCTTCTCGGTATCGTCCTGAATTTTGGCGAACGCCGGGAACAGCACGCGGGTAATGATTGGGTTGAGCTTCATCGGCGGGACAACCGCGACGTTATACGCCAGGTTGTAGCCGCCCGCGACGCTCGCGCCCAGAATGCGCGCCAGCACCAGCGTAGAGAGGTTAGTATTCACATAGTTGATAATGCTGTCTGCCGTCAGCCACGCGCCGAAGCGCAGGTTGGATGAAACAGACGCCAGCGAAAAATGCAGTCCCGGGCGATAAATCTTGCGGCCAAAGAAGCCAAACAGCAGCGTGCGCACGGCAGAGTTAACGAGGTAGCCGAGAATAGCGGTCATCGCCAGCGGCCAGAAATGGGCGCTGACCACGGTGAAGGTAAAGCCCGCCAGCACGGCGCTGGTTTCAATCATGCCTATCTTATTGAACTCCAGCTCTTTCTGCATCAGCGCGCGGAACTGCTGCCCGTGCGGGATCACCACGAAAGCAAACGACAGGGTGCGCATCAGCGGCGCCAGGTCCGGGTTATGCAGCACGCCGGCAATCACATCGCTCAGCAGGAACACCAGCACAAAGACGAAGATACCCAGCCCGACGTTCAGCCAGTAGAGGGTGGTCAGCTCCAGATGGCTGATCTCTTTGCGCTGGATAATGGAGTTGGCGATACCAAAGTCCGACAGCGTATCGGCCAGGGCGATAATCACCAGCGAGACGGTCAGCAGACCAAACTGGTGGTTATCGATAATGCGTGCCAGCACCGTCATCTGCACCAGGCCGAGGCCAATGATGACGATGGTGGCCATGGCTGACCATTTTGCGCCGCTGATGGTTTTTTCTCGTAAGCTCATCTTAGTACGCCGCTTTGTTCACGAAGCCTTTGAAAATGGTCAGAAAAACAATCTTGATATCGAACCAGAGGCTCCACTCGCGGATGTACTCCAGATCGAACTCGATGCGTTTTTCCATTTTTTCCAGCGTGTCGGTCTCGCCGCGCCACCCGTTGATCTGCGCCCAGCCGGTGATGCCTGGCTTCACCTTATGGCGCAGCATGTAGCCTTCAATCAGGGTACGGTACTGCTCGTTATGGGCCACGGCGTGAGGACGAGGCCCGACGATGGACATCCCGCCGGTGAACACGTTGATGAACTGCGGCAGCTCATCGAGCGAGGTACGGCGCAGGAAGTTACCCACGCGGGTGACGCGCGGATCGTTCTGCGTCGCCTGGGTCACCACCTTGTCGTTCTCCATCACCTTCATGGAGCGGAATTTCCACACCATGATCGGCTTACCGTCCATGCCGTAGCGGGTCTGACGGAAGATGATCGGCCCCGGCGAGCTGAGCTTCACCGCCAGCGCAATGCAGCACAGCACCGGGGAGATCAGCAGCAGGATCAGCGACGAAAGCACGATGTCCTCCACGCGCTTCAGCACGCGGTTAATTCCCGACAGCGGCGTGTCGTACAACGGAACAACCGGTACCCCGTTCACCTCTTCAATACGGGAGTGGAGAATATTGAAGGTAAACACGTCAGGGATGAGGATCACCGAGCAGGTGGTATCGGCAAGCTCGCGCATCAGTGTCTTGATGCGGGATTCATCTTTCATCTGCATGGCGATGTAGACGTTGTGAATTTTGCCGGCTTTCGCGTCTTCTATCAGCTGTTCGTAGCTGCCCGCCCAGTCAGATGGTACGCCGCCGGGCTTCGCGTCGTGATAAACCCCCACCACTTCAAAACCTAACCACGGCTCTTTGCGGAAGCTGTCGAGCAACACCTGTCCCACCGGCAGGTCGCCCGCCACGGCAACAAAGCGACGGTTATACCCACGGTTGCGCAGCCAGCCCGCGCCAAAGCGGATCAGCGAGCGGCAGACCACCATGCCAACGCTGGTTAACAGATACCAGCAGAGATAGGTCACAAGCCGATTATCAAAATCATGGCTGAACGCCACCAGGCCTGCGCTGAAAATCAGGCTTAAGGTCCAGTTCTGGAGCAGCAGCATCAGTTCGGTGGTCATTTTGACGCCACGCCATGAACGATAGAAATCGGTCATGCCGCCGATCATCTGAAACACCACCAGCGCAATCAACGCCATCAGCAAGTGCATGTATAAGAACGACTGCCCGCTGACCCAACACACCGCCCACAGTCCGCCGACCATGATGGTGATATCAGAAAAACGCTGCACCATAGAGATTAACGATGCATTCGTTCTCGCTCGCTCGCGCTTTTTTAGATTTGTCATCGTTGTTCCTTTAGTTCTAAACCTTTCCCCTCGCCCCTCACCCCGGCCCTCTCCCCAAAGGGGAGAGGGTTAGGGTGAGGGGTAAGGTTTTCTTTTTACTGATTCAACAGCGCCAGAATGTCCTTCGTTCGGGCTTCCATCAGCGCGGTATCGGCGCGGGACTCAACGTTCAGGCGCACCACCGGCTCAGTGTTGGAAGAGCGCAGGTTGAAGCGCCACTGCGGGAACGCCATGCTGATACCGTCGGTACGGTCAATCTCCAGCGCATGAATGGCAAAGTGCTGTTCGACGCGGGCGATGGCCTCGGCTGGCTGTGCCAGTTTGCTGTTGATCTCCCCGCTCGCCGGGAACGCCGCCATGCGGTCGCGCACCAGTTCGCCCAGGCTCTGTCCTTTCAGGCACAGCAGCTCGGTTACCAGCAGCCACGGGATCATCCCGCTGTCGCAGTAGGCAAAATCACGGAAATAGTGGTGGGCGCTCATCTCGCCGCCGTAGATGGCGTCTTCCTCGCGCATACGCTCTTTGATAAACGCGTGGCCGGTTTTAGACATCACCGGCTCGCCGCCCGCGGCCTTCACCACGTCGACGGTGTTCCAGGAGAGGCGCGGATCATGAATGATCTTCGCCCCCGGGTTTTTCTCAAGGAACGCTTCCGCCAGCAGGCCAACGATGTAGTAGCCTTCGATAAACTGCCCTTTCTCGTCGAACAGGAAGCAGCGGTCGAAATCGCCGTCAAAGGCGATACCCATATCGGCGCCGTGCTCAATCACCGCGTTGCGGGTGTCGTCGCGGCACTCCGGCAGCAGCGGGTTAGGAATACCGTTCGGGAAGTTTCCGTCAGGCGTGTTGTGCACTTTGACGAAGGTCACCGGCACGTTCAGCGCCTTAAAGCGGGCTTCAAGTGCATCGACAACCGGGCCTGCCGCGCCGTTGCCGGAGTTAATCACCAGCTTCAGCGGTTTGAGGTTCGCCACGTTGATGTAGCCCAGCAGGTGGTCGATGTACTCTTTTTGCAGGTTGATCTGCTTATAGCTGCCGCGCTTCGCTTCGTTCACCGGCGGGAAGTCGTTGGCCTCGGCCAGACGCTGCACGTCGCGCAGACCGGTGTCGCCGCTGATAGGACGCGCGCCCTTGCGCACCAGCTTCATGCCGTTGTAGTCCATCGGGTTATGGCTGGCCGTCACTTCGATACCGCCGTCCACGCCGAGGTGGAAGGTGGCAAAATAGATCTCTTCGGTACCGGAAAGGCCAATGTCCAGCACGTCGACGCCCGCGTCCTGTAGCCCTTTCGCCAGCGCCAGCTTCAGGGATTCGCTGGTGAGACGCACGTCGCCGCCCAGCACGATAGTTTGTGGTTTCAGGTATTCGCCGTACGCGCGGCCGATGCGCCACGCAATGTCTTCGTTCAGCTCTTCGCCCAGCTTGCCGCGAATATCGTAGGCTTTAAAACAGGTTAATTTTTCCATGATGACCCCTTTTTCAGGCAACAGTTGGCCCGCCCGTTAACAGGCTTAATTGTTTTTTATTCATTCGTAGGCCGGATAAGCGAAGCGCCATCCGGCGTTAAGACGGCGCTACACCCGCCCGTAGCGGTCCTGGAAGCGCACGATATCGTCCTCTTCCAGATACGAACCGGAACGCACCTCAATTAAGTCGAGTGGAATTTTCCCCGGGTTTTCCAGACAGTGCGTGGCACCCAGCGGAATATAAATGGATTCGTTTTCACCCAGCAGCTTCACTTCACCGTTGATGGTCACTTTGGCGGTTCCCGCCACCACTACCCAGTGTTCGGCGCGGTGATGGTGCATCTGCACCGACAGCCCTTCACCCGGCTTCACGGTGATGCGTTTCACCTGGTAACGCTCGCCGGCGTCAATGGAGTCATATTTGCCCCACGGGCGGTAGACTTCGCGGTGAATATGGTGTTCGTGGCGGCCATCGGCCTTGATCTTCTCCACCACTTTTTTAACGTCCTGCACGGCATTACGGTCGGCAATCAGCACCGCGTCTTTGGTCTGCACGACCACCAGATCTTTCACCCCTACCGTGGTGACAAGGCCAGATTCGGCGTAGACGTAGCTGTTTTCCGTTTTGTGGCTGATCACATCACCGTGATGGACGTTACCCTCCGGGGTATGGGCGCTAATCTCCCACAGTGACGACCAGGAGCCAACGTCGCTCCAGCCCGCATCCATCGGCACCACTACCGCATCTGCCGTACGTTCCATCACCGCATAGTCAATGGATTCTTCCGGACAGGCGAGGAAGGCTTCTTCGTCCACGCGGATAAAATCAAGATCCGGATCCACCACCGCCATCGCTTTTTCGCAGGCATTTAAGATATCCGGGCGATATTTTTCCAGCTCTTCCAGGTAGCGACCGGCGCGGAACAGGAACATACCGCTGTTCCAGTAGTATTCACCGCTGGCCACGTAGGCCTGGGCGGTTTCCAGATTCGGTTTTTCGACAAACTGCGCCACGTCAAAGGCCACGCTGTCGCCTTCACCAGGCGTAACGCTGCCGCGGCGAATGTAGCCATAGCCGGTTTCCGGGAGATCCGGCACGATGCCGAAGGTCACCAGCTTGCCGTTCTCAGCGTAAGGAATCGCCGCGCGAACCGCGTCGCGGAAGGCGTCTTCCTGCTGAATAACGTGGTCAGCCGCCAGCACCAGCATCAGCGGGTCGCAGTCCGGGCTGCTGCGTTTTGCCGCCAGCGCCGCAAGAGCAATAGCAGGCGCGGTGTTGCGTCCGGCAGGCTCCAGAATGATATTTTCGGTCAGTTTATTCAGCTGGCGCAGCTGCTCGGCAACGATAAAGCGGTGCTGCTCGTTACAGATCACCACCGGGCTTTCACACTCCACGCCGTGCAGACGGTTAACCGTCGTTTGCAGCATGGTGAGGTCGCCCTTCAGGCACAGAAATTGTTTTGGATAAAGCACGCGGGACAGTGGCCACAACCGGCTCCCGGATCCACCCGCCATTACGACCGGATACAAAGTGGTTTGACTCATGATTTATCCCCGTATATCTGCAATAAATTGGCTCAGCACGTTCTCTTTCTCGAGCGTGCGTTCGGCATATTCACGTGCCACCGTGTTCTCTTTTGGCATGGCGAGTGCCTGCTCAATTCCGGTCACCAGCGCAGGAACCGATTCTGGCTCTACGCAAACGGCAATGCCCGGGTAGCTGTTGCACAGCTGGCCTAATTCTGTTGCGGCTTCTGCCGTAATCACCGCATTTCCGCCCACTGCCAGAATGTTGGTCAGCTTGGACGGCAGCACCGCATCCGCCGCGCCGCGTTTTTGCACCACCAGATGGCAATCTGCCATTTTCAGCAGCGCGGGCAGCGCGTCATAAGACTGAAGCGGGAAGAAGCGGATGTTGGTCAGTCCGCGCTCGCTGGCCATTTTTTCCAGCCGCGCTTTACCCCCGCCCTGCCCGACTATCACGAACATCCACGGGTGTTCGCTCAGCTGAAGCGCGGCGTCAATCACGCTCTCCAGCCCCTGTTTTTCACCGATGTTGCCTGAGTAAAGAATGATTTTTTGATCTTCAGGCAAACCGAGCTGCGCGCGTAACGCCTGCGCATCCTGGTCTGTCACATCGCGGAAACGCGCCACTTCGGACCAGTTCGGAAAGAAGATCACCTTCTCCGCCGGGACACCCTTCTCCTGCGCCTTGTTCATCATCGAGCGCGAGATGGTCGAGACGTAATCCACGTTGTGCAGGCCGCTGCGCTCAAAGGCGCTGGCGAGCTTCGCCACCTTGCAGCCCTTGCCTTTCCCGGCCATCCCCAGTCCGAGCATGGCGTCCACTTCATAATCCTGAATGTGCAGCAGGGTGCGCGCGCCGGAGAGTTTTCCCAGCAGGCGCATGCCTGGCGTGCAGAACAGCGTCGGCACCACGCCGATGATGCGATCCGGCTTCCAGCGACGCTGCGCCATCAGCGGGAAAAAACTGCTCAGGGCAAAGCTGCCCAGATGAATTAAACGTTTCAGCGTCGAGGGCTGTTTCGGCACGTAGAGCGGGCAGCGCCAGACGGTCGCAGCCCCCTCTTCACGGCGGTAGCGCCAGCTGGAATAGCGTTCGCCTACCTTCCACTCCGGGTAATACGGCGGGGCGGTAATCACCCGCACGTCATGTCCCTGGCTCGCCATCCACTCGACCATCTCGCCGGTGTATTTCCCGATACCGGTAAGCTCCGGCGAGTAGTTAATTCCGTAGACGAGGATTTTCATAGGCCTGGCACCTCGGCCTGACGTTCCGCAAGGAAGTACGCCCGACTGTTGTCATGGACGTTGTCGCTTGCCAGCAGCGCCTCTGGCGTTAACCAGCGGTAATCGTCATGCTGAGAATCAGGCAGACGCAGGTCTGCCTCACTCACCTTCAGGCGGAACCCCAGCACGACATAGTGCGTGGTGAACCCGGTGCCCGAAAAGTTATCGTCATAGAAGTGCTGCCAGACCCCGTAAAACTGGCCCGCTGCCATCGGCAGTTGCAGGCCCAGTTCCGCCAGAGTGAGACGCTCAAACGCATCGCTTAGCGTCTCATCCTTCTGCACGCGCCCGCCGGGCACGAACCAGAAGCCCTGTGCAGGACGATTGGTTCGTTTCCCCAGCAAGAACTCGCCGCGTTCGTTCTCCACGATCAAATCAATTGAGATGAGCGGAGTGGAACGCACCACCGTGGCAAAATCTTCCTGACTTAAAAACATCATTACCCCCGGAAGCGGTGCTGGTTTTCCAGGAACCACTGGTAGGTGCTGGCCAGCCCCTGCTCCAGTGAGACCTCGTGATACCAGCCCAGCTGATGCAGACGGGTCACGTCCAGCAGCTTGCGCGGCGTGCCGTCCGGTTTGGTGGCATCAAACACCACGCGTCCTTTGTAGCCCACCACCTGCGCGATGGTCTGCGCCAGCTCGCGAATGGTGCAGTCCACGCCGGTCCCGACGTTAATGTGCGACAGCATCGGCTCGGTGTTTTCCTGCCACACCTCGCGATCCAGCTCCATGACGTGAATGCTGGCAGCCGCCATATCGTCCACGTGCAGGAACTCGCGCATTGGCGTACCGCTGCCCCACACCACCACGTCCGGGGCGTTTTCGGCAGTCGCCTCGTGGAAACGACGCAGCAGCGCCGGGATCACGTGCGAATTACTCGGGTGGAAGTTGTCGTGCGGTCCGTAGAGGTTGGTCGGCATCACCGAGCGATAGTCGCGGTTATACTGACGGTTGTACGATTCACACAGCTTGATCCCGGCAATTTTGGCAATCGCGTACGGCTCGTTGGTGGCTTCCAGCGTGCCCTGCAACAGTTCGCTCTCGGCGATCGGCTGTTTCGCCATTTTTGGGTAGATACAGGATGAACCGAGGAACAGCAGCTTGTTCACGTTGTGCAGATGCGCCGCGTGAATGATGTTGCTCTCAATCATCATGTTCTCGTAAATGAAATCCGCCGGGTAGGTGTTGTTAGCGACAATGCCGCCCACCTTCGCCGCCGCCAGATACACCTGGTCGATACGTTCGCTGGCGAAGAAGTCCTGCACCGCTTTGCTGTCAAGCAGGTTCAGCTCGTCACGCGTGCGAACAATCACCTCAACGTCGCCGCGCTGTTCAAGCTGGCGGACAATCGCGGAACCCACCATTCCGCGATGACCGGCGACAAAAATACGTTGTTTTGTCATTCTCAGGACTCCAGCGCGATGGCAACCTCGTAGCCATGGGACTTGAGCAGGGAGTGTTTTTTCGCTGCTTCAAGATCTTTGGCCACCATCTCGGATACCATTTCTTGCAGGGTGGTTTCTGGTTTCCAGCCCAGCTTCTCGTGCGCTTTGGTTGGGTCGCCCAGCAGGGTTTCCACTTCAGCAGGACGGAAGTAACGCGGATCCACCTGAACAATCACGTCGCCTGGCTTCACGCCCGGTGCGTCGTGGCCGGTCACGGAAACAACGATACCCTTCTCTTCCACGCCGGTGCCTTCGAAGCGCAGCTTGATGCCCAGCTGTGCCGCAGCCATCTCAACGAACTGACGTACGGAGTACTGCACGCCGGTCGCGATCACGAAGTCTTCTGGCTGTTCCTGCTGCAGCATCATCCACTGCATTTTCACGTAGTCTTTCGCATGGCCCCAGTCACGCAGGGAGTCCATGTTGCCGAGGTGCAGGCAAGACTCCAGACCCTGAGCGATGTTAGCGATAGCGCGGGTAATTTTACGGGTCACGAAGGTTTCGCCACGACGTGGGGATTCGTGGTTGAACAGAATGCCGTTACAGGCGTACATGCCGTAGGATTCACGGTAGTTCACAGTGATCCAGTAAGCGTACAGTTTCGCTACCGCGTACGGAGAACGTGGGTAGAACGGCGTGGTCTCTTTCTGTGGAATTTCCTGCACCAGGCCGTACAGCTCAGAGGTAGATGCCTGATAGAAACGGGTTTTCTTCTCAAGACCCAGGAAGCGAATCGCTTCCAGCAGACGCAGCGTACCCATGGCGTCCACGTCAGCGGTGTATTCCGGGGATTCGAAGGAAACCGCAACGTGGCTCATCGCGCCCAGGTTGTAGACTTCATCCGGCTGTACTTCCTGCAGGATGCGGGTCAGGTTGGAGGTATCGGTCAGGTCGCCGTAGTGCAGGTGGAATTTCGGGTTCGCCGCGTGAGGATCCTGATAAATATGATCGACACGTTCGGTGTTAAATGAAGACGCACGACGTTTAATACCGTGTACTTCATACCCTTTTTCCAGCAGTAACTCTGCCAGGTAAGAACCATCCTGCCCGGTAACGCCGGTGATGAGAGCGACTTTAGACATGTTTATATTCCTCTACTTATGAATTTAATCAGTTTCAACGCGTTCGCGTATCACCACTGCGGGGTTGCCACGGCAAATTTTATTTGCCGGAAGCGATTTAAAAACGCTGCTGCGGGCACCGACTACCGTGCCATCGCCAACAGAAACACCGGGTGCAACAAAGACGTCTGTTGCCAGCCAGCATTTTTCACCGATCACAACAGGCGAAGCGGTAATATCAAAATGCGGGCTCATAAAATCGTGACTGCCGGTGCACAAATAACACTTCTGTGAAACCACCGAATTTGCGCCAATCGTAATCTCGCCAAGGTTATATAACACCGCGTCATCCCCTACCCAGGCGTAATCCCCAAGCGTTAATTTCCAGGGATAAGTAATTTTCACCGAAGGACGAATGACTACGTTTTTTCCTATTTTTGCGCCAAACAGACGCAGTAAAAATGCGCGCCAGCGGTACAGTATTTGCGGCGACCAGGCAAATAACGTTGCCTGTACAGCCCACCACAGTTGAACTTTAATACCGCTCCCGCCCCGAAAACCTTTCGGCACGGAGAATCCATTTAATTCCTGCATTACGTTTCCTTATATCTCAGGCTTTGTTATATAAGGCTTTCGCTTTACCCGTCGTTTTCAGACGTAAGAAATAAGATAATTCCGCCCAGAACCCCGGTACGCGTAATATTTTACGCTGCACGTTTTTGGCATCCTGGCACAATTCCAGATTATTCGAGGTTGACACGCCGCCCATTGAAAATTCGGATACCAGTCCTTTAATTCGACGGAACGGGTAGCCAGATTTGTACAGGCTGGCGGCCAGGGCATAATCTGATGACACTTTATATTGCAAATCGTAAGGCTGCTTTTTCAGGCCGCTCATCGGAAAGAAAATAGCCTGATGGCTTGCCGGCAAGCTGTGGTAGATATACCAGCCTGGTTTCGCGCCGCGCAGGACTTTTTTCCCCTCGCCGAAATCAAGCAGCGCATCACCGATAAACATGGCATCTTCTTTCTGGCGCGCCAGCTTGCGTGCAAACAGCGCCACATCTTCATGGAACACGTCGCCGGAATTGAGGAAGATGGCGTAGCGCCCCTGCGCCATGTTGATGCCTTTATTCATGGCATCGTAAATGCCTTTATCTTTCTCGCTGATGTAACGTAAGTTGAACTCACCGTTAAGTTTTTCCAGGAACTCCGCCGTGCCGTCGTTCGAGCCGCCATCGACCACAATCCACTCAAAGGTGAGGCTCGGATCGCGCGCCAGGTTGCGCAGCGAGCGCCAGGTTTTTACCACCCCTTCGTGGTTACGAAAGGCGACAGTAATGACGCTAAGAAACATAAATCACCTCATTTCGTCATACGCTCGTAATATTCAGCGCTTTGCGCAAAATAAACGGACATACAATTAAGAATGCATATTCCGGGCTAAATATTGATCCGGTAAAAAACAACGACACCGGTGTGAACAGATAAAGTTGCACGCGAAAGTTCTGGTTATCACCAAACGCGTTAATCATCATTTTGAAAACTTTAAACAGATACCACAGTGTCAACAGTACGGCGAACCAGGAAAAATAGATAATTAACAGATACAGACCATTGTCTATGGTTTTACCGACATCCGCACCGTTAAAGATTCCGAATGATGCAACATATTCGTAAAGTGAGCCGAATCTTACTACGCCATCAATATGGGTTAAGGAATAACCCACCATCACCAGTGGACCAATGATGCGATAGTAGGACGACGAACCTTCCGTTCCCAAATCACCCAGACGTTCAGAAATGTACGGGAAGGCGAATATTACGCCCACTAAAAATACCGTCAGAGAAATGATCGCCAGCGGCAGTTTTTTCTTAATCGCCTCTTTGTTCAGGTACTGGAACGCCCACTCCAGCAGGTAAAACAGAATAAACGTCATTACCCCTGAGAACGACCCTGACAGAACGATTCCTGCAAGAATCATAGCATCGGTCTTGGGGGTTTTGATACCGAACTGTTTGATGCTGAGCCAAATTGAGATTAATGCCAGAGCAAAAAACGCCGGTTCAAAATAGAGCGCAGTGGTACGCTTGCCACCAAACTTAATGAAGTTCAGTACATAGCTGTTACTGTATATAAGATATTTCGAAATTATTTCCATCAGGCTACTGCCGCCTGTGAGAATAATTTGCGCCATCTCCAATGCCGCAAGCATAACAATCAGCCCGACGACAATATAAAAGAACCTGAGGATTTTCCTATAATTGTGCGGAGAGATAGTTTTAAAACGAATACTCCACACCATGCCAATAATGATAACGATATAAACAAACAGCATGGTGGAGGTGACATATTTGCTGGCGTCCAGCGACTGACCAAAGATGTAGTTAAACGCCGTCAGACCAAACCCGATCCCCAGCGCAATCATCAGCTTTTTGAGGTTAAGCTTATCAACGTATAGCAACAGCAGAACCGGCAGGAAGGTGACGATGGTGATTGGGAAGCTTTCACCGAGCTGGGCAATCTTGACGTTGACCAGCAGGTAGATCAGCGGCAGCAGCAGATAACTACAGATTCTGATAGAACGAGACATACTCCTCCAGCATCTGTTGTCCACTGTACGCTTTGCGGCTGCGGTTGCGGAACGATTCCAGGTCCGTGCCAAAAACAGCCTGCGCGATATCGGCCTTCGACAGCTGCACCAGCGGCAGCACCTCGTTCTCACTGAAGGTTTTACCGCCCGATTTCTCCAGCACTTCGCGCGCCGCGTCGCTGTGGGTGGCAATGACCGGCACGCCAATGGACAGCGCTTCGCACAGGATCAGCGGGTAGTTGTCCACGCGGGAGCTGAACACCAGCGCGTCCATACCGTTGAGCGCGCTCATCAGTTTGCGCTTGTCGGTTTCAAACCCGTGATTCACCACGTTAGCGCCTTCGAACGGCGAGAATTTGCCGAAGGTATGCAGCTCAATTTTGTCGCCGAGCGCCATCATGTCGCGCACCAGCTGTTGGTTGGTTTTGCCGTCGTAGCGCAGGTCATGGGCGACGACCGCAATTTTCGGCTTGCCGGTGGTAATGGCTACGGGCGTCAGTTCGGCCAGGATCTCTTCCGTCGCCACATCAATACCGTTGTTGATAATCTGGCAGCGCCCTGCTCCGTACAGGCTATTAAAAGCATCTGCCACGTGCTGGCTTGGAGAGATAAAGGTGCAGCCGAGCGAGAGCATGTCGCGGAACAGCTGACGCTTGCCCTCAACCAGCTGATGCGCGCGATCGACCTTCACCGGCGGATAGTTGCTGAGCGTAGGGCATTTCTGGCAGTTATCTTTCCAGCCTTCGCAGCCGTCGGTAAAGGCGCAGCGTCCGGTCACGCTCCAGTGGTCGTGTAGCGTCCAGACGAAACGGGTGTCCGGCTTGTGCGCCTTCACTTTGCCACAAAACGCTACCACCTCTTCCAGATTCAGCCAGTAGCTGTGTAGCACGTGGAAGTGCAGCACAACCGGCCCGCGGGTGCGGGTGACGGTGCGGTAGAGATTATTCAGGTTGCCGAACAGGTCGCGGTTAAACAGGCGGAACAGCGCAATATTGGCGATGGAGGTCAGACGTGGCGTCTGCTTCAACACCTGCGGATAGTTATCATGGCTGACGCTTTTCTTGCCGCCCTTGCCGTAACCGTAAACAAAGCGCGACTGTAATCCTTTTTGCAGCGCGCGCTGGTGCAGATCCAGCGCTACGCCTGCCGCCCCGCCCTCTGCGAGGCGTACGTTAAATTGCAGAATGTTCATTTAATCACCTTCACGCGGGCTTTCTCGCCCACCACCAGCGCATTGTCCGGAATGCTGTCCAGCACCACGCTGCCTGCGCCAACCGTCACGTTATTGCCCACGGTAATCTCCCCGATCATCACCACGTTGGCGCCCAGCTCGACGTTATTGCCAATCACCGGGCAGGCCAGGCTGTCTGGCCCACGGTTGCCGATTGTCACCCCGTGGCGAATGGTGAAATCATCACCCGCGACGACGAACTTGTTGATGACGACCGCATAGCCGTGATGAATGGTAAAGCGGCGGCCAATGGTGGCAGCGGCCTGAATTTCATAGCCAAAAAAGCATTCGGTGATGATGCGGTACAGCACCAGCACCGGCGCGGCCCAGATATTGTTCAGCACATTTTTTTTGCGCCACACCGAGCAAAAGTGCGCAATACGGTAGGCCAGAACCATGCAGCACGGGCGCAGGCTCCAGCTGTTAGCGCGGCAATCTTCCAGAAACATTATTTCCCCCGAAGCCCGTCAGCCAGACGCTTGCCGTTACGCACCGACAGCAGCGTCAGCAGCGTGCGCCAGTTCATGCGCTTGTTACGGATCTGATAGAGGGTAAAGAGCTGATACTTCCGACTGGCACGGTCAAACTTGTCCTTGTGCTTGCGGTAAAAATGGAAGTAGCCCGAGAATTTTTTCGGTGACGAGGTGATCTGCATCTCCCCGTGGTTGATGTGCAGGATCTGCGTGGCCTCTTCCACCTTCCACGGCTCGCCGTACTCCACCACCATCCGCAGGAAAATGTCGTAATCCTGTGCGGCCTTCAGCTCGGTATCGAACAGACACTCCTTAAAGCGCCAGGCCCAGGTAAATACCTGATTGCCAATGATGTTGCGCTTGTAGAACAGGCGGCGGGAATACGGTGATTTCGGATACAGCGGCAGGCTGGCCGGCTGCGAATAGACCTCGCCCTGACAGACATAGTCGTTGGCATACAGAAACGCGTGGGTCACCAGCTGCGCTTTGTGCGACAGGAAGATCGACAGACGGTTTGGCGTCCATTCGTCATCATCGTCGATACCGGTCAGATACTGCCCTTTCGCCTGCATAATCGCCTGATTGCGCACCGCGCACGCCCCGGAGTTGATGGCGTTGTGCGTGTACACCACGCGCGGGTCGTTCAGGTCTTCGACAAACTTTTGCAGCTGTTCGTAAGAGGAGGAACAGTCATCCACGATAATCAGTTCCCAGTTATCGTAATCCTGACGCAGGACCGATTTAATCGCGCGGATCGCCAGCTGCTGACGATTCCATGTCGGCATATAGATAGAAATCAAAGGGCGTTGTGTGCTCATGTATTCCTCCTGCCCCTCACCCCGACCCTCTCCCCGGAGGGGAGAGGGTGAAAGACCGCACCAGGCAGTCCCCTCTCCCCTCAGGGGAGAGGGTTAGGGTGAGGGGTGTGGGGTGTGTTTTGTTATTTAGAGTCAGACTTGTATTCGTACTCGTAGTAGCCGTAATCCTGATAACCCGTCGCACGGCGGAAGATGGAGTTCAGAATGACCCCTTTCACCTCAATACCGTTCTGCTCAAAGCGGCTCAGGCTGGTTTCCACTTCCTTCAGGGTGTTCACCGCATAGCGTGCAACCATCAGCGTGGTGCCCGCATGACGCCCTACCACGGCGGCGTCGGTGACCGCCAGAATTGGTGGGGTATCGATCAGCACCAGGTCATAGTTTTTGCTTGCCCACTCGATCAGCTGCGTGAAGCGCTCGCTCATCAGCAGTTCAGACGGGTTCGGCGGTACCTGGCCACGCGGGATCAGGTCAAATTTCGGAATCGAGGTCGGCTTGGCGCTCTCGCTGATCTCCCCTTTACCCAGCAGGATTTCCGACAGACCGTTAACGTTGTTGGTACCCAGCAGCTCATGGGTGTAGCCCTTACGCATGTCGCAGTCGATCAGCAGCACGCGCTGGTTGGTCTGGCTCACCACCGCCGCCAGGTTGGCACAGACGAAGGTCTTACCAATTGACGGGCTGACACCGGTCATCATCAGGACGTTGTTTTTGGCCTGCATCATGGCGAAGTGGAGGCTGGTACGCAGGCTACGCACCGCTTCAATCGCCAGGTCGGTCGGGTTACCCACGGCCAGCAGCTGGCTCTGTTTGTAACGCTTGACGCCCTTAACGGTTTTGACGCTGTCACGGGACTTCTGCCACTCCGAAAGCGGGATGCTGGCGTACACGCTGATCCCGTTCTCTTCCAGCACCTGCGGGCTTTCGATACCGCGGTTGAACAGCGAGCGCAGCAGCACGCCGACGATAGAGAGCATCAGGCCGAGAATAATGCTGCCGAGGATAATCAGCGCTTTCTTCGGCTTCAGCACGCCCGGCTGGGTAATCGCCGGGTCAACGATACGCACGTCGCCCACGGTGCTGGCTTCGGTGATTTTCAGCTCCTGCTGCTTGTTCAGCAGTTGCATGTAAACCTGCTGGCCGGATTCCACATCACGCGTCAGGCGTACGATTTCCTGCTGCGTCTTCGGCATCGCGGTCACGCGGTCATTCAGCTTCGCCTTCTCTTCTTCCAGGGTACGACGTTTCTCGAGCAGCGTGCGGTACGCCGGGTGACGTTTGGTATAGAGCTTGGAAATTTCCGCCTCTTTAAAGGTCAGCTCGTTTAGCTGCGCATCAATATTGACCATGGAGTCGAGAACCGATTTCGCCTCCAGCGGCAGGTCGACGGAGTCTTTATCCTGACGGTATGCGTTCAGCTTGTTCTCGGCGTCATCCAGACGGGCGCGCACCTCCGGCAGCTGTTTACTGAGGAACGCGAGGCTTTTAGCGGCTTCCGCTGACTTGCGCTCAACGTTCTGCTCAAGGTAGTTACGGGTGATGCTATTCAGGATGTCGCGGATTTGATCCTTGTCTTCACCGGTGAAGGTCATGCTCAGGACGCCGGTGTCCTTGCCGTTTTCGGTGACGGTCAGGTTGTTTTGCAGATTGTTGATCATCCCGAGCGTCGAGAATTTGGTGACCGTAAACTCACCGCCCTCGTGCGCCTGGATGGCACCAACCCTGATGCTCACGCCATCTTTGGTCAGCATCTGCCCCACTTCGCCGCGCGCGCTGAAGCCTGCGTCGCTGGTCAGCTGATACTGTTTTGGTCCCAGCACGGTCAGGGTAAAGGTTTGGTCCCCTGCCCCTTTTGGAATCACGAAGTCGGTCACTTTTACCGTATCGTTACTGCGCCCCATCAGGCGATCCCAGCCTGCGCCAAACACCGGGAAGGTGTTTTTGGTGACCGCGATATCCAGCCCCAGATCGTGAACCGTTTTGCCCAATACCAGGCGCGACTGGATCAGCTGAATTTCAGCCTCCGATGCCGGCGGCTTGTTGGCCAGCGCAGAGCCGATATCCTGAACCAGCGAGTTTCCGGTATTTTGTTCGATCTGCACCAGCGCGTCGGCGCTGTAAATAGGCGTCGCGAACAGCGTATAAACGATCGCCGCCACGGCAAAGATGGCGGTTATACCCAGCACCCACCATTTCGCTTCAATAACGGTCCCGACCAGGCGACCGATATCGATTTCATCACTGCCCGACGTCGGGGCGGCAGAAGGTCTTGTTTTTTCTGTCATTGTTATCCCTGCTGAGCTTTCAGTGCCTGCGCCCACTGGCGGGCAGACTGGTCTAGTAAGGTGTATACCGCCTCAAAGGCCTCGCGGCTCTTGCGATACGGATCGGGAATTTCGCGCTCACCATCCCAGTGACCAAACAGCATCACCTTGCCGCGCATCTCCGGTGCAATATCGCACAGCGCGTGAATGTGGCGTTTTTCCATCGCGAGGATCAGGTCATATTCCCGGCACATTCGGCCAGAGACCTGACGGGCAACGTGCCCGTCGAGTGAGAGGTTATGCTCAAGGGCGACGCTTGCGGCACGTTCGTCGGCACCTTTTCCGACCAGCGCGCCCAGCCCTGCGGAGTCGACCGTTAACGCAGGCTGGTAATTTTTCAACAGCCTTTCAGCCGTGGGGGAACGGCAAATGTTCCCCACACACACCACCAGAATTTTGTTAAACATCGCGGCTTACCAGGTATGAATGTCGCTCGCCGTATCCGTCATGTAGCGAACGCCACTGATGGTAGGCAGCAACTGGTTGATCAGACGGTTCCAGCGGGCAACCGGCGCGGTGGTGACATAGACCACATCGTATGGCTGGAGACGGAACGACGTTGCCATGACCAGCGACGTCGCGTCGGACATGTCCAGCTGGTAGATGTTGGCAATCTTGCCTTTCGCGTTTTCGCCTTTGATCGGACGGATCACAAAGATACCGCTGGCGTTGGAGGCGGTCAGATCGATACCTTCCGCGTTGCCCAGGGCTTCGGTCAGGGTCATACCGCTGAAGTCCATCTTAAGGGTGCTCTGTTTCTTCACTTCACCCATCACGAACACTTTCAGATCGTCGTTGCGCGGCACGTAAAGAATATCGCCCGGATAGAGGAGACGGTTCTGGGTCAGGTCACCGTTTTGCATCAGCGCCTGAAGCGAAATGCGCTGCTCTTTGCCGTTGTGGGTCAGCACCACGTTGCGCCAGTCAGCACCGTCGGTTAAGCCGCCTGCGGCATTGATCGCATCAAGAACGGTGAGCGGGACGTTAGTGATAGCCTGCTGGCCGGATTTGTTGACCTGGCCTGAGATATAGGCTTTCTGGGATCGGAACGCGGCGATATTAACGTCCACCTGCGGGTCAGCAATGTACTGCGCCAGGCGGCCGGTAATATCACTACGGATCTCAGCAAGCGTTTTTCCCGCGACGTGCACTTTGCCAATGTAGGGATAGAACATGGTGCCATCGGACTGTACCCAGTTACCGGTGTCGCTTGAGCTGCGGTACTGGCCCGCAGGTGTGGTCAGTTCAGGGTGATCCCAGACGGTCACGTTAATGACGTCACCTGGACCAACGCGATACTGGTAAGAGGCAATTTCCTGGTCCAGAGACATATTTGGCTGAGCAACATTCGGACGTGGGCGTAATTGTTCTACCAGACGTGGGGTTAATGGGTAAACATTCACCATTTTGTCGAGATCAAAATCAGCATCCTGCTGTTTAATCACATCCTTGCCCATTGTTGACATATTGCTGCCGGGAAAGACCGTGCAACCACTCATCAAGGTCACAGACACCAATAATGGCATCAATTTCATTTTGGATTTCATCATTGATTATTTATCACTTTGGCAGAGTAATTATCCTGTGCAATTAAAATAAGCGCGGGTCGTGGTGACAATCAGAATGCAGTTAATCATTTAGCAATATAACTGGCATCAGTCCTAAAAAAAGCTTATTCATCCATTGGCTATTGACAGAATAATTGAGGCTGATTCACACGCTTTCAGGCACGCTACCGCCCTTGGCTTTCAGTTACCAATCCACTGACTAAACAATGCGTTATGGTTAGACACCCTCTTGGATCAGGCCTTTTGAGAAATATATCCGCCACCTTAAACGGGTGATTGATAATGTATAACCTTCACCAAAGACTGAAACAAAAATAGCAACAAGGAGATTTAACATTTGATGCTGGAAGAATTGTTGCAGCTAACCTAATAGCAGGCAAGGAGACAACCGTCCTAATATTCGTTTTTAAGATTAATATTAAGAGCAAAGTTTTGAGGTTTTCGGATTTTCTTTATATTGACAAAATAGAGCGCCAGACCATTTATTGCGATATATCCTAAATATCGTCTTTTGTAATTAAATCTTCGCATTTAACTTATTTACACCGCCCCGCAAATGGGTTTTACCTGAGTGTAGCATTAAGAGAAATCTCACCCCGGCATTGCAATTTCCGTCTGCTTTATCCATGATCGAAGTGTGACATTAGTCATATAACAGAAGGTATTACATTTACTATGGAATGGATTGCCGATCCATCAATCTGGGCCGGGCTGGTGACGCTGGTCGTCATCGAATTAGTGCTCGGCATTGATAACCTGGTGTTTATCGCCATCCTTGCCGATAAATTACCCCCTTCACAACGCGACCGCGCCCGCGTGACGGGTCTTCTGCTCGCCATGGTGATGCGTCTGCTGTTACTGGCCTCAATATCATGGCTGGTCACGCTCACCAAACCCTTATTCAGCGTGCAGGGTCTGAGCTTTAGCGCCCGCGACCTGATCATGCTTTTCGGCGGATTGTTCCTGCTGTTCAAAGCCACGGTTGAGCTTAATGAGCGGCTGGAAGGAAAAGACAGTGAAAACCCCACCCAGCGGCGCGGCGCTAAATTCTGGCCGGTGGTCGCGCAGATAGTGGTGCTGGATGCCGTCTTTTCTCTCGACTCCGTGATTACTGCCGTCGGGATGGTTGACCATCTGGCGGTGATGATGGCCGCCGTGATCATTGCCATCACCCTGATGGTGCTCGCCAGTAAAGCCCTGACGCGCTTCGTGAACAGTCACCCGACTATCGTCATTCTCTGTCTGAGCTTCCTGCTGATGATTGGCTTTAGCCTGGTGGCGGATGGTTTTGGCTTCCATATCCCGAAAGGATATCTGTACGCAGCCATTGGTTTCTCGGTGCTTATTGAGTTTCTTAACCAACTGGCCATTTTCAACCGCCGCCGTTTTCTTTCCGCGAACCAGACATTACGACAGCGCACCGCAGATACGGTGATGCGCCTGCTGAGCGGCAAAAAAGAGGATGCCGAGCTGGATGCTGAATCCGCTGCGATGCTAGCCGACCACAGCGACGGGCAGATCTTCAACCCGCAGGAACGCCGGATGATAGAGCGCGTGCTTAACCTCAACCAGCGCTCGGTCAGCAGTATCATGACCTCCCGCCACGACATTGAGCATATTGACCTGACGGCACCGGAAGAGCAGATCCGTGCCCTGCTGGATAAAAACCAGCACACCCGCGTGGTGGTGACCGGCGGAGAAGAGGAAGAAGAGCTGCTGGGCGTGGTACACGTGATTGACCTGCTGCAACAGCAGCTTCACGGTGAGCCGCTCAACCTGCGCGCGCTGGTGCGCCAGCCGCTGGTCTTCCCGGAAGCGCTGCCGCTGCTCTCCGCGCTGGAGCAGTTCCGCAACGCGCGTACTCACTTCGCGTTTGTCGTTGATGAGTTTGGTTCTGTGGAAGGGCTGGTGACGCTCAGCGACGTGATGGAAACCATCGCGGGTAATCTGCCTAATGAGGTGGATGAGATCGATGCACGCCACGATATTCAGAAAAACGCAGACGGCAGCTGGACCGCCAACGGCCATATGCCGCTCGAAGATCTGGTGCAGTTCGTTCCGCTTCCGCTGGACGAGAAGCGCGAATACCACACCATCGCCGGTTTGCTGATGGAATATCTGCAACGTATTCCGCAGCCGGGCGAAGAGGTCCAGGTGGGGGATTACATGATCAAAACCTTGCAGGTAGAGAGCCATCGCGTGCAGAAGGTGCAGCTGATACCGCTGCGCGGTGAAGATGAGATGGATTTTGAGGTGTAAAAAAGCCGGGTGGCGCTTCGCTTACCCGGCCTACGGTGTCTGGCTTTTGTAGGCCGGGTAAGGCGAAGCCGCCACCCGGCACAACAGGCATCAGAGCTTATCGAGCAACTTTTTCACGTCCTTACCAGACTGAGACTCTTTATTGCGGTCCGCCCAGTCATTCAGCCGACGTTTCGCTTCATCCTGAAGGTGCTTACGCAGGATCTGATCGACCTGCAAACTGTAATTCAGTTCCTGCCATTTTCCGTACACGCGCAGCGGTATCGGCGTCTGTTTCAGGAACTCGACAAGCTGGCCTTCCCCTTCCCAGCCGGCCTTCACGCGGACGTTGAAGCGGGTGTCAACCGTCTCTTTCACCAGATCCAGCGCGCCGTTTCCGGTCAGCGCCAGCAGGGACGAGATTCCCTGCATCTCGTCGAGCGAGAGCTGACCGTTGTCGAGGGCAAGCTCGCTGGTAAAGCTGTCGAGACGGGTTGCGCTGTCGTAGTTTTCATTCGCCTTCACGCTGCTGCTGCGCTCTACCGCCTGCTGCACCAGTTGCTGGAAGTTCAGCCCTTCCATGCGCGAATCTTTTAGCTCAACGTGCGCCTGCCCCTTCCAGCTACGACGGAAGGCGTCCGCATCAATCTTCGTGCCGGAGAAATCCCCGGCCAGCGACAGCTGCCCCGTGAGGGAAATCGGGTAATTAAAGGCTTTCAGGATGGTGCCAATCTCAACGTTTTCCAGACGCGGCTGGAACGCGGCGCTGGCAATGTCTTTACGTACGTCCAGCGTGCCCGGCAGGGAGAGATTTCCTGCCCCCATTTTTCCGCTGAGCTCAGAGATGACCAGCAGGCCGTTGTGGTTGAACATCTGGCTGTTGACGTCAGTAAAATCAATCCCACGCCAGCGCACGCTGTTCGCTTTCAGCAGAATGTCGGCGGTAAATCCGCGCAGACCATTGTAGTCAGGCAGATCGAGACTGGAGGAGATCACCGGACGCGACTGCGTGACCTGGCTTTGCCCTACCTGTGCGACACCCTCATCGGTCGCATTCACCGTTTGGGCCGCGAGCAGGTTCTCAAGGTTCAGCTTGTCGAATTGCAGATCCAACACCCACTTGGGTTTTTCATCAAGCGTGACGCTCGCCTGCCCCTTCAGGGAACTGTCGTTGGCCTGGAGGTTGAGCGCGTTCAGTTCGAGCTGTTTGCGCTCCTCGTGCCACACCGCCTGCATCGTGCCCTGGCCGGCGATCCCCTTCGCGGGTAAATCCGCGCCGGTCAGCTGCCAGTTGACCTGCTGAACGTCCGCCGTCAGCTGGTGCGGGTAGTCAGAGGCGTTCACGTTCGCATTCATCGACAGGTTGAGATCGCGCTGGTTACGGTTGATCCGCCCGGAGAACTCCATGGTCGCTTGATGGTTGGCGTCCTGCTCCATCCTGAGGTTGATATTGCGGACGGTGATCTGTTCGTCATCCTCATGCTGGAAAACCAGCACGCTGTCAGCGACTTTCAGATTACCAATATCGAAAGACCAGCCGGTGTCAGACGGAACGTCAGGCAAAGTATTTTCACGCGGTGCGACCGGAGCATTCGCCTGACGAACGGCTTCGGTTTGTGGCGTAAGCTGAATCACCGCCCCTTTCAGCATCACCTGTTCAACCTGGAGCTGATGGGATAAGAGCGGGATGAGCGCGACATCAAGACGCATGTTATCCGCCGTAACAAGCGGCTGCGCGGCGCCCGGCGCGGTGAGCGACATACGTCCGGAGAGAATGCTGAGCTGCGGCCAGACGTGCCAGCGCAGCGGCCCGTCCAGCTTGAGTTCATACCCGCTGCGCGTTTCAACCTGCCGCACCATGTAGGCCCGGAAGTCATTCGGGTTAACCAGCAGCACCAACGCTGAAAGGCCAGCCACCAGCACCACCAGCAAAATCATCAGCGTTGTCAGAACTCTTCTCATGGCTTCCTCAGTGAACTCACAGATCAGTCTTTATCGATACGGCTGGCAACCGCACCCTGCTGGTCGCGATATTTTGCGTCCTGACGGCGGTTATAAGGACGGTCTGCCGGGCCGGTCAGCGGTTCGAAGCTCAACGCACCGATCATCATTCCCGGGCGAAGCGCCAGCGGCAGTTTACCGGCGTTAAAGAACTCCAGCACGATACGGCCAGACCAGCCCGGATCGATACGGTGCGCGGTGACGTGCACCATCAGGCCCAGACGCGCCAGAGAAGAGCGTCCGTCAAGCCAGCCGACCAGATCCGCAGGCAGCGTGACCGATTCAAAGGTCACCGCCAGCGCCAGTTCGCCAGGATGGAGATAAAACGCCTCTCCTTCTTCGATGACGATTTCGTCACTCATGACGCGATCCAGCGCCGCACTGACTTCGTCTTTCGGCCCGCTGAGGTCGATAAACGGTGCCGTGTGGCCGCTGAAGGTGCGGAACTTATTCCCCAGACGTACATCGACGGTCACGCCGTTAATACGCTCAACCGGCGGACGCGGGGTGATAGACAGGCGGCCTTCATCCAGCCAGGCTTCTATATCGCGGTCACAAAGACGCATGGCACTTTCTCCTTTCGTGCATCGCGCCCTGAATCCTTACGGCGTCAGGGCAAAACCAGGTTATCTCTGAACGGTACACAATTCACACGGCTTATTCAAAAAACTGACTGATTTTCGCTTTTAAGATATCAATGGCAATACGGTTTTTACCGCCGCGAGGCACAATAATATCGGCGTATTGTTTAGAAGGCTCAATAAATTGCAGGAACATCGGACGAACGGTTTTCTGATACTGCGCCATCACGGAGTCCATGGAGCGACCGCGTTCGTTAACGTCGCGTTTAATACGCCGCATCAGGCAGATATCCAGCGGGGTATCGACGAAAATCGAGAAGTTCATTGATTCGCGCAGACGGGCGTCGGTGAGCAGCAAAATCCCTTCAAGGATAATCACCTTCTTGGGCTCAATGCGGATCGTTTCCTGGGTGCGGGTATGTTCCACGTAACTGTAGACGGGCAGCTCAATCGCCTCGCCGCGCTTCAGCGCTTCCAGATGCTGGAACAGCAGACTGTGATCCATCGCACTGGGGTGGTCGTAGTTGGTTTTTACGCGCTCTTCCATCGAAAGATGGGATTGATCTTTGTAATAGCTATCTTCGGGAATAACACCGATATGCTCATCACCCACTTGTTCACGCAGTTCGCGATAAAGCGTACTGGCAATAAGACTTTTACCTGAAGCCGATGCGCCGGCGATGCCTATGATGACGCACTGATGAGACTTATCAGTCATAAATTTAGCGACCTGATTAACCTGGATGTAAGGAAGGACGACGCCGGAGCGTCAAACGCGGCAATTATAGGGATTTCGGGGGCGTGATACCAGTCGAATGCGCAGGTTATGCGAGGCGGGCTGAAAAGCGCCGTTTCACGCCTTTAGCGAAATTTTTACGCACGGATTTTCACCATTTCATCCCCCTTCTTCGCAGAGTAACTATTTTATAAGTCTATGAAGTCAAAATCTGAGCACTCAGCATATGAATTGTAAAATGTTTGTACTAGCATAAACCAAATTAATGATTTCACGCGTCCGGAGCTGGCTCCTGACAACACGGCGTCCCTGGATAGAGCGGTAATGAATAAACAATACCAGCGGGTTTTGGTTACTACCCCACATCCTTTACTGCGGCTTGTCTGTCTGGGTCTGGTCACGTTCATCTTCACCTTATTTTCCCTTGAGCTGACTCGCTTCGGTTCGCTGCTGGCGCCATTGTGGTTCCCGACCTCCATTATGATGGTGGCGTTTTACCGCCATGCGGGAAAAATGTGGCCCGGCATCGCCCTCGCCTGCTCCTTTGGAAATATTTTTGCCTCGTGGATGCTCTTTTCATGGGAATCAATCAACTTAACCTACACGGCAATCAATATTATTGAGGCCTGTGTTGGTGCGGTGTTGCTGCGTAAGCTGCTCCCCTGGTATAACCCGCTGCAAAACCTCAACGACTGGATACGCCTTGCCCTCGGCAGCGCCCTGGTGCCGCCGCTGGTGGGCGGCATTCTGGTTCATTTTCTGGTGCCAGGCGCGGAGCCGCTGCGTAATTTTCTGTTTTGGGTACTTTCAGAAGCCATTGGCGCGCTGGCGCTTGTACCTTTAGGTCTGCTGTTTAAACCGCATTACCTGCTGCGCCACCGCAACCCGAGACTGCTGCTGGAAACGCTGGTGACCCTGGTCGTTACGCTGGTTCTTAGCTGGACGGCTATCACCTGGCTGCCGTGGCCGTTCACCTGCATCATCGTTTTGCTGATGTGGAGCGCGGTACGCCTGCCGCGAATGGAAGCATTCCTGATTTTTTTATTCACCATCATGATGGTGTCCTTGATGATGGCGCGAAACCCGCCCTCCATGACACCTTCAAACATGATGGTGACCTTCAACGCGCCATGGCTTCCCTTTCTGATGATGCTGCTCCCCGCCAACATTATGACGATGGTGATGTATGCCTTCCGGGCCGAGCGTAAACATATTACGGAAAGCGAAGAACGTTTTCGTAATGCGATGGAATATTCCGCGATTGGTATGGCGCTGGTGGGCATTGAGGGCCAGTGGCTTCAGGCCAACAAGGCGCTGTGCAATTTCCTCGGTTACAGTCAGTCTGAGCTTCAGTCGCTCACGTTCCAGCAGTTAACCTGGCCGGAAGATTTAAATACCGGCCTGGAGCAGTTGCAACAGCTGATTAACGGGGAGATCAACAGCTACAGCCTCGAAAAACGCTACTACACCCGCAGCGGCGAAGTGGTGTGGGCGCTGCTGGCCGTTTCCGTTGTGCGCCATGCAGACGGCACGCCGCTCTACTTTATTGCCCAGATTGAAGACATCAACGACCTGAAACAGACCGAGTGGGTGAATAAGCGTCTGATGGAGCGTATCACCCTCGCGAACGAAGCCGGCGGCATCGGGATCTGGGAGTGGGATCTCGAGCCGGACGTGATCAGCTGGGATAAACGGATGTTTGAGCTGTACGAGATCCCCCCGCACATTAAACCTACCTGGCAGCTCTGGCATGCGGCCATGGTGCCTGAAGATCGTGCGCACGCCGAACAGGTACTGCGTGAGTCACTCCAGGCCAGGGTGCCTTTCAAGCTGGAATTTCGCATTCGCGTCAAGGATGGCATTCGCCACATTCGTTCGCTGGCGAACCGGGTGCTGAACAAACAGGGCGAAGTGGAGCGGCTGTTAGGGATCAACATGGATATGACCGAGGTGAAGCAGTTGAACGAGGCGCTGTTCCAGGAAAAAGAGCGCCTGCATATCACCCTCGACTCCATCGGCGAAGCGGTGCTGTGAACCGATATCGACATGAACATCACCTTTATGAACCCGGTCGCAGAGAAGATGAGCGGCTGGTCGCAAAGCGAAGCGCTGGGTCAGCCCGTTCTGAAGGTGCTGCACATTACCTTCGGCGAGAACGGCCCGTTAATGGAAAACATCCACAGCGGCGATATGTCCCGTACCGATATCGAACAGGATGTGGTGCTTAACTGCCGGAATGGCGGCAGTTTCGACATTCATTACAGCATTACCCCGCTCAGCACCCTGGAGGGGCACGCTATCGGCTCGGTGCTGGTGATTCAGGATGTCACCGAGTCGCGCAAAATGCTGCGCCAGCTGAGCTACAGCGCTTCCCATGACGCCCTTACCCACCTGGCGAACCGCGTCAGTTTTGAAAACCATCTTAAGCGCCTGTTGCAGACGGTACAGGAGACCCATCAGCGTCACGCGCTGGTCTTTATCGATCTTGACCGTTTTAAGGCGGTGAACGATACCGCAGGCCACGCGGCGGGCGACGCGCTCCTGCGCGAACTCTCTTCGCTGATGCTGACCATGCTGCGCTCCAGCGACGTGCTGGCGCGTCTGGGCGGCGACGAGTTTGGCCTGCTGCTGCCGGACTGCAACGTCGAAAGCGCACGCTATATTGCGGGCCGGTTGATCGACGCCATCAACAACTATCATTTTTCCTGGGAAGGACGCCTGCACCGCATCGGCGCCAGCGCGGGGATCACATTGATTGACGACGCTAATTATCAGACAGCGGAAGTGATGTCTCAGGCCGATATCGCCTGTTACGCCTCGAAAAACAGCGGGCGCGGTGTGGTCACCGTCTATGAACCCCAGCAGGAGCGGATCCACAGCACGCGCAGCATGATGTCGCTGGATGAGCAGTGGCACATGATCAAAGATAATCATCTGCTGATGATCGCCCGCAGCGTCGCCTCACCGCGCATTCCCGAGAGCAGTAGCTTCTGGCTGATTTCCCTGCGGTTGTGGACCAGCCAGGGGGAAGTGCTGGAAGAGCATGCCTTCCGCGCCGGGCTGGCGGAGCCGGAGCTGCTGCACGCCCTTGACCGACGTATATTCAGCGAATTTTTCCGTACCTATGCCGCACAGGTGGCGGCCAAAGGGATGGGCGTCGCGCTGCCGCTCTCAGAAGCGGGTTTAGCCAGCGTCACGCTGGTGGATGAGCTGCTCGACCTGATCACCAGAGGTCCGCTGCCGGCGCGGCTGCTGCATCTGGCGATCGCCGTTGATGTGCTGAGCAATACGGATGAAAACGTGCAGCAGGGTCTGCAAAAGCTTCGTCAGGCTGGCTGTCGCGTGGTGCTGACCCGGGTTGGACGCGATATGAACGTCTTCAGCCAGCTCAGCGCCAACACCGCTGATTATTTGCTGCTGGATGCAGACGTGGTAACCAACGTCCACGGCAATCTGATGGATGAGATGATGGTGACCATCATTCAGGGCCACGCCCAGCGTCTGGGCATAAAAACCATTGCCGGGCCATGCCATCAGTCGATCATGATGAATACGCTGTCGGGCATCGGCATTGACTTTATTTACGGCGACACCATCGGGGAAGCGCAGCCGCTCGATCTACTGCTGAATACCAGCTATTTCGCCATCAACTGACGGCGACCAGCCGTCGGTGTACCAGATATGTAACAGCGCATACGAGCGCCACGGCTGCCAGCGCTCGGCATAGCGACGGATCTGCGCGGGCGTCATACCGGCAAAGCGCTGTTTAATGAGATAATCATCCGGCAGGAAAACATCCTTCGCCTGCCAGCCGCGCAAGGCCAGATAATTAGCGGTCCAGCGCCCGATGCCGGGGCGCTGCTGTAGCGCCTTCATCCCGGCCTCGACGTTCGCAGGCGGGAACAGCGGGAATTCACCGTCCACCACCGACTGCGCCAGATGAATCAACGACTCCGCACGCTTGAGCGGCATCCCAAGGGCTTTCAACGCCAGCGGATCCACCGCGGCCAGTACCTCTGGCGGAGGAAAACAGAGGTAGCCCGGCGCGTCCTGGATGGGTTCACCGCACAGCGCCACCACTCTTGACGCCAGTTTTGCCGCCATCGCAACGCTCACCAGTTGCCCGAGAATGGCGCGCACGCCCTGCTCGTAGGCATCCATCGCGCCCGGCAAACGTAACCCCGGCCGCGCCGCGCCGAGATCGCCCAGGGTCTGCGCAATTCTTAGCGGGTCGCAATCAAGATCGAACAGGCGGGCAATGCGATCCAGGCAAATATCCGCCACCGGGATCAGGCCAGGGCTGAGCGACACCGCCAGCGTATGGGTTGCGCTGTCTGGCACAACCCGAAATATGCCCTGATGCCCCGCATAGCCAAAACTGCGTTCGTAGTAATCCTCCGTAACGGTCTCAACCCCTGTGACCGCACGCGCGGCAAGAAAGCCAAACATCCACTGCCAGTCGTAGGGCGGTTGCCAGTTCAGGGTGTACATCGTCTCTCCTTTTGTATTTACCTCAGCATAAACCGAAAGATCGCGTTGCGCCTTGCTTTCATATTCCTGTTGTCGCCTGGCAGACATTTCGCTAAAGTCTCGCCCCTTCTCACCGGCATGGGGATTTATTGTGTTTATTGGATTCGACTACGGCACCGCAAACTGCTCGGTTGCGATAATGCAAAACGGACAACCGCAGCTCCTGAAAATGGAAAACGGCAGTACGCTGTTGCCGTCAATGCTCTGTGCGCCCACGCGTGAAGCGGTGAGCGAGTGGCTGTTCCGCCATCATCAGGTTCCGGCCACGGCGGCGGAAACCCAGGCGCTGCTGCGCCGTGCGGTCAGCTTTAACCGCGAGGAAGATATCGACGTTACCCCTTCCAGCGTGCAGTTCGGCCTCTCTTCCCTCGGGCAGTACATTGAAGACCCGGAAGAGGTCTACTTCGTTAAATCGCCGAAATCCTTCCTTGGCGCCAGCGGACTGAAGCCACAGCAGGTGGCGATGTTTGAAGATCTGGTCTGCGCGATGATGCTGCACATCCGCAATCAGGCGCAATCCCAGGTGCCGGATGCCATCACCCAGGCGGTGATTGGCCGTCCGATCAACTTCCAGGGGCTGGGCGGCGACGAAGCCAACCAGCAGGCGCAGGGGATCCTTGAGCGTGCAGCGCACCGGGCTGGCTTCCGTGACGTGGTGTTCCAGTATGAGCCGGTTGCGGCGGGACTGGATTTTGAAGCCACGCTGACGGAAGAGAAACGGGTGCTGGTAGTGGACATCGGCGGTGGTACGACGGACTGTTCATTACTGCTGATGGGTCCGCAGTGGCATCATCGTCGCGATCGTGAAAACAGCCTGCTGGGACACAGCGGCTGCCGCGTGGGCGGTAACGATCTGGATATCGCCCTGGCATTCAAGAGCCTGATGCCGCTGCTCGGCATGGGCGGTCAAACCGAGAAAGGCATCGCCCTGCCGATCCTGCCATGGTGGAATGCGATTGCCATCAACGACGTCCCTGCCCAGAGTGATTTTTACAGCACCGCGAATGGGCGTCTCCTTAACGATCTGGTGCGTGATGCGCAGGATGCAGAGAAGGTCGCGCTGCTGTATAAGGTGTGGCGTCAGCGTCTGAGCTACCGGGTGGTGCGCACCGCCGAAGAGAGCAAAATTGCCCTTTCCGATCGTCCTGAGCATGCGGTTACGCTGCCGTTTATCAGGGACGATCTGGCTACGGCTATCACCCAGGAAGGGCTGGAAATGGCGCTGGCTCAGCCGCTACAGCGTATTCTGGAGCAGGTGCAGCTGGCGCTTGAGAATGGCAAAGAGAAACCGGACGTGATTTACCTGACCGGCGGCAGCGCCCGTTCCCCGCTGATCAAGAAAGCGCTGGCGGAACAGCTGCCGGGGATCCCGATTGCCGGCGGCGATGACTTTGGCTCCGTTACGGCAGGACTGGCCCGCTGGGCGCAGGTGGTGTTTAGCTAATGGGGTTGTGCCGGGTGGCGGCTTCGCCTTACCCGGCCTACGGTTCGAGGATCTTGTAGGCCGGGTAAGGCGAAGCCGCCACCCGGCGAAACAACGCACCACACTCAGACCATTCCTGACAGTCTTCCATATTTCCTCCATTTTTCCGCTGTGTTACCTGACTAAACTAGTATCATTCCCCGAAAGTGTTTCAGGACGAGAACGTATAACGATGAAAGGCAGTAACAAATCCCGCTGGGCAATCGCCGTTGGTCTGATTGTGGTGGTCCTGGCCGCCGCCTGGTACTGGCACAGCCAGTCCGCGAACTCCACGGCACCTGCTGGCGCCAATAGCCCCTCACAACGTCCAACGGGCGGCGGGCGCCACGGTATGCGCGGCGCGGCGCTGGCACCGGTGCAGGCGGCAACGGCGGTGAATAAAGCGGTGCCTCGTTATCTCTCCGGGCTGGGAACCATTACCGCCGCCAACACCGTGACGGTACGTAGCCGCGTGGACGGTCAGCTGATGGCCATCCACTTCCAGGAAGGCCAGCAGGTGAAAGCCGGCGATCTGCTGGCGGAAATCGACCCAAGCCAGTTTAAGGTGGCCCTGGCGCAGGCGCAGGGGCAGCTCGCGAAAGACAAAGCCACCCTCGCCAATGCCCGCCGCGATTTAGCCCGCTATCAGCAGCTGGTAAAAACCAACCTCGTGTCGCGCCAGGAGCTGGATACCCAGCAGTCTCTGGTCAGTGAATCTCAGGGCACCATCAAGGCCGACGAAGCCGCGGTCGCCAGCGCCCAACTCCAGCTCGACTGGAGCCGGATCACCGCGCCGATTGACGGCCGCGTGGGCCTGAAACAGGTTGATATCGGCAACCAAATCTCCAGCGGCGACACTACGGGCATCGTGGTGATCACCCAAACGCACCCTATCGATCTCGTCTTTACCCTGCCGGAAAGCGACATTGCGACGGTGATACAGGCGCAGAAGGCCGGAAAAGCGCTGGTGGTTGAAGCCTGGGATCGCACCAACAAGCAGAAGCTGAGCGAAGGTTCGCTACTTAGCCTGGATAACCAGATCGATACCACCACCGGCACCATCAAGCTTAAAGCACGCTTCAACAATCAGGACGATGCCCTGTTCCCGAATCAGTTCGTCAATGCGCGAATGCTGGTCGCGACAGAAGAAAACGCCGTGGTGATCCCGACGGCGGCCCTGCAAATGGGCAGTGAAGGCAACTTTGTCTGGGTGCTGAACAGCGAAAACAAGGTCAGCAAACATCTGGTGAAAACCGGGATCCAGGACAGTCAGACGGTGGTGATCAGTGCCGGGCTGTCCGCTGGCGACCGCGTCGTGACCGACGGTATTGACCGTCTGACCGAAGGGGCGCAGGTCGAGGTGGTGGAAGCGCAGAATACAGGAGCAAAAGCCTGATGCAGGTGATGCCGCCGAGCTCTACAGGTGGGCCATCACGCCTGTTTATCTTACGTCCGGTTGCGACGACCCTGTTGATGGTGGCGATCCTGCTGGCCGGGATCATTGGCTACCGTTTCCTGCCCGTGTCGGCGCTGCCGGAAGTGGACTACCCGACCATTCAGGTTGTCACCCTCTATCCGGGCGCCAGTCCGGATGTGGTGACGTCCGCCATCACCGCCCCGCTGGAGCGCCAGTTCGGCCAGATGTCTGGCCTGAAGCAGATGTCCTCCCAGAGCTCCGGCGGTGCCTCGGTCGTCACGCTTCAGTTCCAGCTCACGCTGTCGCTGGACGTCGCCGAGCAGGAGGTGCAGGCCGCGATTAACGCCGCCACTAACCTGCTGCCGTCTGACCTGCCGAATCCACCGGTTTACAGCAAGGTCAACCCGGCGGATCCACCGATCATGACCCTTGCCGTCACCTCCTCGGCCATGCCGATGACGCAGGTGGAAGACATGGTCGAAACCCGCGTGGCACAGAAGATTTCGCAGGTGACCGGCGTGGGACTGGTGACGCTGGCGGGCGGTCAACGCCCCGCTGTGCGCGTTAAGCTCAATGCCCAGGCCATTGCCGCGCTGGGGTTAACCAGCGAAACCATTCGCACCGCCATCAGCAGCGCCAACGTTAACTCAGCGAAGGGCTCGCTGGACGGCCCAACCCGAGCAGTTACGCTCTCCGCCAACGACCAGATGCAGTCCGCCGATGAGTACCGTCAGCTGATTGTGGCCTATCAAAACGGCGCGCCGATCCGCCTCGGCGATGTGGCAACCGTCGAACAAGGCGCGGAAAACAGCTGGCTCGGGGCGTGGGCCAATAAGCAGCAGGCGATTGTCATGAACGTTCAGCGCCAGCCGGGCGCGAACATTATTGATACCGCCGACAGCATTCGCACCATGCTGCCGCAGCTGGTGGAAAGCCTGCCAAAATCGGTGAGCGTGAAAGTGCTTTCTGACCGCACCACGAATATTCGCGCCTCGGTGTCAGACACCCAGTTCGAGCTGATGCTGGCGATTGCGCTGGTGGTGATGATCATCTACCTGTTCCTGCGCAACGTTCCGGCAACCATCATTCCCGCCGTCGCCGTGCCGCTCTCGCTGGTCGGGACGTTTGCGGTGATGGTGTTCCTCGACTTTTCGATTAATAACCTGACGCTGATGGCGCTCACCATCGCCACCGGGTTCGTGGTGGACGATGCCATCGTGGTCATCGAGAACATCTCGCGCTATATCGAAAAAGGTGAAAAGCCCTTAGCCGCCGCGCTGAAGGGCGCAGGAGAAATTGGCTTTACCATCATCTCGCTCACCTTCTCGCTGATTGCGGTGCTGATCCCGCTACTGTTTATGGGCGATATCGTCGGGCGGCTGTTCCGCGAGTTTGCCGTGACGCTGGCGGTCGCCATTCTGATCTCTGCCGTGGTGTCGCTGACGCTAACGCCGATGATGTGCGCCCGCATGCTGAGCCACGAATCTTTGCGCAAGCAAAACCGCTTCTCGCGCGCCTCCGAGCGGATGTTCGAGCGCATTATCGCCGCCTACGGCCGCGTGCTGGCGAAAGTCCTGAACCATCCCTGGGCGACGCTCGGCGTGGCGCTCGGCACCCTGGCGCTCAGCGTGATGCTGTGGATTTTCATTCCGAAAGGCTTCTTCCCGATTCAGGACAACGGCATTATTCAGGGCACGCTTCAGGCGCCGCAGACGGTCTCCTTCGCCAACATGGCGCAGCGCCAGCAGCAGGTGTCTGAGATCATCATGAAAGATCCGGCGGTGGAAAGCCTGACTGCCTACGTGGGCGTGGATGGCACCAACCCGTCGCTCAACAGCGCGCGCCTGCAAATTAACCTTAAACCGCTTGATGACCGCGACGATCGCGTCAACGCGGTAATTGAGCGCCTGCAAAGCGCGGTGGCGCGCGTGCCGGGCATTGAGCTGTATCTGCAACCGATCCAGGATTTAACCATTGATACGCAGGTGAGCCGCACGCAGTACCAGTTTACGCTCCAGGCCACCTCGCTTGATGCACTCAGCACCTGGGTGCCGCAGCTGGTGGATAAGCTGAAAGCACTGCCGCAGGTTTCTGACGTCAGCAGCGACTGGCAGGATAAAGGGCTGGCGGCGTACGTGAACGTCAACCGCGACACCGCCAGCCGTCTGGGCATTACCATGTCCGATGTGGATAACGCCCTGTATAACGCCTTTGGTCAGCGACTGATCTCCACCATTTACACCCAGGCCAACCAGTATCGCGTGGTGCTGGAACATAACACCGAGAACACGCCCGGGCTTGCCGCGCTGGACTCAATACGCCTGACCAGCAAAGACGGCGGGATTGTGCCGCTCAGCGCCATTGCCAGCGTGGAAGAGCGCCACACCCCGCTGTCGATTAACCATCTCGATCAGTTCCCGTCCACCACCATTTCGTTCAACGTGCCGGACGGGTATTCCCTGGGCGAAGCGGTGGAGGCCATTCTGGGCGCGGAGAAAGAACTCAGCTTCCCGTCCGATATTCAGACTCAGTTCCAGGGCAGTACGCTGGCGTTCCAGGCCGCGCTGGGCAGCACCGTCTGGCTGATTGTCGCGGCGGTGGTGGCGATGTATATCGTGCTTGGCGTGCTGTATGAGAGTTTCATCCACCCGATCACCATCCTCTCCACCCTGCCGACAGCGGGCGTGGGGGCGCTGCTGGCGCTGATGCTGGCGGGGAGCGAACTGGACGTGATTGCGATAATTGGCATCATCCTGCTTATCGGCATCGTGAAGAAAAACGCCATCATGATGATCGACTTTGCACTGGCCGCCGAGCGCGAGCAGGGTATGGCGCCGCGCGAGGCCATTTACCAGGCCTGTCTGCTGCGTTTTCGCCCGATCCTGATGACCACCCTCGCCGCCCTGTTGGGCGCCCTGCCACTGATGCTAAGCACCGGCGTGGGGGCCGAACTGCGCCGTCCGCTGGGCATCGGCATGGTCGGCGGTCTGCTCGTGAGCCAGGTGCTGACGCTGTTTACCACGCCGGTTATCTACCTGCTGTTTGACCGTCTGGCCCTGTGGACGAAAAGCCGCTTCCCGAAACGTGAAGAGGAGGCGTAAGTGAAGTTTTTCGCCCTCTTCATTTACCGTCCGGTGGCGACGATTTTACTCTCCGTCGCTATCACCCTGTGCGGCGTGCTCGGCTTCCGGCTGCTGCCGGTGGCCCCGCTACCGCAGGTCGATTTCCCGGTGATCATGGTCAGCGCCTCGCTGCCGGGTGCTTCGCCGGAAACCATGGCCTCATCGGTGGCGACGCCGCTTGAGCGATCGCTTGGGCGAATTGCCGGGGTTAACGAGATGACCTCCAGCAGTTCGCTGGGCAGCACGCGCATCATTCTGGAATTTAACTTCGACCGGGATATTAACGGTGCGGCGCGTGACGTGCAGGCCGCGATTAACGCCGCCCAAAGCCTGCTGCCGAGCGGCATGCCGAGCCGTCCAACCTACCGCAAGGCCAACCCGTCCGATGCGCCGATCATGATCCTGACGCTTACGTCAGAGACCTACTCCCAGGGCGAGCTGTACGATTTTGCCTCCACCCAGCTGGCGCAAACCATCGCCCAGATTGACGGCGTGGGCGACGTGGACGTCGGCGGCAGCTCCTTGCCCGCCGTGCGCGTGGGGCTGAATCCGCAGGCGCTGTTTAATCAGGGCGTGTCGCTTGACGACGTGCGATCCGCTATCAGCAACGCCAACGTGCGTAAGCCGCAGGGTGCGATTGAGGACAGCAGCCACCGCTGGCAGATCCAGACCAACGACGAGCTGAAAACCGCCGCCGAGTATCAGCCGTTGATTATTCACTACAATAACGGCGCGGCGGTGCGCCTGAGCGACGTCGCCAGCGTTACCGATTCGGTGCAGGACGTGCGTAACGCCGGGATGACCAATGCCAAACCGGCGATTTTGCTGATGATCCGCAAGCTGCCGGAAGCCAACATCATTCAGACGGTGAACAGCATCCGCGCGCGGCTGCCGGAGCTTCAGGAAACCATTCCGGCGGCCATCGATCTCCAGATTGCGCAGGACCGCTCCCCCACCATCCGCGCCTCGCTTGAAGAGGTAGAGCAAACGCTGATCATCTCCGTCGCGCTGGTAATTCTGGTGGTGTTCCTGTTCCTGCGCTCGGGGCGCGCCACGCTGATCCCGGCGGTAGCGGTCCCGGTATCGCTGATAGGCACCTTTGCCGCCATGTACCTGTGCGGGTTTAGCCTTAACAACCTGTCGCTGATGGCGCTGACGATTGCCACCGGGTTTGTGGTGGATGATGCCATCGTGGTGCTGGAGAATATCTCGCGTCATCTGGAAGCGGGCATGAAGCCGCTCCAGGCGGCGCTTCAGGGGACGCGCGAAGTGGGCTTCACGGTCCTGTCCATGAGCCTGTCGCTGGTGGCGGTGTTCCTGCCGCTGCTGCTGATGGGCGGCCTGCCGGGGCGACTGCTGCGCGAATTTGCCGTCACGCTCTCCGTCGCCATTGGTATCTCACTGGTGATTTCACTGACGCTAACGCCGATGATGTGCGGCTGGATGCTAAAGCGCAGCCAACCACACTCACAGCCGCGCATGAAAGGCTTTGGCCACGTCCTGATGGCGATGCAGTCCGGCTACGGCAAATCGCTGAAATGGGTGCTGAACCACACGCGTATTGTCGGGCTGGTGCTTATCGCCACCATCGGGCTCAACGTCTGGATGTATATCACCATCCCGAAAACCTTCTTCCCGGAGCAGGATACCGGCGTGCTGATGGGCGGTATTCAGGCAGACCAGAGCATTTCGTTCCGGGCGATGCGCGGCAAGCTTCAGGACTTTATGAAAATCATCCGGGAAGATCCGGCCGTAGACAACGTTACCGGCTTTACCGGCGGCTCGCGCGTTAACAGCGGGATGATGTTTATTACCCTTAAGCCGCGCGGTGAACGTCACGAAACGGCGCAGCAGATCATTGACCGCTTGCGGGTGAAGCTCGCCAAAGAGCCGGGGGCGAACCTGTTTTTGATGGCCGTTCAGGATATCCGCGTCGGCGGACGACAGGCTAACGCCAGCTATCAGTACACCCTGCTCTCGGATGACTTAGCCGCCCTGCGCGAGTGGGAGCCGAAGATCCGTAAAGCGCTGGCCGCGCTGCCGCAGCTGGCGGACGTGAACTCCGACAGCCAGAACAATGGCGCGGAGATGGCGCTCACTTACGATCGTGAAACTATGGCCCGCCTGGGCATTAACGTGGAGGCGGCCAACAGCCTGCTTAACAACGCCTTCGGGCAGCGTGAAGTCTCCACCATCTATCAGCCGATGAACCAGTACAAGGTGGTTATGGAAGTTGATCCGCGCTACACCCAGGACATCAGCGCGCTGGACAAGATGTTTGTGATCAATGATGACGGCAAGGCGATCCCGCTGTCGTACTTCGCCAGCTGGCAGCCGTCGAACGCGCCGCTGTCGGTGAACCACCAGGGGCTTTCCGCCGCCTCGACCGTGTCGTTTAACCTGCCAACCGGCTCGTCGCTGTCTGAGGCCAGTGACGCCATCAACCGCGCCATGACCCAGCTTGGGGTGCCCTCCTCCGTGCGCGGCAGCTTTGCCGGTACGGCGCAGGTGTTCCAGGACACCATGAACTCGCAGGTCATTTTGATCCTGGCGGCCATTGCCACGGTGTACATCGTGCTGGGCGTGCTGTACGAAAGCTACGTGCATCCGTTGACCATTCTCTCCACGCTTCCCTCTGCGGGCGTGGGGGCGCTGCTGGCGCTGGAGCTGTTCGGTGCTCCATTCAGCCTCATCGCGCTCATTGGGATCATGCTATTAATAGGTATTGTGAAGAAAAACGCGATAATGATGGTCGACTTTGCCCTGGACGCCCAGCGCAACGGCAACCTGACGCCGGACGAGGCGATATTCCAGGCCTGTCTGCTGCGTTTTCGCCCGATCATGATGACTACGCTGGCCGCGCTGTTCGGCGCACTGCCGCTGGTCATATCCGGCGGTGACGGCTCTGAACTGCGCCAGCCGCTGGGGATCACGATCGTTGGCGGCCTGGTGATGAGCCAGTTGCTGACGCTCTACACCACGCCGGTAGTCTATCTGTTCTTTGACCGCCTGCGGCTGCGTTTTTCGCGTAAAAAGAGAACCACGGTGACCGAGTAAATGACCGACCTACCCAGTAACGTTCGCTGGCAATTGTGGATCGTCGCGTTCGGCTTCTTTATGCAGTCGCTGGACACGACCATCGTGAACACAGCCCTCCCCTCAATGGCGAAAAGCCTGGGGGAGAGCCCGCTGCACATGCATATGGTGATTGTCGCCTACGTGCTGACGGTCGCCGTGATGCTGCCCGCCAGCGGCTGGCTGGCGGATAAAGTCGGCGTGCGAAACATCTTTTTCACCGCCATTGTGCTGTTTACCACCGGCTCGCTGTTTTGCGCCCAGGCCAATACCCTTGACCAGCTGGTGATGGCGCGCGTGCTACAGGGCGTCGGCGGCGCGATGATGGTGCCCGTCGGGCGGTTAACGGTGATGAAAATTGTTCCGCGCGCGCAGTATATGGCGGCGATGACCTTCGTCACCCTGCCCGGTCAGGTCGGCCCGCTGCTGGGCCCGGCGCTGGGCGGTATTCTGGTGGAGTATGCCTCCTGGCACTGGATCTTCCTGATCAACCTGCCGGTCGGTATTATCGGCGCGATTGCCACCCTGACGCTGATGCCGAACTATAAAATGCAGACCCGGCGCTTTGATTTCTTTGGCTTCATCCTGCTGGCAGCTGGCATGGCGACGCTCACCCTGGCGCTCGACGGGCAAAAAGGGCTGGGGATCTCCTCCCTGTCGCTCGCCCTGCTGGTAGCGCTGGGTGTCACCGCCATTCTCTGGTATCTCTGGCATGCCAGAGGCAACGCTAACGCGCTGTTTAGCCTGAACCTGTTCAAGAATCCCACCTACCGTCTTGGTCTGTTCGGCAGCTTTGCCGGACGCATCGGCAGCGGCATGTTGCCGTTTATGACGCCGGTATTTTTACAGATTGGGATGGGCTTCTCGCCGTTCCATGCCGGGCTGATGATGATCCCGATGGTGCTCGGCAGCATGGGGATGAAGCGTATTGTGGTGCAGGTGGTAAACCGCTTTGGCTATCGCCGGGTGCTGGTGGCCGCCACGCTCGGGCTGGCGCTGGTTAGTCTGCTGTTTATGACCGTGGCGCTGCTGGGCTGGTACTACATCCTGCCGCTGGTGCTGTTCTGCCAGGGGATCATCAACTCCATGCGCTTCTCGTCGATGAACACCCTGACGCTGAAAGATCTGCCGGACGAACTGGCGAGCAGTGGTAACAGCCTGCTGTCGATGATCATGCAGCTCTCCATGAGCGTGGGGGTCACGGTCGCCGGATTGCTGCTCGGCATGTACGGTCAGCACCATCTCAGCGCCGACACCCCCGTCGCGCATCAGGTCTTTTTATACACCTACCTCAGCATGGCGGTAATTATCGCCCTGCCCGCTTTTATCTTTGCCAGAGTACCGAATGACACGACCAAAAACGTTGTGATCCGACGCGGCAAAAGGAGTGCACCATGAAATTCTGGCGTCCGGGGATCACCGGTAAGCTTTTTGTGGCGATTTTCGCCACCTGTATCGTCCTGCTGATTACCATGCACTGGGCGGTGCGGGTAAGCTTTGAGCGCGGCTTTATTGACTACATCAAGCACGGTAACGAACAGCGCTTACAGGGCTTAAGCGACGCACTGGGGGAACAGTATAGCCTGCACGGTAACTGGCGTTTTCTGCGCAATAACGATCGTTTTATATTTCAAATTCTGCGCTCGCTGGAGCACGATAATGACGACGACCGCCCGGGGCCGGGCATGCCGCCGCACGGCTGGCGCACCCAGTTCTGGGTGATCGATCAGGAGATGCACGTGCTCGTTGGCCCGCGCTCGCCGGTACCGCCGGACGGTACAAAGCGCGCCATTACCTCGAACGGCGCCACGGTGGGCTGGGTTATTGCCTCGCCGGTCGAGCGGCTGACGCGCAACACCGACATCAACTTTGATCGCCAGCAGCGCCAGACCAGCTGGCTGATTGTCGCGCTTTCTACCCTGCTTGCGGCGCTCGCCACCTTCCCGCTGGCGCGTGGCCTGCTGGCGCCGGTAAAACGCCTGGTGGAAGGCACGCATAAGCTGGCGGCGGGTGATTTCTCGACCCGCGTGGACACCCGCAGTCAGGATGAACTGGGCAAGCTGGCGCAGGACTTCAACCAGCTCGCCAGCACGCTGGAGAAAAACCAGCAGATGCGCCGCGACTTTATGGCCGACATTTCGCACGAGCTGCGCACCCCACTGGCGGTGCTGCGCGGTGAGCTGGAGGCGATTCAGGACGGCTTGCGGCAGTTCACCCCCGAATCCGTGGCCTCGCTACAGGCGGAAGTCGGTACGCTGACCAAACTGGTGGACGATCTACATCAGCTTTCCATGTCCGATGAAGGCGCCCTGGCCTACCAGAAAGCCCCAATCGACGTGATCAATATCCTTGAAGTCGTGACCGGCGCGTTCCGCGAACGCTTCGCCAGCCGTGACCTGAAAATCAACCTCTCGCTGCCTGACAGTGCGGTGGTATTCGGTGACAGAGATCGCCTGATGCAGCTGTTCAATAATCTGCTGGAGAACAGCCTCCGCTACACCGACGGCGGCGGCGGGTTGCATATCTCCGGCAAGCAGGAAAACGGGCGCTTTGCCCTGACCTTTGCGGACTCCGCCCCTGGCGTGAAGGATGCGCAGCTGGAAAAACTGTTCGAGCGCTTCTATCGCACCGAAGGTTCGCGTAACCGCGCCAGCGGGGGCTCCGGCCTTGGGCTGGCGATTTGCGTAAACATTGTGGAGGCGCATGGTGGCACCATCCGCGCCGCCCATTCGCCTTTTGGCGGGGTTAGCATTACAGTAGAGTTACCTCTGGAACGGGATTTATCGAGGGAAGCATGACCGAGTTACCGATTGACGACAACACACCGCGTATTTTGATCGTGGAAGACGAGCCTAAACTTGGGCAACTGCTGATCGACTATTTACGTGCCGCGAGCTATGCGCCAACGCTTATCAGCCACGGCGACCAGGTGCTGCCCTACGTGCGCCAGACGCCGCCGGATCTGATCCTGCTGGATCTGATGCTGCCGGGTACTGACGGCCTGACCCTGTGCCGGGAAATTCGTCGTTTCTCCGATGTGCCCATCGTGATGGTGACGGCCAAAATTGAAGAGATCGACCGTCTGCTGGGGCTCGAAATCGGCGCCGACGATTACATCTGCAAGCCTTACAGCCCGCGGGAGGTGGTCGCTCGCGTGAAAACCATCCTCCGCCGCTGCAAGCCGCAGCGTGAATTGCAGGTGCTGGATGCACAAAGCCCGCTGATCGTCGACGAAAGCCGCTTCCAGGCGAGCTGGCGCAGCAAACTATTGGATCTCACCCCCGCGGAGTTCCGCCTGCTGAAAACCCTCTCCCACGAGCCGGGAAAAGTGTTTTCCCGCGAGCAGCTGCTCAACCATCTGTATGACGATTACCGCGTGGTGACCGACCGCACCATCGACAGCCACATCAAAAACCTGCGCCGCAAGCTGGAGGCGCTGGACGCCGACCAGTCGTTTATTCGCGCGGTGTACGGCGTGGGGTATCGCTGGGAAGCGGATGCGTGCAGGATTGCCTGACAACATACTCCCCTCACCCTGCCCTCTCCCCCCTGGGGAGAGGTTTAGGGTGAGGGGGCCGGGCTTTACCTCCCCGCCCCGCAGCGCTACAATGCCCGCCCTTAAAGTGGGGGATCTCCCCTTACCGCTGCACCTGGTGCACGCGGATCTGACCTGTCATCAGAACGAGAACAAACATGTTTAAACCGGAACTCCTTTCCCCGGCGGGAACGCTGCAAAATATGCGTTACGCTTTCGCCTATGGTGCCGACGCCGTCTACGCGGGCCAGCCGCGCTATTCGCTGCGCGTGCGTAACAACGAATTCAACCACGAGAATCTTCAGCTCGGCATCAACGAAGCGCATGCCCTGGGCAAAAAATTCTACGTGGTGGTGAACATCGCGCCGCACAACGCCAAGCTGAAAACATTCATTCGTGACCTGAAGCCGGTCGTGGAGATGGGGCCGGACGCGCTGATCATGTCGGACCCGGGTTTAATCATGCTGGTTCGGGAGAACTTCCCGGAGATGGACATTCACCTCTCGGTGCAGGCTAACGCCGTCAACTGGGCAACGGTGAAATTCTGGAAGCAGATGGGGCTGACCCGCGTCATTCTGTCTCGCGAGCTGTCTCTCGAAGAGATCGAAGAGATCCGCACCCAGGTGCCGGATATGGAGATCGAAATCTTCGTTCACGGCGCGCTGTGCATGGCCTACTCCGGCCGCTGCCTGCTCTCTGGCTATATCAACAAGCGTGACCCGAACCAGGGCACCTGCACCAACGCCTGCCGCTGGGAATATAACGTTCAGGAAGGCAAAGAGGATGACATCGGTAACATCGTGCATAAACACGAGCCGATCCCGGTCACCAACGTTGAGCCAACGCTGGGTATCGGCGCGCCTACCGACAGCGTGTTTATGATCGAAGAAGCCAAACGTCCGGGTGAGTACATGACCGCCTTCGAAGACGAGCACGGCACCTATATCATGAACTCGAAGGATCTGCGCGCCATCGCGCACGTGGAGCGTTTAACCCAGATGGGCGTGCACTCCCTGAAAATCGAAGGCCGCACCAAGTCCTATTACTACTGCGCTCGTACCGCGCAGGTGTATCGCAAAGCCATCGACGATGCCGCCGCCGGTAAACCGTTCGACACCAGCCTGCTGGAAACGCTGGAAGGCCTGGCGCATCGCGGTTATACCGAAGGTTTCCTGCGTCGACATACCCACGACGACTACCAGAACTACGAGCATGGCTATTCGATTTCCGAACGCCAGCAGTTTGTAGGCGACTTCACCGGCGAGCGTAAAGGCCCGCTGGCCGCCGTCGCCGTAAAAAACAAATTCACTAAAGGCGACAGCCTGGAGCTGATGACACCGCAGGGCAACATGAACTTCCGCCTGGAGCATCTGGAAAACAAAAAAGGTGAGGCGATTGAGGTCGCACCTGGCGACGGCCATGTGGTCTGGCTGCCGGTTCCTGAAGAAGTAGAGCTGGAGTTTGCGCTGCTGATGCGCAATTTTGAAGGTGAAAATACCCGAAATCCGCACGGCAAATAGTCAATCAACGGGATTTTTTCACGCTGGGATAATTCTTAGAATCGGATCACATACCGCTTCGTTCAATACGGGTATTATCCCCCCGCTGAAAAACATAACCCATAAATGCTAGCTGTACCAGGAACCACCTCCTTAGCCTGCGTAATCTCCCTTACGCGGGCTTATTTTTTTGTTAACTCCTGAAATTTTTCCCCCTGATAAATATGGCGTTGCATTGACCCGGGAAAGGTTTGTGTCAGCATTAGGCGTATCATCTAAGCAAATCGAACGAACAAAGGATCCTAATCACATTTTTTAATGGCTTTGAGAGGGATGAACACTATTCGGAACATTCCTAATTTTAAGTGTTAACAGGACCTTTACTCTTGATTTATTAACAATCAACGTTTCACACGGACGGAGAGATGAAGTGACATTCACAGGACAATTTTCAAAGGATCTTCCAGATTACGAACTCGCACGCAGTCTTGGTCTTGCCTCTGGCGGCGATATAAATTTCACAGCACTTGCAGGTCAACTGGACTGCAGCAGAAATTTTAGCCAGGCCGGGATTATCTACTCAGACGGTACACGTCAGTGGCTAGTACGGCCATCAAGAAGGATTGCGACACCAAACGAAAGCTCGGTTAGTCATGTAGTCATAACCAAAGTAAATGCCTCACAAGTTAACCCCGTTCACGCAACAACGGCTACGATTCAGTCCCCTTCCCTGGCGACTGAAATTGGTTCAACGGCAATTTCCTGCGGAGCCGCAATTCTTACTGTTGTACTTGCGGCAGGGGCCGGTATGGCTATACCTCTCACTGCAGGGTCTTCCGGTGCTATAGCCGCTGTGATTTTAGCCGGTGGTGTAGCAACTGGAATTCAATGTGCAAATGGGCTTGGCCGACTATCGTTGATTGCTATGAATCACGATGACTACGTTGCGTGGATGGACTCCCAGGAGTGGTATACAGCAACCAACACAGCCCTGGATGCGATTTCTCTTGCCGGGGCTGCTGCGGGTTTAAAAAGCGCTGCATTAACATATCGCCTTCTTAACCGTTCATCGTCTGAGAGTTTGCTCTCCTTATTACAAAAAATGAGCCGGGCCGACCGTACGCGATTAACAGAGGAGATTATTCGTATCCGCAATCCCGGCATCTCGAATTCAGGTGTAAAAGCAGCAATGAAGGCAGGCGTGTATCCCAAACGTTATCCGTCAGAAGCGTTGCAGTTGCTCTTACAGCGTGAGTTGCTGAATACCATTTCAAATTCTTCCGCCTTCGTTGGAAGTGCCATCTCAGGAAATATCAGAAATCCACAGAATGTTGCACAAACGGGTAAATACATTTTTGGTTTAATTCAGTCTTTTTCATTTACAGGAAGTTATTGACCCGTCCATGATGAAATACATTAAAGATAGCCTTGCATTAAGTGCTTTGGTTAAAAGTAAAATGGCGACCGATGATCCCAACCAGCTTGAAACATTAAAAGAACAGTTAAAAGATCGGTTCGGCGTTCCTGTGGGCGTCCATATGACAGGAATTCCTTTGGCAGTGAGCACGTTACTGGCTATTTTTTGCTACGCCATGCTGCAAGTGTCCCTCTGGTTGTTGCTGTTTCGCTGGCTCGGCTTACCCGAATTTAAGGTTATGATGGGAGTATTCATTGCAGCGATTGTGTATTGTCTGGTAGTGATGAGCACGATGTTTCTGACTACACGAGGTTCTTTACCTGGATATAAACTGCATATTTTCGTCATTACGCTGACAGGCATAATGAGCATCATTTATTTCATCTGGACGGGGATTTCGCTTTTATTCGGCCCTGTTGAGAACTACACACCGCAAATAACCTCTTTGCTGGGGCTGGGATGTTTCTTTCTGAACATTATGTGGATGAATTCATCGATTTTTTACCGCTCCATTGCGCTAACGCTACATAATCGGGTCTGGCGTAAGCAGCTCAAAATCGAGGCAAGGCCAATGTCACACCTCAAACGTTGACCACAATAGTCAATTGAGCGGCAGTAGTATGCATTGTAAGCGCTACGGGGTTCTTTAGTCGATTTCAAAGCCCTTACGCGGGCTTATTTTTTGCCTTTCATCCTGTTCTTACCCGCTTTTTCCCTCTCTGGGATACACTCTTTCTATAGCTAAAAAAGGGAGCAACCCGGATGGCAACCTATCCAGACAGTTTATTAATTCTTAACGGCAAGAGTGCAGGCAACGATCTGCTGCGCCAGGCGATTACCGAATTGCGTGAAGACGGAGCATGCATACACGTGCGGGTAACGTTTGAAAAAGGCGATGCGGCGCGCTACATCGACGAGGGCATCAGGTTAGGTGTTCAGACCATCATTTCCGGCGGCGGCGACGGAACGATCAACGAGATCGCCGGTGCGCTCATTGACCTCAACGACGCAGCTCGCCCGGCGATGGGGATTTTACCGCTCGGTACCGCCAACGATTTTGCCACCAGCGCCGGTATACCTGAGGATGTAGGCAAAGCACTGCAACTGGCTATCCTCGGGAAAGCGACCGCCGTCGATATTGCGCAGGTGAATGAAAGAACCTGCTTTATCAATATGGCGACCGGCGGGTTCGGCACGCGCATCACCAGCGAAACGCCCGAAAAACTCAAGGCGGCGCTGGGCGGCGTATCATATTTGATCCACGGCCTGATGCGCATGGACACCCTCAAGCCCGACAGCTGTGAGATCCAAGGTGAAAACTTCCACTGGCAGGGCGACGCGCTGGTGATTGGTATCGGCAACGGGCGGCAGGCGGGGGGCGGTCAGCAGCTTTGCCCGGAAGCGCTGATTAATGACGGTCAATTACAGCTGCGTATTTTTACCGGCGACGGGCTGCTGCCGGCGCTGTTTACGACGCTGACGCAGCCAGATGAGAGCCCCAATATCATCGACGGGAAATCCGCGTGGTTTGAAGTGATCGCCCCACACGGCATGACCTTTAACCTCGACGGAGAGCCGCTCAGCGGCGAGCGATTCCGCATCGAAGTTTTGCCCGGCGCGTTGCAGTGCCGGTTGCCGCCGGACTGTCAGCTTTTGCGCTGATGTGTTGCCGGGTGGCGGCCCTCTTCCCGTATGCACTGAACAGTCCCCTCTCCCCGTTGGGGAGAGGGTTAGGGTGAGGGGAAAAGACTTAAGCGATCGTGACCTTACTGTCCAGATAGACGTCCTGAACCGCGTTGATCAGCTTCACGCCGTCGGCCATAGATTTTTTGAACGCCTTACGGCCGAGGATCAGCCCCATGCCGCCCGCGCGTTTGTTAATCACCGCCGTGCGCACCGCATCGGTCAGGTCGGTTTCACCGCCTGCCGCACCGCCGGAGTTAATCAGCCCGGCGCGGCCCATATAGCAGTTCGCCAGCTGGTAGCGCACCAGATCGATCGGGTTGTCGCTGGTCAGCTTGCTGTAGACGCGGTCGTCGGTATAGCCAAAGTTCACCGCTTTATAGCCGCCGTTATTCTCGGCCATTTTCTGCTTCACGATGTCCGCGCCGATGGTCGCCGCAAGGTGGTTTGCCTGACCGGTCAGATCCGCAGACACGTGGTAATCCACTCCGTCTTTTTTGAACGAGCCGTTACGCAGATAGGCCCACAGCACGGTTACCATGCCCAGCTCGTGGGCGCGCTCGAACGCCGCGGAGATCTCTTCTATCTGACGACGCGACTGTTCAGAACCGAAATAGATGGTTGCCCCGACCGCCACCGCACCCATATTGAACGCCTGCTCGACGCTGGCGTAGAGCGTCTGGTCGTATTCGGTTGGGTAGCTCAGGGTTTCGTTGTGGTTCAGCTTAACGAGGAACGGAATGCGGTGGGCATAGCGACGCGACACGGAGGCCAGCACGCCGTAGGTGGAGGCCACGCAGTTACAGCCTGCCTCAATTGCCAGCTCGACGATATTTTTCGGATCAAAATAGAGCGGGTTCGCGGCAAACGATGCCCCCGCAGAGTGTTCAACGCCCTGGTCAACGGGCAGAATAGAGAGGTACCCGGTTCCGCCCAGGCGGCCGGTATTATAAAGCGTCTGCATGTTTCGCAGTACGGCAGGAGGACGGTTGTTGTCGACCATGACGCGGTCTACGTAATCATGGCCAGGCAGATAAAGCTGGTCGGCTGGAATGGTCATACAACGATGCTGTAAAAGGCTGTCGGCGTCTTTGCCAAGCAGCTGCGCAATATCAGTCATAGTGATGCTCCCGTATGTCCGACATGATGTCGGAGCGTGTGATCCAAGCCCACGTTTTTGCAGGCAGACTAAGCCTGGTACCGACTTAACCTATTTTCCACCATTTGCAACTTTTTTAAGCACAATCTGCTGGCTCGTTTCATGTACAACATTTTTGTTACACTGATCAAACAATCGCCTTAAAGGTATTTAAAAGGTATTTAAAAGGTATTATCACATGGTATGTTACATGCGTACCTCTGACATGCAGGATTAAAAAATGAAAACGAAAGTCCAACTGTCATTCATGATGTTTGTTGAATGGTTTATCTGGGGCGCGTGGTTTGTGCCGCTGTGGCTGTGGCTGAGCAAGAGCGGGTTTACCGCCGGGGAAATTGGCTGGTCCTATGCCTGTACCGCTATTGCCGCGATCCTCTCTCCTATCCTGGTCGGCTCGCTGACCGACCGTTTCTTCGCCGCCCAGAAAGTGCTGGCCGTGCTGATGTTCGCTGGCGCGATTCTGATGTATTTCGCAGCACAGCAAACCCAGTTCAGCACCTTCTTCCCGCTGTTACTGGCCTACTCCCTGACCTATATGCCGACCATCGCGCTGACGAACAGCATCGCTTTTGCGAACGTCGATGACGTGGAGGCTGATTTCCCGCGCATCCGCGTGATGGGCACCATCGGCTGGATTGCATCCGGCCTGGCGTGCGGCTTCCTGCCGCAGATGATGGGCTATAGCGACATCTCTGACACCAATATCCCGCTGCTGATGACCGCTGCCAGCTCCCTTCTGCTCGGCGTCTTCGCACTTTTCCTGCCGAATACCCCGCCGAAGAGCACCGGCAAGCTGGATATCAAAGTGATGCTGGGGCTGGATGCGCTGATCCTGCTGCGCGATAAAAACTTCCTGGTGTTCTTCTTCTGCTCATTCCTGTTCGCCATGCCGCTGGCTTTCTACTACATCTTTGCCAACGGCTATCTCACCGAAGTGGGGATGAAAAACGCCACCGGCTGGATGACCCTCGGCCAGTTCTCTGAAATCTTCTTCATGCTCGCCCTGCCGTTCTTTACCAAACGTTTTGGTATTAAGAAGGTCTTGCTGCTGGGGCTGATCACCGCCGCCATTCGCTACGGCTTCTTTGTTTACGGCGGCGCCGAACAATACTTCACCTACGCCCTGCTGTTCCTCGGCATTCTGCTGCACGGCGTAAGCTATGACTTCTATTACGTCACCGCGTACATCTACGTGGATAAAAAAGCGCCCGTGCATATGCGCAACGCGGCGCAGGGCTTGATCACGCTGTGCTGTCAGGGCTTTGGTAGCCTGCTGGGTTACCGTCTCGGCGGCGTGATGATGGAAAAAATGTTCGCCTATAAAGAGCCGGTGAATGGGCTGACCTTCAACTGGGCCGGAATGTGGACGTTTGGTGCAATCATGATTGTAGTGATTGCCGTGCTGTTTATGCTGTTTTTCCGCGAATCGGATAAAGAGATCACCGCAATTGAGGTGGTTGATGGCGATACCGCGCTGACACGAGGGGAAGTTAAATGAAACAAGACCGTATTCTCGGTGCTCTTTACGGGCAGGCGTTAGGGGATGCGATGGGGATGCCGTCTGAACTGTGGCCGCGCAAGCGGGTGAAAGCGCACTTCGGCTGGATCGACCGTTTCTTACCCGGCCCGGCTGAGAATAATGCCGCCTGCTACTTTAATCAGGCCGAATTTACGGATGATACGTCGATGGCGCTGTGCCTGGCCGACGCGATTATCGAATGCGACGGGGAAATTAATCCTGACGTTATCGGTAAGCATATTCTGGACTGGGCGCTGGATTTTGACGCGTTCAATAAGAATGTGCTCGGCCCGACCTCCAAAATTGCCCTGAACGCCATCCGTGACGGCAAGCCGGTGAGCGAGCTGGAAAATAACGGCGTCACCAACGGGGCGGCGATGCGCGCCTCCCCGCTGGGATGCCTGCTACCGGCCACGCGTCTGGCACATTTTGTTGAACAGGTTGCGTTAGCCTCCAGCCCGACCCATAAATCGGATCTCGCCATCGCCGGTGCGGTGGTGATCGCGTGGGCGGTTTCACGCGCTATCGACGGCGAGCGCTGGCAGAACATCGCCGATGCCCTGCCGGGTATTGCCCGTGCGGCGCAGGAGGCGAACACGACCACTTTCAGCGCATCGCTTTCCGCTCGTATTGAGCTGGCCCTGAAAACCGTGCGCGAAGCCAACGGTACGGAGTCCGCCAGCGAGCAGATCTATCAGCTTATTGGCGCGGGCACGAGCACCCTGGAGTCCGTTCCGGCGGCGATTGCGATGGTCGAACTTGCTGGCACCGATCCGAACCGCTGCGCGGTGTTATGCGCTAACCTGGGCGGTGATACGGACACTATCGGCGCGATGGCAACGGCCATCTGTGGCGCGCTGCACGGTGTACAGGCCATTGATCCGGCGCTTAAAAGCGAACTTGATGCCGTAAACCAGCTTGATTTCGGACGCTACTGCGAAAAACTGCTGCACTTCCGGGAGCAAAGGGAGGGCGTATGAGTGCTTTTGCCCGCCGTCTCGAAACCCTTCACGCTACGCGCCCCGTAACGGTGCTCGGCGCGGCGGTCATCGACGTGATTGCCGACGCCTACGCCCTGCCCTGGCGCGGGTGTGATATCGAGCTTAAGCAACAGGGAGTGAATATTGGCGGCTGCGCGCTGAATATCGCCATCGCCCTCAAGCGGCTCGGCATTGCAGCGCAAAACGCGCTTCCCGTTGGCCACGGCGTGTGGGCCGATATTATCCGTAATGCCATGGCGAAGCAGGATCTGCACAGCGCCGTGGAAGCGGAAACGGGCGATAACGGCTGGTGCCTGGCGCTGGTGGAGCCTGATGGTGAACGGACCTTCATGTCGTTTAGCGGTGTGGAGAATCAGTGGCAGCAACGCTGGCTGGATGGGTTGAGCGTGCCGGAGAAAAGCCTGGTCTATTTGTCCGGCTACCAGCTGGCGTCGCCCAGCGGCGAGCTGCTGACGGCCTGGGTGGAACGTCTTCAGGATGTGACGCTCTTTATCGATTTCGGTCCGCGCATCGCGGATATTCCCGACCCGCTGATGGCGCGGATTATGGCCCGTAAACCGGTTGTCTCGCTCAATCGGCAGGAGGCGGAACTTGCCGCCGAATGGCTTGGCGTGAAAGTGGAACAGCTCGGCACTCAGTGGCAGCAACGGTTTGGCGCTGCGCTAATCGTACGCCATGATAAAGACGGGGCGGTCTGGTACGACGCTGACGCTTCCGGACACGTTCCGGCGTTTCCTGCTACCGTCGTCGATACCATCGGTGCCGGTGACAGCCATGCGGGAGGTACCCTTGCCGGGCTGGCTGCGGGATGGTCACTGCCAGAGTCGGTGCAGCTTGGCAATGCCGTGGCCGCCTGGGTAGTCAGCCATCGCGGTGGAGACTGCGCCCCCACGCGCGAGGCCCTACTCCTCGCACACAAAGACGTATAGGTCGCTGCGGCAGTAGCTGATGCTGTACTCAATTGGCCGCTGCTGTTGATCGAGCGCGACTTGCTTGATCACCAGCACCGGTATCTTATCGTCCATCTTGATATGCGCCTGAAACTCGCTGTCCGGCATCCGGGCGCTGACGCGGGAACGGGTGCGCTGCGGAAAGATATTCTGGCTGCGGAAGTAATCATAAAGCGAGACGCCAATGTCGTCCGGGTTGGGAATTAATCCTACCGGTACCCAGGACTCCTCTATCGATACCGCATCGTCATCCACGTAACGGATGCGCTTAAGCAAAAACACATCGCTTTCCGGCGCAAGGGAAAGATGGCGGGCGATCTCTTCCGGGCACTTCACGATGCGTTTATTGACCCACAGGGTGTTGGGCGTTTTGCCACGCAGCACCACCTGCTGAGAAAAGCCGCGCGCCTCTTTCAGCGAATATTCAAAGATATTGTTGATTTGCGTCCCGTATCCACGCGCGCGGGTAACGACGCCAGCCTCTTCCAGCGCCTGCATGGCTTTACGCACCGTAATACGCGACACTCCGGCCAGCTGGCTCAGATCGCGCTCGCCGGGCAAAATATTACCGTGCGCGAGCACACCGCTGCGCACCGCGTTCTTAACCGTTTCGGCAAATTTCAGATACAGCGGCGTGTTGTCCGGTGCGGCAATTCGTTCCTTGAGTTGAGCAATTAACCGGGTATGCGCTTGTTCCATCTCTGTTTTTCTCTGGCATGAGTTTCATGCCAGTATACGGCTTACCACCATGCATGAAAATGGTGAACCGGACCAATACCGTGACCCACTTCCAGAGAATCGGCTTTTGCCAGCGCGCCCGAGAGCCAGACCTTCGCCTCCTGCACCGTATCCGCCCATGTGGCGTGACGAGGACGCAGCGCCGCCAGCGCCGCCGAGAGCGTACAGCCCGTGCCGTGGGTGTTTTTGGTCTGGACGCGTGGCGCGGTGAAACGTTGCGTGCCATCGTGGGTGAAAAGCCAGTCCGGGCTTTCTGCATCATCAAGATGGCCGCCTTTCATCAGCACCGCGCGACACCCCATCGCCAGCAGCGCATTCCCCTGCTCTTTCATCTCACGTTCGTTTTGCGCGTGTGGCGCATCCAGCAGCGCGGCGGCTTCAGGCAGGTTTGGCGTGATCAGCGCAACCTGCGGCAGCAGCTTTTTACGCAGGGTATCGACAGCCGAGGCGGAGAGCAGCGAATCGCCGCTTTTGGCCAGCATCACGGTATCAAGCACCACGTTTTTTATCTGGTAGTGTTTGAGACGTTCAGCGACCGCTTCAACAATGTCCGCCTCTGCCAGCATGCCGATCTTGGTGGTGTCGATACGTACGTCGCTGAATACCGAATCCAGCTGCGCGGCGACAAAATCCGGGTCAATGCGATACACCGACTGTACGCCGCGCGTGTTTTGCGCAACCAGCGCGGTGATAACCGAGCACCCGTATGCGCCGAGCGCAGAGAAGGTTTTCAGGTCTGCCTGGATCCCCGCTCCGCCGCTTGGATCGGTTCCCGCAATAGTCAGGGCATTAATGCGCGTCATACCTGTTCCTCCAGCGCGTAAAGCGCGTCCAGAAACGCGGAGACAAAGCTGCCGGGCCCCCGGCTTTGAGTCAGGGCAACTGACCCTGCGCGCTTCATAAAGCCGCAGGCTGCCGCCGCGTTATCAAGCCTGTCGCCAGGCAGCGAGCAGCAGGCGGCGACGACCGCCGAGAGCGCACAGCCAGTTCCTACCACGCGGGTCATCAGCGGGTCGCCCCCCGCGACCGTACGGGTTCGCTGGCCGTCGGTGATGTGATCCACTTCCCCTGTGACGACTACAACGGCGTGGGTCTGGCGGGCAAGCGCCTGCGCAGCGGTCAACGCGCTCGCTGCCGTATCGGTGGAATCGACCCCACGTCCGCCCGCACTCATTCCGGCAAGGGCGAGGATTTCGGAGGCGTTGCCACGAATGGCCGCAGGTTTAAGGGATAATATTTGCTGGCAAAAACGGGTGCGGAACGCCAGCGCGCCAACCGCGACGGGGTCCAGAACCCAGGGTGTGCCCGCGGCTACCGCGCTCTCAATAGCCCGACGCATCGACTGGGCGCGCGGCGCGGTGAGCGTGCCAACGTTGACGAGCAGGGCATCGGCAAGCGCGGCAAACTGTTCCGCTTCCTCGGCTTCGATCACCATTGCCGGGGAAGCACCGAGCGCGAGCAGAACGTTGGCGGTGAAGGTCTGCACGACATCGTTGGTCATACAGTGCGTGAGCGGGGAACGGGTTCGGAATTGATGTAAAACGTGTGAGTCGAGCAGGTCAGGCTGCATGGTTTCGCTCCTGCCGTGCGGAAAGAAGCGATGACCGGGTAGGCATCTGACTTCCCTACGCTGGCATTATCCAGATCAGGTAATACGGGTATTTCTCAGCCTTCACAAAGAAGGGCACCCCGAGTCAAATAAATAAAAATCAAAGACTTGCGATTAACGTCCCGTTAATCCCTGTTCTGGATAATGCCAGCGGAAAGCCAAAGACTCAACCCTAAAAAATGCTCTGTGTCCCAGCTTGGGTCTCAAGTTGTGGCTCACAGTACCAAACACCGAACACAAAAAAGGCCGGGTTTCCCCAGCCTCAACAGCACAATTAAAGGTGCCTTCACAAATTTATTTACCTAGATGTGCTCTTACCTTAGCGGTGCCATTACCAACAGCTCTAACAGCAGCCCTAAGCTGAGATTCAGTAACACCCAACGCTTGGGTCCAATATGCTACTTCCCAAGATTCACTCAAGCTGATGAAACGTTTATCTTCTGGCTGCCGACGCTGTAAGTTATCTGCCATTTGGTTTGTCCTGAGTATTACAAGCTTATGCCTGCACACTACCTATATGACTTCTCTACCACTTCGTAAACGGTCAGTTATCAAACAATTGACACTGGTCATAAAACCAGTAAAAACTTTTTTCCGAGCTTGCTAAGCTTGCCGCTTCGCTTCTATCATAACTACTACATATTGTGTTTATTGATATAACAAATACAATATATCCAAAAATCCATCCCGTGAATAGGTGTTGAAATGGCAAACAATGATAAGCAATCCTCGAAAGATGTAGCTCATCTGGCGGCAGAGACTCTAAACAACCCAAACGCCTCTGCGATTCAGAAAAGTTTAGCGGGTTCGGTGCTATCACAAGCAGGAACAAAAAATCAGACTGGCACGAACATGGAAGCCAAAGCATCAGCAGCTTTGAAAAACCCACGTTCAAGCGAGGTTACTAAAACCTTAGCTGGTTCGGTTGTTTCTCAATCGAATAAAAAGCGCTAAAAAAAAGCCGGGATTAACCCGGCTCTCATGTTTTCAGTTTCCATTGTCGCTGTTCGCTCAAGTAGTACCTAATAGCGCTGTCGAATCCATGCGTATGGATGCGGTCAAGTAAGCTGGAACGACTACACTCAAGCCTGCGTGCTAATGCAGACATGTTGATGATCGAATCATCGCCTTTACCGTCCAGAATCCACTGCATCAGCGGCATGTTGCCAGTACCGATCAAAGCTAATTTCATATGTATCTCCTTTCGAGATTTGCCACAGGCAAACCCGATAACGGGTATCTGTGTATCTCCTCTTCTTTGCCTCGCCAGCAGCGGGGACAATGCGTCCCCAATAACTGCTCACTGATCGTTAAGCTGCGTCGTTCGCCAGTTTGGTCACAAAGTCTGGACGGTACACCACAGGCAAGATTGAGCTTTCCGCGAATAGCTCCACGTTCTTAAACTTGTCCTGTATGCTCCAGATACGGAAATCAACCGGATCAGCAAATGCAAGATCAAGATTGCGGCTGGTAGCCGTTGCTACATAACCGAAAGGCTGAAGTGGTTTACTGAAT
>NZ_NRIQ01000009.1:0-12765 GCF_020224095.1 Enterobacter sp. CCUG 70166
CCGCCGTATGTTCCCCTCACCCTAACCCTCTCCCCGGAGGGGCGAGGGGATTGCTCAGTGCTCGCATTAATTCGTGGGGAACCCTCAGCCCACAGGGAGAGGAAATAAGGATTACGGTTGCAGTGCGCTTCCGACGCGTTTGTCCTTCAGGAACACCACCATCAGCCCTACCCACAGCACACCGTTTGCGAGGTTGAACAGGCTGAACAGCCCGTTACCGCCGAAAGCATAGGCATGTTTGCTCACCTCAATACCGACAGTGAAAATCAGCATTTGCAGCATCCCCATCGCGGCAGACACCGTGCCTTTACTCATTTCACTGGCGAACAGCGTCAGGCGCACCAGGCCAGCATTCGCCACGCCGATACCAAACGCGTAAACACTCAGCCCCGCCGTCATCCACAGGTACGCATGAGACGAGGCTACGGTCGCCACCGCCGCGATAATCAGCCCTGCCGCTATGGGCCAGCCGCCCAAAATAATCAGCGAACGCACGGTACGGCGTGACGTCAGACGCGCCAGCACCAGGTTACCGATAATCAGCGCGCCAAAAATCGGCACCTGTAACAGGCCATACTCATAGCTGCTAAGCTGTTCGCCGCTGATGATAATGACCGGCGACTGGGCAATCCACGCCAGCAGCGGCAGGCTGACAAAGCCCGTCGCCAATGCGCCCGCGACAAAACGGCCATTTTTCAGCACCGCCTTATAATCCCGCCCCAGCTCTTTAAGCGAGAGCTTTTCGCCCAGGCGGGTGGCGGTTTCCGGCATCGCACGGTGCAGGCCAAAGAAAGAGATAGCCGCAAGCGCGGCAAAGAGGACGAACATCCCCTCCCACGGCGCGACGTGAACCCATGCGGCTCCCACCAGCGGTCCAAGAAGCGGTGCAATCAGCGCCACGTTTGCCATCAGCGCGGTAATTTTGATACACACCGCCTCCTCAAACGACTCCTGAATAGCGGCATAGCCCACGGCGCCAATAAAGCACAGGCTCACGCCCTGAAGGAAACGCAGCAGCGTGAACTGCTCAATACTCTGCGCCAGCAGCGTGGCGAGACAGGTGACGATAAACCACACTACGCCCGTCAGCATCACCGGACGGCGGCCAATACGATCCGACAGCGGCCCTAACAGCCACTGTAAAAACATGCCGCCCGCCAGATAGGCGGTCATGGATGTCGGCACCCACTCAATACCTGCGTTGTACTGCTCAACCACAGCCAGCATGCCGGGCTGGATCATGTCGTTGCCGATATAGGTAGAGAATTCGTAAAGCACCAGACACAGAGGAAAAAGTAACGCCTGACGACCCAGACGATTACCGGAAGAAGAACGGTTTATCATGCAATCTCTTTAGTATGAAAAAATCGCGATGAGTGTAATGAATTGCCGCTGTCTGAGATAGCAAATTAACGTGAAAAAACAGAAATAACGCACTTATCGTTGTTGTTTAAGGTTTCCTTAAGTTGCCCTCCCTATGATAGTGCTATTTCACGTTATTGACCGAAACTATGACACACGCCGTCAGCCCTTCAGAATTATCTAAGTTACCGACAAATAAGACAAAACGTCTTTACCGTTTGCCTGCCCGCTTTTATGGTTATCAACTTTTCGTGCTTATTGCCCTTGCGGTGCTTTTTACCTGGCTTTCGCGCGATGAATCGCTTGACCGATGGATAACCGGTTTCTGGTATGACGCAGCGGCGCATCATTTTCCGCTACAGCAAAACCCGTTGCTGGATCTGCTGAACCATCGGCTGGCGAAATATGTGACCATTGTTATCGCTGCCGCATCGCTGATTTACGGCGCTTACAAACGCAATGCCCGACTGGTAACGGCCGCGCTTCTGATGGGGCTGGGTGCGCTGGTAGTAGGGGTGCTGAAAAGCATAAGCCACCACAGCTGTCCGTGGGATCTGGTGGAATATGGCGGCAGGTCCGTTTCGTATCCCCTGTTCAGCGCCGTTCCGGCAGACAGCGGACCGGGACGCTGCTTTCCCGGCGGCCACGCCTCCAGCGGGTTTATGGTGATGGGGCTGTTTTTTGCCTTCTGGCGTGAACGTCCGCGCCTGGCATGGTCCTTTGTCGCGTCAGGCATTGTTATGGGGCTGGTGATGGGCTTCGGGCAGGTCATGCGCGGCGCGCATTTTTTCTCTCACAACCTGTGGGCCGGGTGGTGGGTCTGGTTTTCCCAGGTGCTGGTTTACGGGCTGGTTTCCGCCCGGTTTGCTAAAGAGTAACGAGATTATGTTAGAAAATCTGAACTACGAACTGTTTTACCTGCTCAACGCCACGCCGTCGTCACCGGAATGGATGATCGATCTCGCCACCTTCATTGCGAAAGATCTGATTAGCATTGTACCGGCGCTGGCGGTGATCCTCTGGTTATGGGGACCTCGTACACAGGTCACCGCCCAGCGCCATCTGGTGATCAAAATGGCGATGGCAATTGGCGTGAGCGTGCTGGCAAGCTACGTGCTGGGTCACGCCTTCCCGCACGATCGTCCGTTTGTCGATCGCGTCGGCTACAACTTCCTGCACCATGCGCCGGATGACTCGTTCCCGAGCGATCACGGTACGGTGATCTTCACCTTTGCGCTGGCCTTCCTGTTCTGGCATCGCCTGTGGTCCGGCGTAGTGCTGATGGGCGTGGCAGTCGCCATCGCCTGGTCCCGCGTCTACCTGGGGGTGCACTGGCCGCTGGATATGGTCGGCGGTTTCCTGGTGGGGCTGATGGGCTGCGTCAGCGCAGCCATCCTGTGGAGCCTCTTTGGCCCGGCGTTTTATCGTGCATTATCACAGGCCTATCGCGTTCTGTTTGCCCTTCCGATCCGCAAAGGCTGGATACGTGACTAACCCCGGTCCGTCAGGTTACACTTGAGCCCCCGCCCTGCGGGGGCTCACTTTTTTAGCCCGAGGATCTATGGAAACACGTCGCGATGACCGCATTGCTCAGCTGCTTCAGGCGCTGAAGCGCAGCGATAAGCTGCATCTTAAGGAAGCCGCTTCCCTGCTTGGCGTGTCTGAAATGACCATTCGTCGCGATCTGAACAGCGACAGCGCCCCCGTTGTGCTGCTTGGCGGGTATATTGTTCTGGAGCCGCGTAGCGCCAGCCATTATCTGTTAAGCGATCAAAAAACACGCCTGGTGGAAGAGAAGCGCAAAGCCGCGCGGCTCGCCGCCTCGCTGGTGCAGCCGCATCAAACGCTGTTTTTTGACTGCGGTACGACAACCCCGTGGATCATCGAGGCCATCGACAGCACCGTTCCCTTTACCGCCGTCTGTTATTCGCTAAATACCTTCCTGGCTTTGCAGGAGAAACCAGCATGCCGGGTGATTTTGTGTGGCGGCGAGTTTCATGCCAGCAACGCCATCTTCAAGCCGCTGAATATTCAGGACACGCTGAGCAATGTATGCCCTGATATCGCCTTTTACTCTGCGGCGGGCGTGAATGTGAAACAGGGGGCAACCTGTTTTAATCTTGAAGAGTTACCGGTGAAACAGTGGGCGCTCAACGCCGCGCAGCAGCATGTGCTGGTGGTTGATCACAGTAAATTTGGCAAGGTCCGTCCGGCAAGGATGGGAGAACTGTCGCGCTTTGACGCCATCGTCAGTGATTGCCGCCCGGATGACGAGCTGGTGGCATACGCGAAAGCGCAGCAGGTGAAGTTGATGTATTGAGGTTATGCCGGGTGGCACTGCGCTTACCCGGCCTACGTTCGAGCCGTTGTAGGCCGGGTAAGACGAAGCCGCCACCCGGCAAAAACTTAGCTGAACCAGCTGCCAAACCAGCCGTGGAATTTCATTAACACAAAGTCCCACATCCGGCTGAAGAAGCCGCCCTCTTCCACCGCTTCCATTACCACCAGCGGACGCTGCTCAATAGATTTGCCGTTAAGCTGGAAATCTATCGTCCCGACCACCTGACCTTTTTTCAGCGGTGCGGTGAGCTGTGGCTCGGTCAGGGTATAGCTGGCTTTCAGGTTTTTCAGCTGACCGCGTGGAATGGTGACGGAACCCGCTTCACCCGCTCCCAGGTTCACTTCACTTTTATCACCAAACCAGACGCGCTGACTCACGAAGGTAGCGTCCGGCTTAATCGGCGTGACGGTTTCAAAGAAGCGGAAACCCCAGGTCAGCAGTTTTTCGGATTCGTTAAAACGAATACGGTCGGTTTTCGTTCCCAGCACCACTGAGATCAGGCGCATATCGCCCTGCGTCGCAGAAGCCACCAGGTTGTATCCGGCCCCGGCAGTTGTACCGGTTTTCATGCCGTCCACGTTAACGTTACTGCTCCACAGCAGACGGTTACGGTTAGGCTGGCGGATATTGTTGAAGGTAAACTCTTTCTCTTTATGGATAGCGTACTCATCCGGCACGTCATGGATCAGCGCTTTGCCCAGCAGCGCCATATCGCGCGCGGTACTGAACTGACCCGGCGCATCCAGGCCGTGAACAGTTTTAAAAGTGGTATTGGTCAGACCCAGTTTTTTCGCGTAGCCATTCATCAGCCCAATAAATGAGTCCTGACTGCCCGCGACGTAATCGGCCAGCGCAATACAGGCATCATTTCCCGACTGAATAATAACCCCTTTATTCAGATCGGACACGGAGACCTGGTCGCCAGGCTTCAGGAACATCACGGACGAGCCGCGCAGCGCCGGGTTACCGGTCGCCCAGGCATCTTTCCCGACGGTGACCATGTCATTCAGCTTGATCTTGCTCGCTTTCAACGCCTGGCCGACCACATAGCTGGTCATAATTTTCGTCAGGCTCGCCGGGTCGAGTTTTTCGTCGGCGTTACCTTCCGCCAGCACTTTCCCGCTGGCGTAATCCATCAGGATCCAGGCGCGCGCATCAACAGGCGGCGCTTCGGGCGCTGTCTGTTCCGCCGCATGGAGCGTTGGGGCAAAAAGGAAAAGCAGCGCCGAGCCTGCCGCCAGGCTGCGCAGAGAGGAAGTTTTTTGCGTCATAAATGCCACCCGAGTGTCCATTCTAAAAATCACGTCACAATCACCGTGTCGCAAGAAGCGATGAGTAATAGCGCACTACAGCCTTCAAAGAAACCTGTTCCAGGTAAAGTTTTTAAAGTTTATGCAATAACATTCAGATACGCTTTGATTGCGGTGTTTTTTTTAGCATCTGTTGCGTAATTGTTAGGTTTATCTCACCATGGCGAAAAGCTGACTCGGATTCACATCTCATCGGGAGTAAATATGATTACGCTGTGGGGCAGGAACAATTCGACCAACGTGAAAAAAGTGCTCTGGACGCTGGAAGAGCTGGATTTACCGTTTAAGCAGGTTATGGCGGGCCTGGAGTTTGGCGTGAATAAAGACGCGGACTACCTGGCGATGAACCCAAACGGACTGGTGCCGCTACTGCGCGATGACGAGACAGACGCCACGCTGTGGGAGTCTAACACCATCGTGCGATACCTCGCCGCGCAGTACGGCCAGGGTCGGCTGTGGGTAGAAAATCCAGCCCAGCGCGCGCAGGGCGAAAAATGGATGGACTGGGCAAACCAGACGCTTTCCCCAACGCACCGCGTGATCCTGATGGGGCTTATCCGTACGCCGGAAGCCGATCGTGATTATCCCGCCATTCATGCCGCCCAGGACGCGTGCGAGTCGCTGTTTGCGATGATGAACGACGAACTGGCGAAGCATACCTGGTTCTCCGGCGACACGTTCGGCGTGGGCGATATCGCCGTCGCCCCTTTCGTCTGGAACCTCACTAACATGGGTCTCAGCTGGACCCCGCGCCCTCACCTTCAGCGCTGGATCCAGCAGCTCAGCGAGCGCCCGGCGTATCGCAACGTGGTGATGATCCCGGTGACCTGATTACGACCCGGACGGGCTGACTTTCCAAAGCTGCCCGTCCGTCTCGTCGGTCAGCACGTACAGATAACCATCCGGCCCGACGCGCACATCGCGAATTCGCTGATCTTTATCCCCAAGAATGCGCCCGTCCTCCGTCACGGTATTGCCCTTCACGCTCAGCACGATGACGTCTTTCTCCTTCAGCGCGCCGATAAACAGCTTGTTTTTCCACTGCGGGAAGACGTCGCTGTTGTAGAACGCCATGCCGCTGACGGCGGGCGACACTTTCCAGACAAACAGCGGTTTTTCAGTGCCCTCAACGTGCTCGCCTTTCGCTTCCGGGATTTTCAGGCCGCTGTAGTTGATCCCGTGCGTGGCCATCGGCCAGCCGTAGTTTTTGCCTTTTTCAGGAATGTTGATCTCATCCCCGCCGCGAGGGCCGTGTTCATTAAGCCACAGCGCGTCGCTCCACGGGTTCATCGCCATCCCCTGCGGGTTGCGAATGCCGTAAGACCAGATTTCAGGCCGTGCACCGGCGGTGTTCACAAACGGGTTATCCGGCGGCACTTTCCCGTCCTCCGTCAGGCGCACCACCTTACCCTGAAGCTTATCCAGATCCTGCGCCGTCGGGCGCTGGTTGTTTTCACCTAAGCCAATAAAGAGATGGCCTTTGCCGTCGAACACCAGCCGTCCGCCAAAGTGGTTGCCAGTAGAGAGCTTCGGCATCTGTCGGAACACCACCTGGAAGCCCTCAATGCGCGAGAGGTCATCGCTCAACCGCCCGTAGCCCACCGCGCTACCCGCTTTTCCATCATCACCCGCCTCGGCGAAGCTGAGCCAGATCCGCCGTGATTGTTCAAAATCCGGGGCCAGCACCACGTCCAGCAATCCGCCCTGGCCGCTCGCCCAGACCTTCGGCACGCCGACAATCGGATCGGAGAGCCCTTTCCCTGCCTGCCAGTGCTTAAGCTGCCCGTCTTTTAGCGTGATCAGCAGCCCTTTATTATCAGGCAGAAACGCCAGCGACCAGGGGTGATCCAGTTTTGTCTGTAGCACGTCGACCTTAACCGTCTCGGGCGCCGCAAGCAGCGAAAGCGGGAATAACAGTACAGGGAGGAAAAGCAGCGAGGATCGAGGCATAACGCACTCCTTTATCGGCATATGGCTTAAAGATTAGCCACTGTTCCCGGGTGCGTTAACACTTTTACAAAAGCTTAATCAAAAGGGGGAGTTGCCTCCCCCAGGTTCAGTGTCGGGCAAGCGTTTCCGGCTTGTTCAGACACATGATGCAAAGCGCGAGCGTGGTCAGGCAGTTTTCAAGCTTCTCCGCGTTAACGGCAATAAAATTCGGGCAGTCGTGACGTCCGTTCATCAAACAGACCCCGGCGATGGAAAGCACCTCGGCGGCGCGGCGCAGCGCCACTAATTCGTTCTCAGCGCAGTGCGCTTTCAGGATGGGTGCTTTTTCACGCATGAAATTGCAAAGTTCAAAGAAATTATCACGCAGATTTTCGCTTTCGCTGACTGACATATACCCTTTCGCCTTGCGGAGTTGCAGATATGCAGCCAGGTCGATTCGGGCGTTGATCAGCTTGTTAAGCAGATCGCGTTTCAGTCTGTCAACGGACATGCTATTTCCTCCTCTGTCAGCCATGTTACCCTATTAATAATAAGGTCATTTTTTGTACAATGTGATGCCTGAGATCAATAAACGATAACTGATTAACATTCTTTACAATGTTACAACGATTGCCCGCCTCAACTGCGCCATCAAGAGTGTATAAATCCCCCGCGATACGCTGTAAAATCCCGCCCTGATAACTCCATAATTGATGAATTTTTAACCTATGAGCAATGTTACGCACCCGCCGAAAATCGGCTTTGTCTCCCTGGGCTGCCCGAAGAACCTGGTGGATTCCGAACGCATCCTGACTGAACTTCGCACTGAAGGCTATGACGTGGTGCCAAGCTACGACAACGCCGACATGGTGATCGTCAACACCTGTGGGTTCATCGACAGCGCGGTCCAGGAGTCACTGGAAGCCATTGGTGAAGCCCTGACGGAAAATGGCAAAGTGATTGTCACCGGCTGCCTGGGCGCGAAGGTGGATCAGATCCGCGAAGTGCATCCGAAGGTACTGGAGATCACCGGCCCGCACAGCTACGAGCAGGTGCTGGAACATGTTCATCACTACGTACCAAAGCCAAAGCACAACCCGTTCCTGAGCCTGGTGCCGGAACAGGGCGTGAAGCTGACGCCGCGCCACTATGCTTACCTGAAAATTTCCGAAGGCTGCAACCATCGCTGCACCTTCTGCATCATCCCGTCGATGCGTGGCGATTTGGTGAGCCGTCCGATTGGCGAGGTGCTGGCAGAAGCCAAACGCCTGGCCGACGCGGGCGTGAAGGAGTTACTGGTCATCTCCCAGGACACCTCCGCCTACGGCGTGGACGTCAAACACCGCTCCGGCTTCCATAACGGCGAGCCGGTAAAAACCAGCATGGTTGGCCTGTGCGAGCAGCTTGCTAAGCTCGGGATCTGGACGCGTCTGCACTACGTCTACCCTTACCCGCACGTTGACGACGTGATTCCGCTGATGGCGGAAGGCAAAATACTGCCGTATCTGGATATCCCGTTACAGCACGCCAGCCCGCGCATTCTGAAGCTGATGAAGCGTCCTGGATCCGTTGACCGCCAGCTGGCGCGCATCAAGCAGTGGCGCGAGATCTGCCCTGAACTGACCCTGCGCTCCACCTTCATCGTTGGCTTCCCGGGTGAAACCGAAGAAGATTTCCAGATGCTGCTCGACTTCCTGAAAGAAGCGCGTCTGGATCGCGTGGGCTGCTTCAAGTACAGCCCGGTTGAAGGCGCAACGGCCAACGAGTTGGCGGACCAGGTACCGGAAGAGGTCAAAGAGGAACGCTGGAACCGCTTTATGCAGCTGCAACAGCAGATCTCTGCTGAACGCTTGCAGGAGAAAGTGGGCCGCGAAATTCTGGTCATTATCGACGAAGTGGACGAAGAAGGCGCGATTGGCCGCAGCATGGCGGATGCGCCTGAAATCGACGGCGCGGTGTACCTGAACGGGGAAACCAACGTCAAGCCGGGCGATATTATTCGCGTGAAGGTTGAAAACGCCGACGAGTATGATTTGTGGGGCAGCCGGGTTTAATCTTTAACCCCTCACCCCGGCCCTCTCCCCAAAGGGGCGAGGGGGAACAGACCGCACCGAGCAGTCCCCTCTCCCCTCAGGGGAGAGGGTTAGGGTGAGGGGTAAGTTCCTGCAAAAACCTACCCCTTAATCCTCGGATCCAGCGCGTCGCGCAGCCCATCCCCCAGCAGGTTAAACGCCAGCACGGTCAGGAAAATCGCCAGGCTCGGGAAGATCGCCACGTGCGGGGCGATCACCATATCCGCCCGCGCCTCGTTCAGCATCGCGCCCCACTCCGGCGTCGGCGGCTGTGCGCCTAACCCCAGAAACGACAGGCTGGCCGCCGAGATAATCGACACGCCTATGCGCATGGTGAAATAGACCACGATAGACGAGACCGTTCCCGGCAGAATATGGCTGAACAGGATAGTGGCATCGCCGGCTCCCATGCTGCGGGCCGACTCGATAAAGGTCTGCTGCTTCAGCACCAGCGTGTTGCCACGTACCAGGCGCGCGAAAGCGGGAATCGTGAATACCGCCACGGCGATGATGACGTTCGCCATGCCGCTGCCCATCACCGCCACCACGGCAATCGCCAGCAGAATACCGGGAAAGGCAAACAGCACGTCGCAGATACGCATGATGATGCGGTCCCACCAGCCTTCATAGTACCCGGCCACCAGCCCAAGCACGGTGCCAATTGCTGCGCCCATCAGCACAGCAAAGACCCCGGCCGCCAGCGAGATCTGCGCCCCTACCAGCACGCGGCTGAAAATATCGCGCCCGAGCGAGTCCACGCCAAACCAGTGCATCATCGACGGTCCATCGTTCAGCCGGTCGTAATCGAAGTAATTTTCCGCATCAAACGGGGCTATCCAGGGGGCGATAATCGCCACCAGGATCAGCAGTAACACAAACAACCCGGCGACCATAGCGACGGGCTGACGGCGGAATCGACGCCAGAACTCAACCCACGGGGTGCGAATATGGTCCGGCCTGATCCCCGGCATAGCGTTTAAAATGGCCTGGCGACGCCAGTTCAGTAATCGCATCTTACTTATACCTGATGGCCGGGTTAATGGCGGCGTACAGCACGTCCACCACGAGATTGATAAGAATAAATTCTAGCGAGAAAAGTAGGACTTCCGCCTGAATCACCGGGTAGTCACGCATATCGACCGAGTCGACCAGCAGACGCCCCAGCCCCGGCCAGTTGAAGACCTTCTCAACCACGATAGAGCCGCCCAGCAGGAAGCCGAACTGTAGCCCCATCATCGTGACCACCGGGATCATCGCATTACGAAAACCATGCTTCAGAATGACCCATTTCTCACTCACCCCTTTTGCCCGCGCGGTGCGAATGTAATCTTCGCTCAGCACGTCGACAAAGGAGGCGCGGGTGAAACGGGCCATCACTGCCGCAACGGCTGCGCCAAGCGTCATAGAGGGCAGAATGTAGTGCTTCCAGGTGTCGGCCCCGACGGTGGGCAACCAGCCCAGCTCGACGGAGAAAATCTGCATCAGCAGCATACCCAGCGCAAACGCCGGGAAAGAGATACCGGTGACCGCCAGCGCCATACCGAGCTTATCCGGCCAGCGGTTGCGCCAGACGGCGGCGACAATCCCCGCGCCCAGGCCAAACACAACCGCCCAGCTCATACTGGCAATCGTTAACCAGAAGGTGGGCATAAAGCGGCTGGCAATCTCCTCCGACACCGGACGACGCGACACCATCGAGATGCCGAAATCGCCCTGAAGGACATTGCCAATGTAGCGCAGAAATTGCCGATACAGCGGCTGGTCAAGACCGAGCTGTTTACGTACCAGTTCGATAACCGTCGCATCCGCTTCCGGTCCGGCAATCAAACGCGCCGGATCGCCGGGCAGCATGTGGACAAACAAAAACACCAGCACGGCCACAATCAGCAGCGTCGGGATAAGCCCCAGCAGGCGTTTACACACATAATTCAGCATGAGTTTTATTTTAGATCCGCGTCATCAAAGCTAAAGCCCGTATCCGGCATGATGTAAAAACCGGTCAGCGCTTTATTGTGGGCTGAGACCAGTTTTTCCACCACCAGCGGCACCCACGGCGACTCTTTCCAGATAATGTCCTGCGCCTCTTTGTACAGGCGCGCTTTCTCTTCCGGTTTGGTGGTTTTCAGGGCATCGGCCAGATCCTTATCCACCTGCGGATTACTGTAGAACGCGGTATTGAACAGCGTTGGCGGCCAGTTCTGGGAAGCAAACAGCGGCGACAGGGACCAGTCCGCTTCACCGGTTGAAGCCGTCCAGCCGGTGTAGAACATCCGCACGCCGCTCTCTTTCTGTCCTTTGCCTTCCACTTCCGCCGCGCGCTGTCCGGCATCCATCGCCGTGACCCTGGCTTTAATGCCCACCTGCGCCAGCTGCTGCTGGGTAAATTGCAGCACCTTCTGCGCGGTACTGTGGTTATGCGACGACCACAGCGTGGTGCTAAAGCCGTTCGGATAGCCCGCCTCTTTCAGCAGTTCCCGCGCTTTCGCCGGATCGTACGGCCACGGCTGATAGCTCTGCGCGTACTCAATGGTTGGCGGCATCACGCCCGTCGCCGGGGTGGCGTAGCCGGCAAAGGCCACCTTCACCAGTGCCTGGCGGTTAATGGCGTAGTTGATGGCTTCGCGCACCTTCGGGTTATCAAACGGTTTTTGCGTGACGTTCATGCTGATGTAGCGCTGCATAATCGACGGGCTGGCCACCAGCTCCAGCTTGCTGTTTTTCGCCAGCAGCGCTGCCTGTTCGTAGGGGATGGGGAAGGCAAACTGCGCTTCGCCGGTTTGCAGCATCGCGGCACGGGTATTGTTGTCCACGACCGGCCGCCAGGTGAGGGTATCCAGCTTCGGCAGCCCCGGCTGCCAGTATCCGGCGAATTTCTTTACCTTCACATAATCGGTCTGGTTCCAGGTAAGCAGTTCGTACGGTCCGGTCCCCACCGGGTGGAAGCCAATCTCTTTGCCGTATTTCTTTAACGCCGCAGGGGAAATCATCACCGTCGCGGGATGCGCCAGGATATTGATAAACGCCGAGAACGGCTCTTTGAGGGTGATCTTCACCTTCGCCGGATCAACCACCTCGGTTTGGGCGATATTTTTATACAGGTTGTAGCGCTTAAGACCGTTTTCCGGATTGCTGGCTCGGTCCAGGTTGACCTTAACCGCCTCGGCGTTGAAGTCGGTGCCGTCCTGGAACTTCACGCCGGTACGGAGCTTAACGGTATAGACCAGCCCGTCGTCCGACACGGTATAGCCTTCCGCCAGCACGTTTTTCAGCTTCATCTCGCGGTCCAGGCCGAACAGCCCCTGGTAGAAGGATTTTGCCACCGCCTGAGAAAGGGTGTCGTTAGCATCATACGGATCCAGCGTCGTGAAGTTAGACCCCACAGCCACCACCACGTCTTTCGCCGCGAATGCGGGGGCGGCGGCCAGCGCAGCCGTCACGCTCGCGGCAAGCAGCCATTGACGAGCAACAAAAGGAACCATTGTGTTCTCCTGCCTGTTGTAAGTTATAACCGCGAGAATGCATTGCCCTGACGCGGGGGTGCGACAAAATGACCGGGACCGACTTCACGCAGCGCCACGCGCTCCAGAGTTTCGCCCCGTTTACGAATATTGCTCGGCATTTCGTCCTGCAACAGCACGCGCTGGGCGTGACGATGCTCAGGATCGGCAACCGGTACGGCGGCCATCAGCTTGCGGGTGTACGGATGCTGCGGGTTTTCAAATACCGCCCGACTGAAGTGAACCCCATATAT
>NZ_NRIQ01000010.1:0-51744 GCF_020224095.1 Enterobacter sp. CCUG 70166
CTGGGGATCCCTCAGCCCCGCAGGAGAGGGTTAGGGTGAGGGAAATTAGCGCACGCGGATCCCTTCAATAATCATCCGCTGCACGTTTTCCAGGGTGCTCTGGAAAAACGCCTCGTCCTGGAGCGTTTTACCGGTTACCGCCTCGACCTGGGCCGCGAAGTCAGCGTAGTGCTGGGTTGAGGCCCAAATCATGAAAATCAGATGCTGCGGATCGACGGGCGCCAGTTTTCCGCTGGCGACCCATCCGGCAATAATGGCTGATTTATCGTCCACCAGCTGCTTTAGATCTCCCGTCAGCTCCGCCTGCAACAGCGGCGCGCCCTGTAACATCTCCAGACAAAACAGCCTCGATGCCTGGGGATAATCACGCGATACCTCCAGCTTCAGGCGTATGTACTCCTCTATCGCCACCAGCGGGGCCAGCTCTTCGCGAAATGCTTTAAGCGGTGCGAGCCAGATATCCAGGATCTGCTGCATCACCGCCACATATAGCGCCTCTTTCGACGGGTAGTAGTAGAGCAGATTGGTCTTGGACACCCCGGCCTGCTCCGCCACCTGCTCAAGGCGTGTACCGTGAATACCAAACTGCGAAAATGTCTCCAGCGCAGCGCTGAGGATCGCCTGTTTCTTGGCGCTCACCGCCTGCGAACGTTTACCGGGTGTTTTCACTGCGCCTTGTGTCATTTTCGCTCTCCATTTTCTGTCCTGCGCTCAGCATAGCAAAACCCCCGTCTCGCCACGACCTTCTGCACCCTCAGCGCGCATGAGTGCCTGTTTTCTGTGCAATGATTTTGACCACTTAGTCCACATTTTCGCTGTTAAATTTAACAGCCACCAGTTAACACCCTAATAACAAAGTATTTTTCAAAACTGGCACTCCCTTTGCAAAAACGTCGTGACACCTGCGACGTAATGAAGAGAGGTTCGTGATGAAAATTGGCGTATTTGTACCGATCGGCAACAACGGCTGGCTTATCTCGACCACGGCCCCGCAATACATGCCGACCTTTGAGCTGAATAAAGCCATCGTGCAGAAAGCGGAGCATTACCACTTCGACTTTGCGCTCTCGATGATCAAGCTGCGCGGTTTCGGCGGTAAGACCGAATTCTGGGACCACAACCTGGAGTCCTTTACCCTGATGGCGGGCCTGGCGGCGGTAACCTCGCGCATCCAGATTTACGCCACCGCCGCCACCCTTACCCTTCCCCCGGCAATCGTGGCGCGAATGGCCTCCACCATCGACTCCATCTCCGGCGGGCGCTTTGGCGTCAACCTTGTCACCGGCTGGCAAAAGCCGGAGTACGAGCAGATGGGGATCTGGCCGGGTGACGATTACTTCTCTCGTCGCTACGACTACCTGACTGAATACGTGCAGGTGCTACGCGATCTGTGGGGCACCTGCAAAAGTGACTTCAAGGGTGACTTCTTCACCATGAACGACTGCCGCGTCAGCCCCCAGCCGTCGGTGCCGATGAAGGTGATTTGCGCCGGGCAGAGCGACGCGGGGATGGAATTCTCCGCCAAATACGCCGACTTCAACTTCTGCTTCGGCAAAGGCGTTAACACCCCTGTCGCCTTCGCGCCCACCGCGGCACGCATGAAAGCGGCCGCCGACAAAATCGGGCGCGACGTGGGCTCCTACGTGCTGTTTATGGTGATTGCCGACGAAACCGACGACGCCGCGCGCGCCAAATGGGAACGATACAAGGACGGCGCCGACGAGGAAGCCCTGAGCTGGCTGACCGAGCAGAGCCAGAAGGATACCCGCTCCGGCGCGGACACCAACGTTCGCCAGATGGCCGACCCGACGTCTGCCGTCAATATCAACATGGGCACCCTGGTTGGCTCGTATGCCAGCGTCGCCAGAATGCTCGACGAAGTGGCTGCCGTGCCCGGCGCCGAAGGCGTGCTGCTGACCTTCGATGATTTTCTCACCGGCGTGGAAACCTTCGGCGAGCGTATTCAGCCGCTGATGCAGTGCCGCGCCCACATCCCTGCCGTGACGAAGGAGGTGGCGTAATGACGACCCTCAACGCTCGCCCGGAGGCCATCACCTTTGACGCGCAGCAGAGCGCGCTGATCGTGGTGGATATGCAAAACGCCTATGCCAGTAAAGGCGGGTATCTGGATCTGGCCGGGTTCGACGTCTCGGCCACGCAGCCGGTGATTGAGAATATCAAAACCGCCGTGAGCGCCGCGCGTGCTGCGGGCATGCTGATCGTCTGGTTCCAGAACGGCTGGGACGACCAGTACGTCGAAGCTGGCGGTCCCGGCTCACCCAACTTTCACAAATCCAACGCCCTGAAAACCATGCGCCAACGGCCTGAACTCCAGGGCACGCTGCTGGCGAAAGGCGGCTGGGATTATCAGCTGGTGGATGAGCTGGTACCGGAAGCTGGCGATATCGTACTGCCGAAACCGCGCTACAGCGGCTTTTTCAATACCCCGCTCGACAGCCTGCTGCGCAGCCGGGGCATTCGTCATCTGGTCTTTACGGGCATTGCCACCAACGTCTGCGTGGAGTCCACCCTGCGCGACGGCTTCTTCCTCGAGTATTTTGGCGTGGTGCTGGAAGACGCTACCCATCAGGCCGGGCCGGATTTCGCCCAGAAAGCCGCCCTGTTCAATATCGAAACCTTTTTTGGCTGGGTCAGTAACGTCAATGATTTCTGCGACGCGCTGGATCCCCCGCTCGCCCGCATCGCCTGAGGAGAACCGCTATGCCGAAATCCGTGATTATTCCGCCGGGCACCAGCACCCCGATAGCCCCGTTTGTCCCCGGTACCCTCGCCGACGGCGTGGTGTATGTCTCAGGCACGCTGCCGTTTGATAAAGACAACAACGTGGTGTTTATCGATGACCCAAAGGCGCAAACCCGCCACGTGCTGGAGACGATCAAAACCGTGATCGAAACGGCGGGTGGCACGATGGAGGACGTGACCTTCAACAGCATCTTTATCACCGACTGGAAAAACTACGCCGCGATTAACGAGATCTACGCGGAGTTTTTCCCCGGCGATAAACCGGCGCGATTTTGCATCCAGTGCGGGCTGGTAAAGCCTGAAGCGCTGGTTGAAATTGCCACCGTTGCGCACATCGCGAAGTGAGGCCGCCATGAAACTGTCCATTTCCCCGCCCCCCTTTGCGGGCGCGCCCGTGGTGGTGCTGATTGCCGGGCTCGGCGGCAGCGGGAGCTACTGGCTGCCTCAGCTCGCCGTGCTGGGGCAGGAGTATCAGGTGGTGTGCTACGACCAGCGGGGCACGGGGAATAACCCGGATACCCTGCCGGAAGACTACACCCTCGCACACATGGCTGACGAGCTCGCACTGGCGTTAGCCGGGGCCGGGATCGCCCGTTACTGCGTGGTCGGCCACGCGCTGGGGGCGCTGGTCGGCCTGCGGCTGGCTATCGATAAGCCTGACGCCCTCACCGCGCTGGTTTGTGTCAACGGCTGGCTGACCCTCAATGCCCATACCCGACGCTGTTTTGACGTTCGCGAACGTCTGCTGCATGCGGGCGGGGCTCAGGCGTGGGTAGAGGCACAGCCGCTGTTTCTTTACCCGGCAGACTGGATGGCCGCCCGCGCTCCGCGGCTGGAGGCCGAGGAAGCGCTGGCGCTGGCCCATTTCCAGGGCGAAGCCAATCTGCTGCGCAGGCTGCATGCGCTGAAACAGGCCGATTTCAGCCGCCACGCTGCACGCGTTCGCTGCCCCGTGCAGATTATTTGTTCCACCGACGATCTGCTGGTGCCGTCCTTCTGCTCCGCGGAACTGCACGCCGCCCTCCCGCACGCCCGCAAAACGGTCATGCGCCAGGGCGGGCATGCCTGCAACGTGACCGCGCCGGACATCTTTAACACTCTGCTGCTGAACGGGCTTGCCAGCCTGCTACACAGCCCTGAACCCGCTTTGTAAGGAGCCTGAATGAGCGAAGCCATCACGCCCGCCGCGCTGGAAACGCTGTTTACCGGCGCACGTACCCATAACGGCTGGCTGGATATACCGGTCAGTGACGAGACGCTGCGCGAGATTTATGACCTGATGAAATGGGGGCCGACGTCCGCCAACTGTTCCCCGGCGCGCATTGTCTTTGTGCGAAGCCCGGAAGGAAAAGAGAAGCTGCGTCCGGCGCTCTCCAGCGGCAACCTTGAGAAAACACTCACCGCCCCGGTCACGGCAATTGTCGCCTGGGACAGCGAGTTTTATGAGCGCCTGCCTGTACTGTTCCCGCACGGCGATGCCAGAAGCTGGTTTACCTCCAGCCCCGCACTGGCGGAAGAGACCGCCTTTCGCAACAGCTCGATGCAGGCCGCGTACCTGATTTTCGCCTGCCGCGCGCTCGGGCTCGACACCGGGCCGATGTCCGGCTTTGACCGGGAAAAAGTGGACGCGGCCTTTTTCACGGGCACGCTGCTTAAAAGCAATCTGCTGATTAACATCGGTTATGGCGATATGAGCAAAGTCTATGGGCGCTTACCGCGTCTGACCTTCGAAGACGCCTGCGGGCTGGCGTAAGGAGCCATCATGACGACACCCGATCAACAAACCTTCCGTGATGCCATGGCCTGCGTCGGTGCGGCGGTCAATATCATCACCACCGACGGCCCTGCGGGAATGGCGGGCTTTACCGCCAGCGCGGTATGCAGCGTGACCGATTCCCCGCCCACTCTGCTGGTTTGCCTCAACCGTGGCGCGTCCGTCTGGCCGATTTTCAGCGAGAACCGCACCCTGTGCGTTAACACGCTGAGTGCCGGACAGGAGCCATTATCCAACCTGTTTGGCGGTAAAACGCCGATGGCGGAACGCTTTGCCGCTGCCTGCTGGCAGACAGGCGACACGGGCTGTCCACGTCTGGAAAATGCCCTGGCCTCGTTCGACTGCCGCATCAGCCAGGTGGTTAGCGTCGGCACCCACGACATTCTGTTTTGCGACATCGTATCCATCGTTCGCCACCCGGCACCGCAAGGGCTGGTGTGGTTCGACCGCGGCTATCACGCACTTATGCGACCCGCCTGTTAATCCGCATTCAGGAGACAGAACATGTTCGGACTTCCTCACTGGCAGTTGAAATCGACCTCCACAGAAGCAGGCGTGGTCGCGCCGGATGAAAGGCTCCCGCTCGGGCAGACAATGGTGATGGGCGTGCAGCATGCGGTCGCGATGTTTGGTGCGACGGTGCTAATGCCCATGCTGATGGGGCTGGATCCTAACCTCGCCATTTTGATGTCGGGTATGGGTACCCTGCTGTTCTTTTTTGTCACTGGCGGGCGCGTGCCCAGCTATCTGGGCTCCAGCGCCGCCTTTGTGGGAGTCGTTATTGCAGCGACCGGGTTTAACGGTCAGGGTATTAACCCCAACCTGAGCGTGGCCCTCGGCGGCATTATCGCCTGTGGGCTGGTCTACACCCTGACCGGTCTGGTGGTGATGAAAGTCGGCACGCGCTGGATCGAGCGGATGATGCCCCCCGTCGTCACCGGGGCGGTGGTGATGGCGATAGGCCTGAACCTCGCGCCGATTGCGGTGAAGAGCGTATCCGGCTCGCCGTTTGAAAGCTGGATGGCGGTGATTACGGTGCTGTGCATCGGCGTGGTGGCGGTCTTTACGCGCGGGATGATCCAGCGGCTGCTGATCCTGGTCGGGCTGATTGCGGCCTGTCTGATCTACGCGCTGCTGGCGAACGTGTTTGGTCTCGGCAAGCCGGTTGATTTCACACTGATTCACCAGGCCGCCTGGTTCGGGATGCCGCACATGACCTCGCCCACCTTTAACGCTCAGGCGATGATGCTCATCGCGCCTGTCGCGGTGATCCTGGTGGCTGAAAACCTGGGCCACCTGAAAGCCGTAGCGGGAATGACCGGGCGCAATATGGATCCGTATATGGGGCGGGCGTTTGTGGGAGACGGTCTGGCGACCATGCTCTCCGGCTCGGTCGGCGGCAGCGGCGTGACGACCTACGCGGAAAACATCGGCGTGATGGCAGTGACCAAAGTCTACTCGACGCTGGTCTTCTTGGCGGCGGCGGTGATGGCGATGCTGCTCGGCTTTTCCCCAAAATTCGGCGCATTGATCCACACCATCCCGGCACCCGTGATTGGCGGCGCCTCGATTGTTGTATTTGGTCTGATTGCCGTCGCGGGGGCACGCATCTGGGTGCAGAATCATGTTGATCTGAGCCAGAACGGTAACCTGATCATGGTGGCGGTCACGCTGGTGCTGGGCGCAGGCGACTTCGCCCTGACGCTGGGCGGGTTTACGGTGGGCGGGATTGGTACGGCGACCTTCGGCGCGATCCTGCTCAACGCCCTGCTTAGCCGCCGCAAAGGGGATAAAGCGCAAGCGGAACCCATCACCCCCTGAACCTGAAATAGCCGGGTGACGCTACGCTTACCCGGCCTACATGCCAATTGTAGGCCCGTGCAAGCGAAGCGCCGCCGGGCAAAACGGACAGCGTGCGCGTTGTTAGCTATCTGCCCCTTGTTCAGTGCCCAACCCGGCAGTCGCCTTACGTCGTTTTTTTAACTTTAACTCGCTCACCAGCACCCCGGCGACAATAAATGCCGCGCCCACCAGCGCCAGCAGCGGCAGACGCTCCCCGGCGAGTCGCCCGAAAATACCCGCCCACACCGGTTCACCGGTATAGATGACCGTCGCCCGTGTCGGAGATACGCTGCGCTGCGCCCAGTTCATGGTGACCTGAATAATAGCGCTAAAAATGCCCAGCCCCAGCGCCACGACGATAAGCCCGGTAGACATCGGCGGGACGGACTCCCCTGCCGGCACCATCGTCGCGAACGCCACCAGCGACGCGGTGGCAAGCTGCACGACCGTCACCCGCTTGACGTCCACTTTTCCTGCCCAGGCGCTAATCAAAATAATTTCAGCCGCAATGGCAACTGCCCCCACCAGCGTGATGATCTCTCCCGGCCCCAGCGCCAGCAGATTATTTTCCGGCCCGGCTAATAAAATGAGGCCGATGAACGCCAGCACGATACCAATGCACGACATCAGGCCCGGTATTCTGCCCAGGCACAGCCACTGCAACAGCGGCACCAGCGGTACGTACATGGCGGTGATGAAGGCGGATTTACTGCTGGAGATAGACTGGAGCCCCCACGTTTGCAGGCTATAGCCCATGGCAATCGCCACGCCAATAGCGACACCCGCTTTAAGCTCTCTCAGGGTCAACCCGCGCAGGGTTTTCAGCGAAATAAGCGCCACGGCAACCGCCGCGGTTGCAAAACGCAGCCCTACAAAGAAAAACGGATCGCTCATCGTGACCGCGTACTGAACGGCAAGAAAGGTTCCGCCCCAGAACATGGTGATCAAAATCAGGATGGCTTCCTGAGGCTTAATGGAGAAAGTAAAACGGGAAACGGACATGGGACACCAGCACGAAGAATCAATCCTGTAGTGTGCGATGCCTTTGATTACAGTTCAATGTAGCAGACATAAAAAAACCGCCGGGAAACCCGGCGGCAGAGAGTTAACCCGGCGTACTACTTGTTGCTGCCGTGGCTATTTTTACCCCCTTTTTTGCCAGCCTCTGATGCGCGCTGAGGGTCGTTTTTAAAATTGCCCCCGCTAGACTGGCCACCTTTACGACCTGCTTCTGATGCTCTTTCACGGTCTTCAGCGAAATTACCTGAACCACCACGATGGTTTGCCATCTCTAACCTCCAGAGTGTGAAACATTAGACATCATATTGCATTCAGTAAAAGAGGATTCTTTCACCTCGCGGCTCAAGGACAGTGCCTTTATCTGTGCCGCGTGAAACTAAGCTTAGTGTAATGCGGCTATCCGGCAAGCGAGAGGTAATATTCTGCAACATGATCTCAGCCTTTCGTATGAAATATTGAGGAGGTCATCCATAAGCCATTCTTATATTTTGAAAAATCAGCGCCGCTAAAGTTGTTTCATTTTGCTACAAAGCACATAACGAAAAGATATTGTTATATATCAAATAAATGCCGTTCATTTTTGCAGTCTGGCCGTGATGTCATATCTTTAAAGTAACGCAGCGATCCGCTGTAAGAAAAACCAACGAGGAGTGATGCAAAATGGCAAAAGTTCTGGTGCTCTATTATTCCATGTATGGACACATTGAAACCATGGCTCACGCAGTTGCAGAAGGCGCAAACAGAGTAGACGGCGTTGAGGTTGTGGTTAAACGCGTACCGGAAACCATGCAGGCGGAAGCCTTCGCCAAAGCCGGGGGAAAAACACAAAACGCCCAGGTCGCCACCCCGCAGGAGCTCGCGGACTATGATGCCATTATCTTCGGCACCCCGACCCGCTTCGGCAATATGTCCGGCCAGATGCGCACCTTCCTCGACCAGACGGGCGGGCTCTGGGCCTCCGGCGCGTTATACGGCAAGCTGGCCAGCGTGTTCAGCTCTACCGGCACAGGCGGCGGCCAGGAGCAGACGATCACCTCAACCTGGACTACCCTTGCACATCATGGGATGGTGATTGTGCCGATTGGCTACGGCGCGCAGGAACTGTTCGATGTTTCCCAGGTTCGTGGCGGGACACCGTATGGCGCGACAACCATTGCCGGTGGGGATGGTTCACGTCAGCCAAGCAATGAAGAACTTTCGATCGCCCGCTATCAGGGTGAATACGTCGCGGGTCTTGCCAAAAAACTGAACGGCTAACCCAACAGGAGGACAAGTATGCCAACTCAAGAATCCAAAGCTCACCACGTGGGCGAATGGGCAAGTTTACGCAATACCTCTCCGGAGATTGCAGAAGCCATCTTTGAAGTCGCCAGGTATGACGAAAAGCTGGCTGAGCAGATTTGGGAAGAAGGCAACGATGAAGTGCTGGTTCGCGCCTTCGAAAAAACCGACAAAGACTCGCTGTTCTGGGGCGAGCAAACCATCGAACGTAAAAACGTCTGAATGTTCCCCCCGCCCGCGCGGGGGGTTTTCTTCTATTTCGCCGCGTTGTTCATCACCGCATTGAATTTATCGATCGGACAGAAGCCGTTGCCATCTACCGGACAGCCCTTCAGCTCCAGCGTCACGCGCTGCGCAGGAGATTGCAGCGACAGCACGCTGGCATTACGCAACTGCTCAGAACTCTGGTAGACATACTCAATTTTCATCAGCTCATGATTTGTGTTTTTGTCATGCCAGCGCTGGAAGACAATTTTACCGCCAATCGGGGTTCGTTCCTGCTGGTCGTGCAGCTGATACGGCCTGAAATCCAGCGCGGTCAGCAGGGAGGCAATGTTGGAGTCGTGCCCCACCAGCAGGGTAATTTTTGGCGCTTTGGCCTGTTCGGTCACCAGCGCTTTATCAATGTACTTCACCAACGGTTTAGCCACGTTCTGCGCCACGTCCGTCGAGGTAAACAGCGAGTCCTGGTAGCCGTTTTTCAGCTTCGACAGCACGCGCCACTGCTGATCGGTTTTGATTTCCCCCCATGCCACCTGGTCTGCCGGGAATCCTTCGTAATACTGTAGGGTGAACGCATCCACCAGCGAGTTACCCACTTTCAGCGGCCCGGAGACGCCCGGCTCTTTTTCATAATCGGCGCTGAACGTATCTTTCGCCTCCGTCAGGGAACAGACTTTTTTCTCCTTGCAGGACGGCGAGTCGCTATAGTTTGTCAGCTGCTCCAGCAGTTTGTAGCTTTCATCCAGCTGCATTTTCTGCCGTTCTGTCTCCATCGCTTTCAGCGCTTTCTCACGAAACTCAGGGGAATTATCGGTAATGACCGGATTGAAGGTGGGGTCCATGGTGCCCATTTTTTCCTGATGATGCACAGGCACATCGCACCCCGGGAACGCGCCGGTGATAAAGAACTGCGCGGTCGCCACGGTGCGCTGGAGGCTGTTGGCGTAGGCATAGACGGTATCCGCTTGCGGGCATTCACCCGTCTTCACCATCCCCTGCTCTGCCAGCCACTCGCGTATATAGTGACCCATATACACTTCCAGTACGCCCCCTTTGGTGGTGAGCTGTCCACCCGGGACGTCCCACTCCGGCCACTGCTTCGGCGTGGACTGCTCCAGCACGCTGCCGTTATTGGCGAGCGGCGCACGCAGGTTGTGGCGGCTCATGATGAGTACCTGTTCCAGCTGATAGCCGTCCGGTGTGTCCTGCGCCTGTGCGCCAAAGGTCACGGCAAGGGTACCTGCCACGGCAACTGCAAGTAGTGCTTTTCTCATCCCTAATTCCTCACACGTTTTTTTAATGTCGCATTGAGTGTGACAGATTCGTGACAGGTTTTTCGGGAAGCATTTCTCAAACTGATGAATACGTGACTCGCTGATTCAGAGGCTGATGCTGGTGACGATGCCGACATACAGCGCCGCCCATGCGCAGGCTGAAAGCAGGCTGATGGCGTAAACCTTTATCGCGCTCAGCCTGAGCATGCCCGCCGCCAGCGGCACGATATAGCGCAGTACCGCCAGGAAACGCGAGGTGAACAACACCAGCAGGCCATTTTTATGCAGCTGGTGCTGTACCCGCAAAAACTTCCCGGCATGTTTTGCCGTGAAGCGTGACACTCGCCGGGTATGCCCCATCAGCTGGCCGATATGGTAATTCAGCACCGATCCTGCCGTAGCGCCCATCACCACCGCCAGCCACGTCAGCGCCGGATGCATACTCGACTGGCTGACGGCAATCCCCGCCAGCAGCATGACCGATGCGGGCGGGAGCACGGAAGAGATCAGTACCGTTGATTTACTCAGTGCCATAACAACGAGCAACGCGAAGAGATGCGTTGGATAATGCGCAAAATGATCCAGCAGCGTGTCCAGCCATGCCATTTTACTCTCCCCGGTAACATCAGAATTCCCCATTAGAAGTGAAAATAGTTAAATAAAACGTCAACATTCGTTCAATAATATTCATTTAAACCATACTTAAACATTATTAACATTCCTCAGCAGCCATTTTAAATAAGCGTATTATCCCTCACGTTTTACAACGATCTCGTTATGGCGAGGCTCCTGTACAAATACACGTTATCGCTCTGGTGGGTTCGAGAGAACCGGCACAGGGTAAAACAGGCACTGTCGAATCAAGGCTTTGCCAGTATAACTTCCCTTACGGGATACGGTGTACAGTGCTGAACCCAGGACGTGGGGATCTCCTTTCCGACATGCCCTGTCTTGCTCGCCCCTGAGAGATTTTATTATTCAAAGGGAAGTTACAATGTCTTACGCTATTCACAACCATAATCTGGCTTTTAACGACAGCGCCATCGCGCAATATATGAATACCGATTTTATCGTTATTGATATTTCATTATGCGTGGCTCTGGCACGCGAGCAGTTCTTTGAAAAATTAAAAGATGATGATATTCCGTCACATATTTTTATCGAAGACAACGGTCGCCTCGCGGGTTTGATTGCCGTACGTAAATTATTGCAGGCCACGGATACCGTACAGCCCGTTAAAGGTCTGATGATATCGGATTTTATCCAGCTTAAACCGGAAGATGAGCGGGCGGATGTCGCCGGGTTGCTGGCGCACGCAGGTGCGGATGTCGTACCGGTGGTGACCCACGGCAAGCTGGTGGGCTGCCTTACCGAGCGTGAAATCGCCCATCTGCTGGAAGATGACGTTACTGAAGATGCCCAGCTTCAGGGGGCAACGCTGCCGCTGGAGAAGCCCTATCTGGAAACCAGCGCCTTTAGCCTGTGGAAGAAACGCTCCGTCTGGCTGCTGCTGCTGTTTGTCGCGGAAGCGTATACCAGCTCGGTGATCCAGCATTTTGAAGAGGCGCTGGAATCCGCCATTGCGCTGGCGTTCTTTATTCCGCTGCTGATTGGCACCGGCGGAAACAGCGGGACGCAGATTACCTCGACGCTGGTGCGCGCCATGGCGCTGGGTGAAGTCCACCTTCGCGACGTGGGTCGCGTGCTGCGCAAAGAGATGAGCACCTCGTTAATGATTGCCGCCACGCTGGGCCTGGCGGGCTGCGTTCGTGCCTGGATGATGGGCATTGGGATGGAAATCACGCTTATCGTCAGCCTGACGCTGGTCTGCATTACGCTGTGGAGCGCCATTGTCTCATCGGTGATCCCGATGGTATTGAAACGTTGCAAAATCGACCCGGCGGTCGTTTCCGCGCCGTTTATTGCCACGCTGATCGACGGTACCGGGCTCATTATCTACTTCAAAATCGCACAGTATACGCTGGGGCTGGAATAACGAAAAAACCCTGCGATATTGCTATCGCAGGGTTTTCGAATTTGGCGGAAGCGTAGAGATTCGAACTCTAGAACCCTTTCGGGTCGCCGGTTTTCAAGACCGGTGCCTTCAACCGCTCGGCCACGCTTCCAAAGTGAGGCGCACTATAAACATCTCTGAGCATGATGTAAAGCAGGAAATTGCATTACGTTGAGCTTCTTGCCTCATTCCCTTCCGCTCCGATCACTTCTTCGTCATCGGCTGGCTAAAATGTAAACATTTATTTTTACATCACATAAACTTATTAGAATGAAAGTTTGTGATCTAGACTCTTTTTCATACACCGCAGCTTATCCGTGCAACATTACCACCTCAATATGCCCTTGTAAGACCCTATTCACGCAGGTCACTGCGATAAGAGATTTTCCATGAAATTATTCGATACCGATAACTACAGACTTATTCTCTGGCGTAAATTTCTGCCGTGGCTGATCCAGAACGGTGCGCAAAAAAACAACCCGCATGACTATTTTCTGGTGTACTTAAAAGATGCCGACAATACGCGTTATATTCTGAAGAAGCACGAAAGCAGCAACGTTGTGCTCTGCCCGATGCATAAAAGCGAAGATGTCAGTATGAGCGTGGAAGATATCAGCGAAATGCAGGCTGAAATCATTCACTATAAGCGCAATGGGTTTCAGGCTTACAAAGGCATTATCCCGTTTGCCTTTGACCATTATACGAAAATCATCACCTTAAAAACGGCCCTTGCTCGTCTGAAAGGGCGCTGTATTTCTGGCCTGAAATCTGATTCAGAAACCATCAGCCGGGACCGTTACAACTTGCTCAGGCTGCTGGTGACCGACTACGTCAACCAGCGCCCTTCGCGCGTTTCGTCTGGTTTCACCCAGCGGGAAGTGATCGCCATGCTTTACGGCACACTTTGGTATAAACATATCAAAAATGAGTCGTTTAGCAGAAAAATCGCGCTCTTACTTGAGTCGCTCGTGATCACGGGCGATCTCAGCGAAGAGGGTAAGGTGTACTACGTGCAGGGCCAGGCTATTACCACCATGGTCGAGTATGAAAAAGAGGACCAGCGGGTAACGCATCAGCAAAAAATGCAGAAAAAAATTACGCGTTTTATGTTTGCGATAACGCTATCTACACTGCTGATTATTCTGGTTCTGCTGTCGATGGCCGGGGTCGTCGACCTCGCCGCTGTCTGGCAGAAAATACTACAGATTAAGCCTCTTAGATTTTTAATGAATTTTATCTAAAACCCTGCCCATTAATTATGAATTTTATTTTTATCAGCGATAACTATTACCTTTGCCACGGTGTCTCAAGCTCACTGACATCTACCCATTTGATTCGCGATGAGGAGGATATTCACCAGCTTTATGAGGTCGATCCCGAGCTGGATTTTATCATTGCGATTGAACAGGATAAGTTACGCAATAAAACCATTCAGCAGGTCAAAAAAGTCAAGCGTGATTACATTGTCCTGATGCATGAGATAGAAGCCAACAGCGCGGTGAGAATTGATAATATTATCTATTCGTCGATGCATTTTACTGCTCACCCTTTTCAGCAGCTGATGCGTTTTTATCGGGCGCTCAGGACACACTCCTTTACCCGACGCGAATATGACGTGCTAAAGCTTTTCCATATGGAAAATCATGAAATCGCGAAAAAACTGCAACTGTCACAAAAAACGACCAGCACCTACCGCGTGAGGATCCTCGAGAAATTGAATATGCGTTCAAAAAACATTCTGGCGATGACCCGTATAAAATCGGCGATTGTCGATCAGAAACTGTGATCTTTTGCCTTACCTCGAGAAAACCGGGGCCTCAGGTTTCGCCCTGAGGGGGTTTGGCGGGCGCGGTATACCAGTTCTCTTTGGCAACCATTACGCTGCCCTCTGGCTGCATAACAAAATTCGGAGACATGATCTGCACGTTAAATTCGTTAAACACATCCTGTATCTGGCTATGCAGTTCATTGCGGGCAACCGCGAGGGACTGGTCGGGCAGCAGACGAACCTGCAACTCGTAGGCGATATACCAGTCCATTAACCCTAACTGGCGCACCAGCGGCGGCTCGGAAAGATCAATCCCTTTTGCCCGTTTCGCGGCCAGCTCCAGCATGGCATGCACCTGACGCCATGGGGTGTCATAACCGATAGTGACGCTGACCGTCAGATTGAGGCTGCCATCGGGCTGTAGCGCGCTAAGGTTGGTGATCTTACCGCTCACCACCACCGCATTGGGCACGGTAACGACATAATTTTCCCGGGTAATAATTTTGGTCGCCAGCATGCCTATTTCACTGACCTTACCTTCGTTATCCGCCACCCGAATGACATCGCCTTTACGCAGTGCGCGGGAGTAAATCAGGACCAGACCGCTCATGGCATGGTTCATCACCCCTGCCGAACCCAGCGTTAACATCAGGCCGAAGAAGACGCTAATACCTTTAAACGCCAGTGAGTTTGCGCCGGGGAGAAACGGCCAGGCAGCGGAGAGAGCAAATAGCCAGACGGCGACGGAAATGAGCTTACGGGTTGCCCCCACGGTTTCCGGATGAACGCCGGGAAGTTGCAGACGACCAGCCTCCACCTGATTCAGCACCATCCTCAGAAGCTTCAGAATAAAAGCGGTAATGAGGAAAATGATCAGAACAATCGTCAGCCCCGGCAAAGCCGAGACAATCGCCAGGGCAATTTGCTGCACCACGCGAAGCGACCAGTCTCCCAGCGACGTGCCCCACACCCGCGTCCACGGAAACAGACTGAATGCCCAGCTCAGCCAGACGTAAAAGCCGATTAAACCCAACAGGAACATCAGCAAGGCGTAAAGCCGAATCTCAATGGCGCCAATGTACCGCCGCCAGCTTTGCGGGACCCGGCTGCGATTCTCCACAATACGCAGACGGTAGACGCGTCGAAACCAGCGCCAGGATCGCCAGGCGCCATAGCAGAGCAGCAAAAGCGCCAGCAGGCCAGCGGCAGCTTTTACCGTCGACAGCGCCAGCCAGCCGGTATCGTATTGATCGCGCAGCGCCATTCTCTGCGCTTCCATGCGCGCCAGCACGCGCTGCGCGGCCTGATCGAGGGTGAGATCGTCCCCTTCGTCCAAATCCCCTTCCGTCAGCAGCATCACGGGCTTACCGTTCATCACGATCAGCCGCCCCTGCTGGTTATAGCGGGTCACGGGGACGATAGTGAGCGGCTCACGCACGTCCGCCTCGGTAAAATTGCGCAGGGTGTTGCGGATGCGTAAAACGCGCTCCTCCGGCGTGGTCAGGCCAAATTTCGCCTGAAGCATGACGATCGGCTGATGAAAGATATAGACCGTCCGGGCGCGCTCCTGCTCAGAAGGCGCCTGGCGGGGCTCAGCGGCATACGATGAGAAGGCGCTCAGGGAGGCAAAACAGAACGCAAACGCGAGCAGGATCTTTTTCATCCTCACTACCCCAAATCAGAAATCTTGTTGTTTTTCAGGCAACCCGCGAATGCCAGGTGGGTATGTTGAGAATAGTCCAGCCTTTCGTTTCTGCAACAAGCGACGGTGAGCGTGTTGCTCTCAATCACAATATATGTATTATGTTATAACATAACAATTTGGGATTGTGTTCTATGTTACTTAAAAAAGGGTTATTTCTGGCTTTATTGCTCTCCACGGCGCCTGCCGCTTTCTCAGCAACCTCCTGGCCCCTCACGATTGAAAATTGCGGCGTAAAGCAGACCTTGGCGCAGGCTCCTCAGCGCGTCGTGACCGTGGGACAGCATGAAACAGAATTACTGCTCGCACTGGGGCTGGAGAAAAAGATCGCCGCAACGTCGGTCTGGTTCGGCAAGCTCCCGGATCAGCTGGCAGATGCCGGGAAAAATATCCCCCGGCTTGCAGATAATTCCCCCTCATTTGAAGCCGTGGTGGGACAGAAACCTGAGCTCGTTCTCGCGCAGTATCACTGGCACATTGGTCCGCAGGGAGAAGTGGGAACCCGTGAGCAGTTTGCCTCGCTGGGGATTAATACGTGGATCTCTCCTGCCGACTGCACGGATAAAGCGGTGACGGAAACGTCAAACGCAGACGGAGCACGCAGCGCGCCGTTTTCGCTGGCCGAAATTACACGGGAAGTGACAGATCTGGCGACGATATTTGATGTTTCCGCGCGAGGTGAGCAGCTTAATCATACGCTGACGAAACGTATCAAAAAGGCCCAGGCGCGCGTCTCAGCGAAACCGCTTCGCGTCGTATTCTGGTTCTCAAGTAGCCGTCTGAATGGCGATCCCTGGGTGGCGGGGAATTATGGCGCGCCTGGCTGGATCAGCCGCACTCTGGGGTTGAAGAACATTATTGACTCTCATGACGAATGGCCGGCTGTAACCTGGGAACATATTGCCCAGTCGGAGCCGGACGTGATTGTTATCGCCGGGATGTCCCGCAGGCTCTACCCTGCCGATGACGTTGAAGTAAAAAAAGCATTCTTGCGTAATGACCCGGTGACGAAGAACATGCCTGCGGTCAGGAACAACCACATTATTGTGGTGCCGGCAATGTCGTTAAACCCTTCATTACGTAACGTCGATGCGGTTGAGCTTATCAGCGATCGGCTGGCTTCTTTCCAGGATGAACAATGAGTCATTTCGCTTTTGACCGCCGCCAGCAAGGTTTACTGGCAGCAGGCGTCATGGCGCTGCCGCTAATGCTGGTTTTTGCCGCCAGTATCGGTGATATGCCGGTGTCGTATGCCAGTACCGGGAAAGCGATCCTCAACGGACTGGGTTTGACCTCTTATGCGTTGCCACAAACGGAGGAGGGTATCGTCTGGCAATATCGCATGAGCCGGGCAGTGATGGCCGCGTGCAGCGGCGGTGGCCTGGCGCTGTGCGGGCTGGTGTTACAGTCGATCCTGCGTAACCCTCTGGCTGAGCCTTATCTGCTGGGGATTTCCGCGGGCGCCTCGCTGGGGGCCGTCTGCGTGATGCTTCTCGGCATGGGGGGAAGCGTGATTGGCGTGAGCAGCGGTGCGTTTGTCGGCTCCTGCGCCGCCTTTGCGCTCATCATGGTGATTACAAACGGGATGAGTGAAAGCCCCTCGCGCATTTTGCTGGCCGGTATTGCGGGCACCCAGCTCTTCAACGCCATGACCGCGTACGTCGTCAGCACGTCCGCCAATGCCGAGCAGTCCCGTAGCGTCATGTTCTGGCTGATGGGGAGTCTGAGCGGCGTGCGCTGGCCTGACGCGCTGCTGGCGCTGGCCGTTACGCTTGCGGGTTTACTGGTGGTATTGCTCTTTTCCCGGGCGCTGGACACCTTCACCTTCGGGGATGAGGTCTCCACCACGCTGGGGATCCCGGTTACCGCCGTGCGTATTGTCTTATTGCTGACCTGTGCCGTTGTCACCGCCACGTTGGTGAGCGCCACAGGCGCAGTGGGGTTTGTCGGGCTGGTCATTCCCCATGTGACGCGCATGCTACGCGGGCCGGGCCATCGCCGCTCGATCCCGCTGACGTTTCTCATCGGCGCCCACTTTATGATCCTTGCCGATATCGTCTCACGCACGCTGATCGTGCACCAGGTTCTGCCCATCGGGGTGGTGACTGCGCTGGTGGGCGCCCCCGTCTTTGTGGCGTTGCTTTATCAAAATCGAAAGGAGCATCCATGAATATTACAGTGGCCGGGTTAACCGTAACCCGACAGGCGCAGACGGTGCTTAAGGATATCGATCTCGACCTGCCATCCGGGCAGATTGTCGGCCTGTTAGGGCCAAACGGCTCAGGCAAGTCGACGCTGCTGCGCTGCCTCGCCGGGCTGTTTCCACGACACAGCGAACGTGTTGCGCTTAATGGCACAACGCTTGGCTTGATGCCGCTGAAAATACGGGCGCAGCACATGGCGTTTGTCCCGCAACATGCTGAGGTCGACGGGGAACTGACCGTTGAGGATATTGTCAGGCTGGGGCGTACGCCCTACCGGAAAACATTCCAGAGAACCACGCGCGACGATGAGGCTGCGGTTGAACAGGCGATTGGCCTGATGCAGTTATGCCGCTTACGCCAGCGGCGATGGCACTCTTTGTCAGGCGGAGAACGACAGCGAAGTCAGATAGCCCGCGCGCTGGCCCAGCAGCCGCAGGTGCTGTTGCTCGATGAACCGACAAACCACCTGGACATTCAGCACCAGCTGGAGCTGATGCGGCTCGTTTCACAGCTGCCGCTTACGGTGGTGGTTGCACTGCACGATCTCAATCTTGCGGCCAATTATTGCCAGCGTCTGATCCTCCTGAAGGCCGGGCAGATCGCAGCCACGGGTGCGCCCGAAGCGGTGCTGACGCCCTCGAACATCGCGGATACCTGGTGCGTAAAAGCTCAGGTCTGTAAGGCCGACGCCGGGATCACGATAAGCTATAACATGGGTAACATGGCGGAGAGCCAGAACAAAAGCAAAAACCCCTGCGATATTGCTATCGCAGGGGTTTCGAATTTGGCGGAAGCGTAGAGATTCGAACTCTAGAACCCTTTCGGGTCGCCGGTTTTCAAGACCGGTGCCTTCAACCGCTCGGCCACGCTTCCTAAGTGAGGCGAACTATAAACACCTCACCGCGCGCTGTAAAGGGTGCGCGCATTCGTTCGCTTTAAAAATAGCCAAAATGCGTTTAATCGGTTGAATAGACAACAGATTGGCCGTTTTACCAGCATAATATCCACCGCGGATCGTTAGTGCTTTTTGATGTACATATCTTTGGTGTAGTAGTAGCCAAGCTTATCCGGCGTGAAGCCCCCTACCCACGGTTTCACCAGGTGCGTGCGCACGTAGTGATAGACAGGGATCGCCGGCACATCGCGCCCCAGCAGATCTTCTGCCTGCTGGTAGAACTTACCGCGCTCCTCCGCCGTTTTCGCCTTCGCCGCATTCACCAGAGCCAGATCGTATTCCGGATTGCTGTACTGAGTGGTGTTTTGGCTGTCACCGGTACGGAAGTTATTCAGGAAGGTTGCGGCGTCATCGTAATCAGCAATCCAGGCGTAGCGCACCGCGTCAAAGTTATGGGTGTGCATGGTATCAAGCATGGTTTTCCACTCCTGGTTTTGCAGCTTCGCCTCTACGCCGAGGTTCTTCTTCCACATCGAGCTGGCGGCAATCGCAATACGCTGGTGCGATTCCGAGGTGTTATAGAGGAGATTAAAGCTGAGCGGATGGCTGTCGTTAAATCCGGCTTCGGCCAGCAGTTTTTTCGCCTCGGCAATGCGTTTATCCATCGGCCAGCTGGCGTAATCAGGGTTCTGTAACTTGACGCCGCCAATATCCGGCTGGCTGATGAGCCATGCCGGGCGTTGCCCCTGCCCTAAAACTTTCCCGGCGATAATATCTTTATCCAGCGCCAGATTCAGCGCCTTACGCACGCGGGCGTCGCTGAACGGCGGCCGGGTGGTGTTGAATTCGTAATAATAGGTGGCAAGCTGCGGCGATACGTCCAGCTCGTTCCCCAGCGTTTTCTTCAGCTGAGCAAACTGGTTGATCGGCACCGTGTAGGCGATGTCGATTTCGCCCGCTTTGTAGCGGTTGACGTCAGCGGCTTCGGAGGAAATGGGCAGATAGGTCACCTTGTTGATGACGGTATGTGCGTTATCCCAGTATTTCGGGTTTCGCACCGCCACAATGCGTTCGTTCACCACCCACTGTGACAGTTTATAGGCCCCGCTGCTGACGAAGTGCTCCGGTTTGGTCCACTTATCACCGAAACGACCTACCAGGACTTTATCTATCGGCACCAGAGACGGGTGAGCCAGCATCGCCAGGAAAGCAGCATTTGGCTGGGTGAGCGTCACTTCCAGCGTGGTGTCATTGATGGCTTTCACGCCCAGCGACTCGGGTGCTTTTTTGCCTTCTGCGATATCAGTGCCGTTGACGATACGCATACTGCCGGGATAGCTGGCATACGGAGAGACGGTTTTCGGGTCGACCAGTCGCTGCCAGCTCCAGACAATATCTTCCGCGGTGATGGGGGTGCCATCGCTCCAGGTTATGCCCGGGCGCAGATGGAAAGTCCAGACGGTGTTATCTTTATTTTCCCATTTCTCCGCCAGGCGCGGCTGGATTTCACCTGCCGGAGAGACGCTGACCAGCCCGTCGAATAAATCGCTGATAATATTGAATTCGACATCGCTTTCGACTTTATGCGGGTCGAGCGAGGCGGGTTCACTGCCGTTGTTCCTGACCAGTTCCTGCTTATCTGCCAGCTGGGTTCCTGCTGGCACGTTAGCCGCCCAGGTTGCCGTGCTGGCGCACAGGACCCCTGCGGTTAACAAAGAGAGCGTAAAGTGCATGCGTGTTTGTGGTTTCATTTCCTTCGCCTTATTGTCTGTTTTTATGACGATCCGGAAATAACTCTTAGCGGCCTTAGGGAAATAACGCAATATTTTTCAGTGACCTATAAGAGGTTGATCTGAATACGCCTTGCATACCGCACTTCATTCTGAGTACAAAGGCTTTACCAGAATAAAAAACCAGCATAATCCCTAAGGGGCTGAGTAAAGATGGGTAAAACCACTTTGCGTCTGCCGCGCCGTTTCCTATTCTTTGCGCTAATTACATCTGTCATAAGAGAGTGACTCATGGATCGTATAATTACTTCTTCACGCGACCGCACATCGCTACTCAGCACCCATAAGGTGCTGCGCAATACCTATTTCATGCTCAGCCTGACGCTGGCGTTTTCGGCGATCACCGCGACGGCCAGCACCGTACTGATGCTGCCTTCTCCGGGCCTGATCCTGACGCTGGTGGGTATGTATGGTCTGATGTTCCTGACCTATAAAACCGCGGATAAACCGGTGGGTATTCTCTCCGCTTTCGCCTTCACCGGCTTCCTGGGCTACATCCTGGGGCCAATCCTGAACGCCTATCTGTCTGCCGGAATGGGCGACGTGATTGGTATGGCGCTGGGCGGTACCGCGCTGGTGTTCTTCTGCTGCTCGGCCTACGTGCTGACCACCCGTAAGGACATGTCCTTCCTCGGCGGTATGCTGATGGCGGGTATCGTGATTGTGCTGGTCGGTATGCTGGCGAACATCTTCCTGCAATTGCCTGCTCTGCATCTGGCAATCAGCGCGGTGTTTATCCTGATTTCATCCGGCGCAATCCTGTATGAAACCAGCAACATCATTCACGGCGGTGAGACGAACTATATCCGCGCCACCGTGAGCCTGTATGTGTCGCTGTACAATATTTTTGTCAGCCTGCTGAGTATCCTGGGCTTCGCCAGCCGCGATTAACTCACCGTGCTGTGAACAAAGCCCCGCTTATGCGGGGCTTTGTTTTTTTGGTAGACTGAGGCGGTTTTTGACAAACGCGTGAATGAATATGTTGAGTTTTGAAGGCAAAGAGATCGAAACCGATAACGACGGTTATCTGAAAGAGAGCAGCCAGTGGAGCGAAGCGCTGGCGGAGAAAATTGCGGAAAACGAAGGAATTACCCTCTCCCCGGAACACTGGGAAGTGGTGCGCTTTGTGCGCGAATTCTACCTCGAATTCAACACCTCTCCGGCTATCCGCATGCTGGTCAAAGCCATGGCGAATAAATTTGGCGAAGAGAAAGGCAACAGCCGTTATCTGTATCGCCTGTTTCCGAAAGGCCCGGCTAAACAGGCGACAAAAATTGCCGGCCTGCCAAAGCCGGTAAAATGCATTTAATAGCGAATACTGAAGTCAGCGTATTCCCGGCCGGGTTGATGCGGTTCCGTTAGCACCTTATCAACCCGCGCGCTGCGCGGTCCGCCCGCTTTCAGCCACGCCACCAGCTTCTCTACCCGATCCGCCTCACCGCAGGCCACAACCTCCACGCTGCCATCATCCATGTTACGCGCATACCCCGTCAGTCCGAGCTGAAGGGCTTCGCGCTGGGTGCTGTAGCGGAATCCGACGCCCTGTACAAGGCCATGGACCCAGGCAATGGTGCATACATTTGACATCATCCTTCTCCTTATCCGACTGGCGCGTTGCATTTCCTCGCTGAAGTCGGGAAAATGGCGGCCATTTCATTGGAATCGACAGAATAGCAAATTATGAGTGTACGTTTAGTGTTAGCCAAAGGGCGCGAGAAGTCATTACTGCGCCGCCATCCCTGGGTCTTTTCCGGCGCGGTTGCCCGCATGGAAGGTAAAGCCAGCCTCGGTGAAACCATCGATATTGTTGACCATCAGGGGAAATGGTTAGCACGCGGCGCATACTCGCATGCATCTCAGATCCGCGCGCGCGTCTGGACGTTCGATAAAGAAGAAGCCATCGATATCGACTTCTTTGTCCGTCGTCTGCAACAGGCGCAGCAGTGGCGCGAGTGGCTGGCAAAGCGTGACGGGCTGGACAGCTATCGTCTGATTGCCGGTGAATCCGACGGGCTGCCGGGCGTGACCATTGACCGCTTCGGCAATTTCCTGGTGTTGCAGCTGCTGAGCGCCGGGGCGGAATACCAGCGTGCCGCGCTAATTAGCGCCCTGCAAACCCTGTTCCCGGAATGTGCCATTTACGACCGCAGCGACGTGGCGGTACGTAAAAAAGAGGGCATGGAGCTGACGCAGGGCCCGGTCACCGGCGAACTGCCGCCTGCCCTGCTGCCTATCGAGGAGCACGGCATGAAGCTGCTGGTGGACATCCAGGGCGGCCATAAGACCGGTTATTATCTCGACCAGCGTGACAGCCGTCTGGCAACGCGCCAGTACGTTGCCGATAAGCGCGTGCTGAACTGCTTCTCCTATACCGGCGGCTTTGCGGTCTCTGCCCTGATGGGCGGCTGTGCCCAGGTTGTGAGCGTCGACACCTCACAGGAAGCGCTGGATGTGGCGAAACAGAACGTTGAGCTGAACAAGCTGGATCTGAGCAAAGCGGAGTTTGTGCGCGACGACGTGTTCAAACTGCTGCGTAAATACCGCGACCAGGGCGAGAAATTTGACGTTATCGTGATGGACCCGCCGAAGTTTGTAGAAAATAAAAGCCAGCTGATGGGCGCCTGCCGTGGCTATAAAGACATCAACATGCTGGCGATCCAGCTGCTGAACCCGGGTGGCGTTCTGCTGACGTTCTCCTGCTCTGGCCTGATGACGACAGATTTATTCCAAAAAATCATCGCCGATGCCGCAATAGATGCGGGTCGTGATGTACAATTTATAGAGCAGTTCCGTCAGGCCGCCGATCACCCGGTGATCGCTACCTACCCGGAAGGGCTGTATCTGAAAGGGTTTGCCTGTCGCGTCATGTAACTTGAAAAGAGAAATATTGCCCGCACATAGTGTGTATGTAATGTTTCCCGGGAGGTGACTATGATTGCCAGCAAATTCGGTATCGGCCAGCAGGTCCGCCACACCTTGCTTGGATATTTGGGTGTGGTCGTGGATATCGACCCGGAGTATTCCCTTGATGAACCGTCAGCAGACGATCTGGCCGTAGACGCAGAGCTTCGCGCCGCGCCCTGGTATCATGTGGTTATGGAGGGCGACGATGGTCAGCCTGTCCATACCTATCTTGCCGAAGCGCAGCTGAGTGGTGAACTACAGGATGAGCATCCGGAACAACCCACTATGGACGAGCTTGCTCAGACCATCCGCAAACAGTTACAGGCGCCAAGACTGCGTAACTAAAGGTGTAAAAAAGCCCGTCAAGCGGGCTTTTTTTATTTTGCCAGCCCCAGACGGGGAATATCGATTGCCGGACAGCGATCCATCACCACCTTCAGCCCGGCATCACGCGCCAGCACGGCCGCCTGCTCATTAATCACGCCCAGCTGCATCCACAGCGTTTTCGCGCCGATGGCAATCGCCTCCTGCGCCACGCCCCAGGCTGCCTCTGAATTACGAAAAACGTCCACCATATCCACCTTTTCCGGCACGTCCGCGAGCGTCGCATAGCCCTGCTGACCCAGCAGTGTTTTCCCCGCCACCTTCGGCGAGACCGGGATCACGTGATATCCCTGGTCCAGAAGGTATTTCATGACCCGATAGCTTGGGCGATCCGGTTTATCGCTCGCGCCGACCAGCGCGATAGTGCGCGTGGACGTCAGAATCTCGACAATGTCGTTCTCTTTCATGCTGTTCCTCCTGGTTTTTTTCAAAGTGTACGTCAAAGCAGACATCTCAACCACGCATCCCATACAGAAGTATGAGGGCAAAACGGCAGAATATGTCTATATGTTAGTAAACGTGTTTATCGAAAAATTTTGATACATTCTTACCAGGTAGTTTGTCTACAGGAGTCTGCTATGAAAACCGGCATTGCCTGGGCTGTGGTTGCGTTAATCATGCCGGTTTGTGTTTTCGCAACCACCCTCAGACTCTCAACCGACATTGACCTGCTGGTGCTGGACGGGAAAAAAGTCTCCAGCTCCCTGCTGCGGGGCGCAGACAGCATCGAGCTGGATAATGGCCCGCATCAGGTGGTTTTTCGGGTTGAAAAGACGATTCGCCTCGCCGACAACGAACAGCAGGTGTACATTTCGCCTCCGCTGGTGGTCAGCTTTAATACCCAACGCATCAGCCAGGTCAATTTTCGTCTCCCGCACCTTGAGACAGAAAAAGAGTCACTGGCATTTGATGCCTCACCGCGCATTGAGCTGGTGGACGGGGATTCTATGCCCATCCCGGTAAAGCTGGATATCCTGGCGCTGACAAAAAGGCCAAAAGGAACAGATTACGAAGCGGACACGGAGATCTATAACAGAGCCAGCAGGCGCGCCTCCCTGCCCCAGTTCGCCACCATGATGGCGGATGACAGTACCCTGCTTTCGGGCGTATCGGAGCTGGATGTACTCCCTCCTCAGTCGCAGACCCTTACTGAGCAACGCCTCAAATTCTGGTTCCAGAATGCCGATCCGGACACGCGCGCCCGTTTTCTGCAATGGGCGAAACGACAACCTTCGTCGTAAGCCACATTTTTTCGTCCTTTCTCTTGCAGCATCAGTCAGTTCCCGTCATCGTGTAGCGAGGTAACCTCACGGATAAGATTATGGAACTGACAACACGCACACTTCCGGCGCGCAAGCACATTGCTCTGGTTGCGCACGATCACTGTAAACAAATGCTGCTTAACTGGGTTCGTCGCCATCAGCCTCTTTTACAGCATCATGCCCTTTCTGCCACGGGAACAACCGGCAACCTGATCCACCGCGAAACCGGTCTGGAAGTGAATGCCATGCTGAGCGGCCCGATGGGGGGTGACCAGCAGGTCGGCGCTCAGATTTCGGAAGGTAAAATTGACGTTCTGATATTCTTCTGGGATCCGCTGAACGCGGTTCCGCATGATCCGGACGTTAAAGCGCTGCTGCGTCTGGCGACGGTATGGAACATTCCGGTAGCCACCAATCTTTCAACGGCAGATTTCATCATTGAATCGCCGCAGTTTAACGATCCGGTGGAGATTTTGATCCCGGATTATCAGCGTTACCTTGCGGAGAGACTGAAGTAGTTTTTTGCCCGGTGGCGCTGCGCTTACCGGGCCTACAGAATTTGCCCGGCGCGTTACGGCTTTCTCGCCACCGGCACGTCAATACTTTTCAAAATATCGACAAACACCGACGGCTCCTCTTTGTTGAACAAGAGCCACACGCGATGGCGCGCGCGGGTTATCGCCACGTACAGTAAGCGCCGCTCCTCTGCATCCGGGAAATCTTCCGGAACAGGCAATAACGCCTCTTCCATCACGGATTCCCGCGCCGGTGCCGGGAATCCGTCACTCCCCTTTTTCAGCCCCACCACAATTACGTAGTCGGCCTGCTGCCCTTTACTGGCGTGAATGGTCATAAAATCGAGCTGTAGTTTTGGCCAGCGCGTCGCCGCTTTTTCCAGCGCCGTCGGCTTGAGGTGGTGATAACGCGCCAGGACCAGAATCCGTTCATCCGGTTTCGCATAGCCGCTCAGTTTATCCAGCAGCGGTTCCAGCTGATCGTCCGCCAGCAGCGTGACGGCCTTTTTATCCCCCGACGTCAGGCTGTTAAGCGGCTTCGACAGCTGATGCGGGTTCTGCTGAATAAAACGGTTGGCAATTTCACCAATCCGCGAGTTGAAGCGGTAGGTGGTGTCCAGATCGCTGCGATCGCCTTCCCCAAAATAGTGATGGAAGGCCGTCGTGAGGGAAAGTTGCGCCCCGCTGAAGCGGTAGATAGCCTGCCAGTCATCGCCCACGGCAAACAGCGACGTATGTTTATTCTGCGCCCGCAGCGCCGAAAGCAGCGCAGCGCGCTGCGGCGAGATATCCTGAAACTCATCCACCAGAATGTGTTTCCACGGACTGACGAAGCGCCCTTTCTCCAGAATGATAATGGCCTGATGGATTAGCCCGGAAAAATCGACCGCGTTTTCGTCTTTCAGCGCGGTTTTCCACGCTTTCAGCATCGGCGCCATTAGCTTTACCCGCTTAGAAAACACGGCGCGGATCGCTTCCGGTGCGCTTTCTATCATCTCCGCCTGAGAGCCGCCGTGCATGCGCATCAGGCTTACCCACCGGTCGAGACGAGAGCCCAGCCGGCGCGCCAGCTTTTCATCCTGCCAGAAGCTGCCCTCCGGCACCTCCCAGTTGAGTTCCTCTTCAAGCCACTGACGCCAACCTTTCGCCTGCGCCTTTTTTTCACTGCACTGCTGACGCCATGCCTTGATAAACAGCGCCTGGCGAGCCTGAGCATCATTCTCCAGCTTGCTGACAACAGGGACTTTTTTGCTGCCCTGTTGAATGATGTGTAAAGCGAGGGAGTGGAACGTGCGCGCCGAGATATCCTGGGTATGCAAACGCGCCTGAATGCGCTCATCCATCTCCTGCGCCGCCTTGCGACCAAAAGCCAGCAGCAAAATCTGGTCGGCAACTGCCTCGCCCGTTGTCAGAAGCCAGCCCGCGCGCGCCACCAGCACCGACGTTTTGCCGCTCCCTGCGCCTGCCAGCACCAGTAAAGAGTGCTCGCCATTCACCACTGCGCGCGCCTGAGCAGGATTGAGGGGCGATGATTCCACCGTACTGAAGAAATCGGCATATTGCGTAAGCATCGCCTCAGTCCAGGCCTGGTTATGCGCCAGACGGCTTTTCTCGATATCGCTAAGCCAGGCCTGACACTTCCGCCACGCATCGCGACAGTTATCAAATTCCTCAAGCCGCGCCACCGGTAAAGGCAATGCCGTCAGCGCCTGGGTGATTTTTTGCTGAAGCCCGGCGGTTTGCTGGCGCGTCAGCCACTTCTGCTGCGTATTGCTTAGCGCGATATCGTCCAGCACCTGATGCAGCACCTGTGCGGCAATCACGCTCATCTCCTGGCTCCACTGGTGCCAGCGCATGTTCAGATGATGGTGGAAGCGTTGGGTTTCCGCCCACTCGGTCCCGTGGAGTCGCACCACTTTCTCTGCCGGTAAAACGAACTCCAGCTCCCCCCATACCAGCCCTCGTTTACAGTGAATGGCCAGTAGCTGATTAAACGGAATAAGGTATTCGTGGCGTTCACCGGAGACTTTCACTCCCGCATTAAGAAGCACAACCTTGTCGTAAGGGTGCTGCGCCAGGCGTTTGCCCATTGAAGTTGCTTTCAGTTCCATATCCTGCCGGATCCACGAGGTCATAATTTGTCAGACAGTTTAACTGCCAGTTTTAAGGTGCTCCAGCCCAAAAAAACGTTACAATCACCGGGCGTTAATCACATCGAAGGAAATGAGGGTTTATGCGTACCGTTCTGAATGTGTTGAATTTTGTCCTTGGCGGTTTTGCCACCACCCTTTCCTGGCTTTTTGCCACCCTGGTGAGCATCGTGCTTATCTTCACCCTTCCGCTGACGCGCTCCTGCTGGGAAATCACCAAACTGTCCCTCGTTCCTTATGGAAATGAAGCCGTGCACGTGGATGAACTGGAGCCGGAAAGAAAAAATGCCCTGATGAATACCGGCGGCACGCTGCTGAATATTTTATGGCTAATCTTCTTTGGCTGGTGGCTGTGTCTGATGCATATCTTCGCCGGTATCGCCCAGTGCATTACGATTATTGGCATTCCGGTTGGCCTCGCTAATTTCAAAATTGCCACCATCGCCCTGTGGCCGGTAGGACGCCGAGTTGTTCCGGTCGAAGTCGCGCAAGCCGCGCGTGAAGCCAATGCCCGTCGTCGTTTTCAGTAATAAGGACTGGCCGCTCTCATGCTAAGCCCCCTGCTTCGTCGCTATACATGGAACAGTAACTGGCTGTATAACGTCAGGATATTTATCGCCCTCTGCGGCACCGTCGCTCTGCCGTGGTGGCTGAATGATGTGAAGCTCACCATCCCCCTCACGCTTGGGGTGGTGGCCGGCGCGCTGGCGGATCTCGACGACCGCCTGGCCGGTCGTTTGCGTAATCTGGTCATCACGCTGGTCTGCTTCTTTATTGCTTCCGCCTCCGTTGAGCTGCTTTTCCCGTGGCCCTGGCTGTTTGCCTTAGGGCTGACGGTGTCCACCAGCGGCTTCATTTTGCTCGGCGGCCTCGGGCAACGCTACGCCACTATCGCGTTTGGCGCCCTGCTGATTGCCATTTACACCATGCTGGGCGTCTCTCTTTACGATCAGTGGTATCAGCAACCGGTCCTGCTGCTATTGGGCGCTATCTGGTATAACCTGCTGACCTTAACCGGGCATCTTATTTTTCCGGTTCGTGCCTTACAGGACAACATTGCCCGCAGTTACGAACAGCTGGCCCACTATCTGGAGCTGAAATCCCGGCTGTTTGATCCGGATATCGAAGAGGACAGCCAGGCGCCCCTGTACGATCTGGCGCTGGCAAATGGCCAACTGGTCGCCACGCTGAATCAGACCAAAGCGTCTCTGCTCACCCGTCTGCGCGGCGATCGCGGTCAGCGCGGTACCCGGCGCACCCTGCACTACTACTTTGTTGCCCAGGATATTCACGAGCGCGCCAGCTCCTCGCATGTACAGTACGCTGATCTGCGCGAGAAATTCCGCTACAGCGACGTGATGTTCCGTTTCCAGCGTCTGCTGTCGATGCAGTCTCAGGCCTGCCAGCAACTTGCGCGCTCAATACTGCTGCGCACGCCCTATCAGCACGATCCTCGCTTTGAACGTGCATTCAGCCACCTGGATGCGGCGCTCGATCGCGTTCAGGCCAGTGGAACTTCGCCGGAACAGTTCAAAGCCCTGGGATTCCTGCTCAACAACCTGAGAGCCATCGATGCTCAGCTCGCCACCATTGAGTCTGAACAGGCGATGGCGATGCCGGGCAATGACGCTGACAACCAGCTTGCCGACGACAGTCTCAACGGTTTCAGCGATATATGGCTGCGCCTGAGCCGTCATTTTACGCCGGAATCCGCCCTCTTTCGCCATGCGGTAAGGATGTCGTTGGTACTGTGCGTTGGCTACGCGTTTATCCAGATAACAGGATTGCACCACGGCTACTGGATCCTGCTGACCAGCCTGTTCGTCTGCCAGCCGAACTATAACGCTACCCGCCATCGACTCGCGCTGCGTATTGTCGGGACGTTAGTCGGGGTCGCCATCGGGCTGCCGGTGCTCTATTTTGTACCCTCAGTAGAAGGGCAACTGATCCTGATTGTGATTACCGGGGTACTGTTCTTCGCCTTCCGCAATGTGCAGTACGCTCACGCCACAATGTTCATCACGCTGCTTGTGCTGCTCTGCTTCAATCTGCTGGGTGAAGGCTTTGAAGTGGCCCTCCCCCGTGTGATCGACACGCTGATCGGCTGCGCCATCGCCTGGGCGGCGGTGAGCTTTATCTGGCCGGACTGGCGTTTCCGAAATTTACCGCGCGTGTCCGACAGAGCAATGAACGCCAACTGCCGCTATCTGGACGCCATACTTGAGCAATACCATCAGGGTCGCGATAACCGTCTGGCCTATCGGATTGCCCGTCGCGATGCGCATAACACTGACGCAGAGCTGGCTTCCGTTGTCTCGAATATGTCAACTGAGCCGCGCGCCACGGCAGAAATCCGGGAGACAGCCTTCCGCCTGCTGTGTCTGAACCACACGTTCACCAGCTATATCTCTACCCTTGGCGCCCACCGAGAGAAACTGACGAATCCGGGCATCCTGGCACTACTGGACGATGCCGTTTGCTACGTTGATGATGCGCTTCATCATCAACCTGCGGATGAGCCACGGGTTCACCAGGCACTGGATGAACTGGTGCAACGTATCGCACACCTTGATCCAGGCACCGACAACAAAGCTCCGCTGGTCCTTCAGCAAATTGGCCTGCTTATCGCTTTGCTGCCGGAAATTTGTCGGCTGCGACAGCAGATCGCTACCTGGCGGAATGATGGCCCTGCGACTCAGGCAGCGCATTAAACCACTCCGTAAGCTCCCGGCGGATATCCGCCGGGAGTGCCGCTTCATGTAACCCTTCAATCGCGCCTTCAAGCGCGAACAATACCCGGATACTCAGCGCTTTATTCTTAGAGCGCATTTTCAGCCAGCTCGTCTTCGCCCCCAACTGTCGTAGCGTCTCTTCATTGGTAATGCCCGCCTCCATAAGCAGGACCTCAATCTGAAAGGTCAGGTTCGGCAGATCTTTAAGCCGGTTACGCTGATGGCGCTGGTAGCGCTCTTTCCTGGCGGCATCGAGCGCAAACGAGGAGAGCTGAAGCAGTTTTTCCCTGTTTTGCCACAGACCTTCATCCACACGGTAGTAATTAAGCAGCACAGGACGTCCTCGTTTCATCAGGGTCAGAAAAGAAGAGGCGTTTTTTACACAGTATTTTGCACTTTGCTCACAGGCGCGAAGGTAAAGCTCACCGTCAGACACCATCGCGAACACCGCTTCATCCACGGCCAAGGTATAACCGCCAAACAGGGCGCGATGATGAATTTCGCCCAGCGGAGAGAGGTATTCTTGAGATTGATAAATCCGATCATAAGATATCTTTTTCATGATAATTCCATTAAAAATCATACAGTAACCACGATATTTCTTACTAACGGATCCGTTAGCAGGAAAATAGGCAACTTATTGCCGTTGGGCAAGATGATTTTTTCAGGTTCACCAGGAATGGATGAAATTTGCGAGTCGCTTTCCGAAAATGAGGTTGATCTTTATGCACACAGGGGTTACTGTATATCCATACAGTAACTACAGGGCTGGAATGAATATGTACACTTCAGGCTATGCAAATCACTTAACACCTTCCACTTCTGCCGCAGGCAATGCTGCGCAGAATTCTATCGGGCGTGTATCGACAGGGCTTATCAGTGAAGTGGTTTACCGTGAAGACCAGCCGCTGTTAACACAACTCTTACTCCTGCCGCTTTTGCAGCAGCTCGGGCAACAGTCTCGCTGGCAGCTCTGGCTGACGCCACAGCAAAAATTAAGTCGCGAATGGGTTCAGTCGGCTGGGCTGCCGTTAGCGAAGGTGATGCAGATTAATCAACTCTCCCCTTGCGATACGGTCGAGTCGATGGTCCGGGCATTACGTACCGGGAACTATAGCGTCGTGATTGGGTGGTTGCCTGAGGATCTGTCGCAAGAGGAACATTTGCGTCTGACTGAAGCGGCTGAAGAAGGTAACGCGATGGGTTTCATCATGCGGCCAGTTCGTGGAGATTCCTATCGCAGAGGACAACATCCCGGGCTAAAAATTCACTCAAATGTGTACCATTGAGTCATTTTAAGAGTTTTCCTGGAATTTTTTTCGACCGCAGTATGCAAAAAAAGTTCAACGCGCCAAAACTGCGGCAAGGCTTGTCTGACGCGGTTCTCGTTAATTTTACTGCACAAAATTCGTTCAAAAATTGTTAAATATTAGGTATACGGAACTTTTTTTTTCATATGCCTGACGGACTTCACACTTGTAAGTTTTCAGCTACGTTGTAGACTTTACATCGCCAGGGGTGCTCGGCCTAAGCCGAAGATATCGGTAGGTTTATATTTGACCACGCCCCCCGGTGAAGGATTTAACCGTGATTCCTCCGATGGAGATATTCATGGCAAATTTTGGATGATAACGAGGCGCAAAAAATGAAAAAGACAGCTATCGCGATTGCAGTGGCACTGGCTGGCTTCGCTACCGTAGCGCAGGCCGCTCCGAAAGATAATACCTGGTATGCAGGTGGTAAACTGGGCTGGTCTCAGTTCCATGACACCGGTTGGTACAACAGCAGCCTGAACAACGATGGCCCTACTCACGAGAGCCAGCTGGGTGCAGGTGCGTTCGGTGGCTATCAGGTTAACCCGTATGTTGGCTTTGAAATGGGTTACGACTGGTTAGGTCGTATGCCTTACAAAGGCGACAACGTAAATGGCGCTTTCAAAGCTCAAGGCGTACAGCTGACCGCTAAACTGGGTTACCCAGTAACTGACGATCTGGACGTGTACACCCGTCTGGGCGGCATGGTATGGCGTGCAGACTCCAGCAACAGCATCGCTGGTGACGACCACGACACTGGTGTTTCCCCAGTATTCGCTGGTGGCGTTGAGTGGGCAATGACCCGTGACATCGCTACCCGTCTGGAATACCAGTGGGTTAACAACATCGGTGACGGTGCTACCGTTGGTGTTCGTCCAGACAACGGCATGCTGAGCGTTGGTGTTTCTTACCGTTTCGGTCAGCAGGAAGATGCGCCAGTCGTAGCTCCAGCTCCGGCTCCAGCGCCAGAAGTACAGACCAAGCACTTCACTCTGAAGTCTGACGTTCTGTTCAACTTCAACAAAGCTACCCTGAAACCAGAAGGTCAGCAGGCACTGGATCAGCTGTACACCCAGCTGAGCAACCTGGATCCTAAAGACGGTTCTGTAGTGGTTCTGGGCTTCACCGACCGTATCGGTTCTGACGCTTACAACCAGGGTCTGTCTGAGAAACGTGCTCAGTCTGTAGTTGATTACCTGGTATCTAAAGGTATCCCAGCTAACAAGATCTCCCCACGTGGTATGGGCGAATCTAACCCAGTTACCGGTTCTACCTGTGACAACGTGAAACCACGCGCTGCACTGATCGACTGCCTGGCACCAGATCGTCGCGTAGAGATCGAAGTTAAAGGTATCAAAGACGTTGTAACTCAGCCTGCGGCATAAGTTATCGTCTTATAAAAAAACCCCGCCATGCGGGGTTTTTTATTATCTGAAGAAAAGTAAAAAGCTTATTTTTTACCTAACAGTGCCTGTAGATCGTTTTTCAACGTCGACATCTGGCTGGCATACTTCTCTTTGTGCTCGGCATCTTCAATCAGCTGCACCACCGTTTCCGACAGGGTTTTCCCGCGCCGTTGCGCAAGCCCGGCCAGACGCTGCCAGACCATGAACTCCAGGTCGATGGATTTCTTACGGGTGTGCTGATGCTCGGCATTGAAATGCCGTTTACGACGAGCTCGGATAGTTTGCTTCATCCGGTTTAACAAGGCCGGATTAATGTGTTTCTCGATCCAGCCGTTGACCTGTACCGGTTCGTTTTCGAGGGTCAGCAACATATCCACAGCTTCTTGTGCCGCGCTGGCTTCGATGTAGCAGGTGATCAGCTCCCCTTCACGGTGCTTTTTGACCAGGTACTTCCATTTCCAGCCGCTTTCGAGGTTTTCCAGTTGTTGATATTTCATTGCGATCTCAGTGTTACCGTGTAACTCTGTTCAGAATATCAGTTTTTTGGCAATCTGCTGAAAAGAAATCATATCCTGTGAAACGTCGCAGGCGATCCGCATGATGAAAACCCGAATCCTGATTGGGCAGAGTGCGCCGCTTACGGTATACTCCACGGTTTTACTTCTGACTAAAAAACATCAACTTTGACCATTACGAAACTTGCATGGCGTGACCTGGTTCCGGATACCGAGAGCTATCAGGAGCTGTTTGCACAGCCAGACCTCACAAAAGAACACAAATTCATACTTAGCGAGACACAACCGCGTTTGCATTACGCGCTGGAGCAGATGTCATCCCCATGGGCTACATCTCCTTTCATGCTGCTCAAAGCCCCGGAAGAAGCCGAGTATCTGACGCTTCTCGGTGATGCCATGCGCCAGTTGCAGCCAAAAACGAATGCCGTTTTTGGTGGTCAGTATCATATTGCCGGACGCGACGTGACATTCGAACCTGCCACACAGGCAGATGGACTGTTCGCTGCAAAAGGCGAGGTGATCACCGCCAACTGGGTGGAAGCAGAACAGTTGTTCGGCTGCCTTCGTCAGTTCAATGGCGATGTTTCACTGCAACCCGGGCTGGTACACCGCGCTAATGGCGGCGTATTGCTCATCTCCCTTCGCACACTGCTTGCGCAGCCGCTGCTGTGGATGCGCCTGAAAACGGTGGTGACGCAGCAACGTTTTGACTGGGTAGGCTTCGACGATTCACGTCCTCTGCCTCTTTCCATTCCGTCTATGCCGCTGTCGCTGACCGTCGTGCTGACGGGTGACCGTGAATCCCTGGCTGACTTCCAGGAAATGGAGCCAGAACTCGCGGAGCAGGCGGTTTACAGCGAATTTGAAGACAATATTCAGATTGCAGATGCCGATGACATGGCGCAGTGGTGTCAGTGGGTTATGGCCGTGGCGGAACGTTTCGCGCTGCCCTCACCTGCCGAGGATGCGTGGCCGGGCTTAATCCGCGAGGCCGTACGCTACACCGGCGATCAGGAAACCCTGCCGCTCTGTCCGCTCTGGATCGGTAAACAACTGCGTGAAGTGGGCGTTATCAGCGGCAACGGTACGTTCAACGGTGAGCAACTGTGCCAGATGCTGGCCCAGCGTGAATGGCGCGAAGGCTATCTTGCTGACCGTATGCAGGATGAAATTCTGCTTGAACAGATTCTGGTGGAGACCGAAGGCGAACGTATCGGGCAAATCAATGCCTTGTCCGTCATCGAGTTCCCCGGGCACCCACGCGCCTTTGGTGAGCCTTCCCGTATCAGCTGTGTCGTACACATTGGTGACGGCGAATTTACCGATATCGAACGCAAGGCCGAACTGGGCGGAAACATTCATGCCAAAGGCATGATGATCATGCAGGCATTCCTGATGTCTGAACTTCAGCTCGAGCAGCAGATCCCCTTCTCTGCCTCGTTGACCTTTGAGCAGTCCTACAGTGAAGTCGACGGCGACAGCGCCTCAATGGCAGAGCTGTGCGCCGTGATCAGCGCGCTTGCAGACGTGCCGATTAACCAGAATATTGCGATTACCGGGTCCGTGGATCAGTTTGGCCGTGCCCAACCGGTGGGCGGACTGAATGAGAAAATCGAAGGCTTCTTCGCAATCTGCCAGCAGCGCGGTTTAAACGGCAAACAGGGCGTGATAATTCCGGCACCTAACGCTCGCCATTTGAGCCTGAGCCAGGCGATTCTGGATGCGGTAGAGCAGGAACAATTCACCGTCTGGGCCATCGAAGGGGTTGAGGATGCACTACCCTTACTGACAAACCTGGTCTGGGACGGCGAAGGCCAGACAACCCTGATGCAGACCATTCAGGAACGTATAGCTCAGGCGACACAGCAGGATGCTCGTCATCGTTATCCGTGGCCGTTACGCTGGTTGAGTTGGTTTAGTGCGAACTGATCGGACTTGTTCAGCGTACACGTGTTAGCTATCCTGCGTCCTTCACTAAAATAAGGCTTACTGAGAACATGGTAGATAAACGCGAATCCTATACTAAAGAAGACCTTCTTGCCTCTGGTCGCGGTGAACTGTTTGGCGCGAAAGGCCCGCAGTTACCAGCCCCAAATATGCTGATGATGGACCGTGTCGTGAAAATGACCGAAACCGGCGGCAACTTTGATAAGGGTTACGTAGAAGCAGAACTCGATATCAACCCGGACCTGTGGTTCTTCGGTTGCCACTTTATTGGCGATCCGGTAATGCCTGGCTGCCTGGGCCTCGATGCTATGTGGCAGCTGGTTGGCTTCTATCTGGGCTGGCTTGGCGGTGAAGGCAAAGGCCGTGCGCTGGGCGTAGGCGAAGTGAAATTCACCGGTCAGGTTCTGCCTACCGCGAAGAAAGTCACCTACCGTATCCATTTCAAACGCATCGTTAACCGCCGTCTGATTATGGGCCTGGCGGACGGTGAAGTGCTGGTTGATGGTCGTCTGATCTATACCGCGAACGACCTGAAAGTGGGTCTGTTCCAGGATACCTCCGCTTTCTGATAACGGCTTTTAGCCCCTTCCAGAAAGGCGAAACCTCCGCATTGCGGAGGTTTCTTTTTAAAGAGACGGTATCAAGCAAGTACTGCCCTGTCTCCGATGGCTTCTCGCCAGCCCCCTAGCCATTGGGACCTTTGATTCAGGGCCTGATAGGGACACATTTCTTTAGAACGTCCGGCGATGCCAGCCTGATAACCACGTTGATGAGCCCTTTCCAGGCGATCTCGTTTCTGTCTCTTCATGCCTCGTTTCCCTCATTCTTTTGTCTGGTGGAAAGAAAACAGTGGTTGCAATATGTGCAAGCACAGTTAACGAATACCCCGAATCTGCGTCAGCGTCAACGTTCAAAATTCATACGGGTGTCATATTTGTGAGCTACATGGAAGATCGTTTGTACAAAAAGTGTGATGCGGGACAAGTAACAACCTGAACGTAAAACGAAAAAAAAGCCGCAATCAGCAAGAAGCTGAGTGCGGCTTTCGTCGATGAATTTTACTTATGGCAGGCGGGAAATCTCTCTTGCTATAGTAGCCGACTCCTGTGCCCATCCCTGCGCAAGTACTTTCACCATTTCGTCATAGCCATCTTTCTGCTGCTTGAGTTCAAGATGGAAAGGACGCTTAATCAGCTGACCCTGGTGATTCAGCAGCCACTCCCCGCTGATAACAACGGCACCATCATAGCGGCCATGGAATCCCGTCACGTTAACATTCAGAGTGTCCTGATCGCTTCCCAGAGGCTGCGAGGCAACGACCCAACCGGGGAGCTGGCTGCTCAGATTCGCCACCAGCGTATTGCGTAGCTGCTGATCCAGCGGGCTGGCCCACAGGTTGTTGTTGGCGATTACGTACTGCACATCGCTGGTCTGGTAGACCACCCCGTTGCCCGCCAGGTAATCTGGCACGGCAACCTGCTCAACCCACAGCAGACGGCTGCCCTGCGAGGCGCTGCTCTGCGCCCCCGACTGCGCGCTTAACGGCAGCTGGTAGTAGCTTTTGTTATCGCTTCCAGAGCTACAGGCCGTTAATACCAGTGCGCCTGCGATGATTAGCCATTTTTTCATTGTTTCGCCCTCTTAGGCTCAGGATCCTTTTTATCTTTCGCTTCAAACACCAGCGCGTTGCTCTTTTCATTGAGCGTTTTCAGAACGGGCTGTAGCTCGCGTAAAACCTGATCAAGACGTTGCATATCCGCCACCATCTTGTTGTAGGCCGCTGAGCCCGGCTGGAAGCCCTGCATGCTGCGATTCAGTTCACGCAACGTTTTCTGCATATCCTGCGGCAGCTGCTGCATGGACTGGTTGGCCGTGATCTTGTTGATATTATCCAGGGTGGTTTGCAGACGTTGCATCGTCGCCTGGCTCTGATGCAGTGATCCCGTCGCAGCCTCAAGCATTGGATTCAGCGGCAGATTGTTGATCTTATCCAGCGTTTCCATCAGACGCTGTTGGATCTGCGCCAGGCCACTGCTGACCGTAGGAATGATTTTGTAGCCGCCAAATTCACGGACTCCCGTCATAGGTGGCGCTTTTGGATAGAAGTCCATATCGACATACAACGCCCCTGTCACCAGGTTGCCGGTTTTCAGCGAGCCACGCAGACCGCGATTCATCAGGTCGCTGATATGCTCCCCAATATCCTGATCCTCACCAATCTGGTTAATTAAACGCTCAGGCTCAATGCGTATCAGCACCGGAATACGATAATCATCATCAAGCATTTGCTTGAGTCCCGGAACAAAGTAAGGCACTTGCCCTACTGTACCCAGACGGATACCGCGGAACTCAACTGGCGCTCCTGGCTGCAAGCCGCGTACAGAGTCCTTAAAGAACATCAGATAATCGATGTGATCGGTATAGAGCGCATCCTGAATGCTTTTTTGATCGTCAAACAATCTGAAGGCGGTTTTTTCCGCCACCGGTTGTCCCAGATCTATACCTTCCGGCACGTCAAAACTGACGCCCCCACCAAACAGCGTGGTGAGTGAACCCATCTCAACGCGCATCCCCGCAGAGGTGAGATCCACAGCGATCCCACTGTCTTTCCAGAAACGAACGTTACTGGTCACCAGTCGGTCATTAGGCGCATTGATAAATAGCTGATAGCTGATGGTCCGTTTTTGCGGATCGAAGGTGCTCGTTTCAACCGAACCGACACGATACCCACGGAACAGCACCGGATCGCCCGGCGAGAGCTGGCCCGCTTTTTTGCTGTCCAGAATGACGCGGATCCCTTTTGCATCCGGTGGCGCAAGCGGCGGTGAATCCAGCAACTGATAGTTTGCTGGCTGGGCGCCTTTATTGCCGGGCTGGAGTTCAATGTAAGCCCCTGACAATAGCGTCCCTAAGCCGCTGATCCCTTCTCTTCCGACCTGCGGTTTCACCACCCAAAAAACGGAATCTTCATGGAGCAGTTTTTCCATGCCAGCATTCAGGCGGGCCTTAATTTCAACATGGGTTAAATCATCCGTCAGGGTCGCGCTTTCCACGACACCCACATCCACGCTGCGGCTCTTGATGGTGGTTTTTCCGCCCTCAATTCCCTCTGCATTGGTGGTAATTAGCGTGACTTCCGGTCCCTGATGGCTGTAATGATAAAACAGGATCCATGCACCGATCAGCGCGGTCACGATGGGGAAAATCCACACCGGCGACCAGTTTCTGACCTTCTGCACTTTAGCCTCTCCACTCTTATTTTCCATGCTCTTACTCTTCCTCATGGCTTGAATCGGGCTCACGATCCCACGATAAACGAGGGTCGAAGGTCATGGCCGCAAACATGGTCATAATGACGACCAAAGCAAACATCAGCGCTCCCATAGCGGGATAAATACTCATCAGCCCACCCATACGCACCAGCGCTGAGAGAACCGCAATCACGAACACGTCAATCATCGACCAGCGGCCAACAAATTCCACGACCTCATAAATCAGATGCATGCGCTCACTGTCACGCTTACCGTGCCCTTTTGCATCCCAGCAAAGCCAGGCAATGGCAATCATCTTTAAGGTCGGAACCATAATGCTGGCGAGAAATATGACGCCTGCAACAGGGTATGACCCTTCGCTCCACAGCAAAATCACCCCGGCAAGGATGGTCGAGGGCATTCTGTCGCCGAGCAGATCGGTGATCATGATCGGCAAAATATTGGCGGGCAGATAAAGCATGACAGAGGTCACCAGCAGCGCCATGGTCCATTGCAGGCTATTTTTGCGTCGGACGTGACCTTTTGTTTCACAGCGGGGACACACCTCGACATCCGCGGGCAGCACGGCGGTGCAGCAGGAGCAGGAGCGCAGCCCCTGACGGATACCCGGTACGCCCACCTTTACCGTCTGCGAGAGCGTCGGTGCCGGGGCAATATCGTCCCAGGTCCAGCGTCGGTCCACGCACTGGAAAGCGCGCAGTTGCAGCACGCAATACAGACACCACGGAATAAAGCTACTGCCAATCCCCACATCGCCGTAGGCCATCAGCTTCACGAAGCTGACCAGGATACCCGCCAGAAAAATTTCCGCCATCCCCCAGCTTTTCAGCTGGAACAGGATCCGCGCGAGTTTGATTTTAAGGGCGGTGGGCATCCTGACGCGATTGACCAGTAGCAGAATGACGACCAGGCAAAAAGCCGGGACTATCTGCACGAACAGAAGAAAGAAGGTGCCAAGGCTGGCGTAATCTTCCGAGAACATCACGCCTGGAATTTCCAGTAACTCCACCTGGCTTACCATCCCACCCACTTTCATAGAGATGAAAGGGAAGAGATTGGAGAGCAGTAACATGAACAGGGCTGCCAGCGCATAAGCCGTAGGACGCTGCCTTGGCGCGTCCCACTCGGTCGTCAGCGTAGCTCCGCAGCGCGGGCAGGCAGCCTTATGTCCGTGACCAAGCTCTGGCAACGCCACGAGCATATCGCATTGCGAGCATAAAATATGCCGATCGGCATGGTGCTGGTCACACATAGATTATCCCTGTTTATGCGCCGTTTTTCAGAGACTCAAGGTACTCCCAGCGCTCAAATGCCTCTTCCAGCGCCTGCTCGGCCTGGGAGAGTTCAGCCAATACTTTCTGAGTATAGTCGTGAGGCTGCGTAAAGAATGACGCATCAGCGACCTGAATTTGCAGTGCTTCCAGTGCCGCTTCCAGCTCTTCCAGACGCTGCGGCAGCCCTTCCAGCTCGCGCTGCAAGTTATAGCTCATTTTAGCAGGAGACTTTTTGACAGTTTCTGCTTTCACAACAACAGGTTCAGCGACATTTTTGGTCTTCGCCTGTTTTTGCGCCAGCGACTGCGATTGCTGTCCACGCGCGTCATGATAGCCGCCCACATATTGACCGATGCGTCCTTCGCCTTCGAAGATCCAGCACTCGGTCACGGTGTTATCGACAAATTGACGATCGTGGCTGACCAGCATCACGGTTCCCTGATAGCCATCAATCAACTCTTCCAGCAGTTCCAGCGTTTCGACATCCAGATCGTTCGTCGGTTCATCGAGAATCAGTAAGTTACTGGGTTTCAGGAACAGGCGCGCCAGTAAAAGACGGTTACGCTCACCGCCGGACAGCGCGCGCACAGGCGTCAGGGCGAGTTTTGGGTGGAACAGGAAGTCCTGAAGGTAGCCCAGCACGTGACGCGGCTTGCCGTTAACCATCACCTCCTGTTTACCCTCTGCGAGGTTGTCCATCACCGTACGGTCCGGATCCAGCTCTGCGCGATGCTGGTCAAAGTACGCTACTTCCAGCTTGGTACCACAGTGAATACGACCGCTGTCTGCCTGCAACTGGCCCAGCATCAGTTTCAACAGCGTGGTTTTGCCGCAGCCGTTTGGACCAATAAGCGCAATTTTGTCGCCACGCTGAACCTGTGCGGAGAAATCGTTCACCAGCACTTTGCCGTCAACCGAATAATTCACGTTCTCCATTTCGAAGACAATCTTGCCCGAGCGGGACGCCTCTTCCACCTGCATTTTGGCGCTACCTATGACTTCACGGCGTTCGCTACGTTCGCGGCGCATCGCCTTCAGGGCGCGAACGCGGCCTTCATTACGGGTACGACGCGCCTTGATGCCCTGACGGATCCATACCTCTTCCTGCGCCAGCTTGCGGTCGAACTCGGCGTTTTGCAGCTCTTCCACGCGCAGGTTCTCTTCTTTCTCCAGCAGATAGGTATCGTAATCGCCCGGATAGGTCACCAGCTTGCCGCGGTCGAGGTCGACAATGCGCGTGGCCATGTTGCGGATGAACGAACGGTCGTGGGAGATGAAGATAATGGTGCCATTGAAAGTTTTCAGGAACCCTTCCAGCCAGTCAATTGCTTCGATATCCAGGTGGTTCGTTGGTTCGTCCAGCAGCAGTACCTTAGGCCCGCTCACCAGGGCACGGCCCAGCGCGGCTTTACGCAGCCAGCCGCCGGAGAGCGCCGACAGCTCCATATCCGCTTCCAGGCCAAGCTGAGCCAGCACTTCGTTAATGCGGTTTTCCAGCTGCCACAGGCCGTGGTGATCGAGCATCTCCTGCACTTTTGCCAGCTCGTTGAGATTTTTGTCGCTCGGGTCGGTCATGACCAGATGCGAAATCTCGTGGTAGCGCTTGAGGTATTCCGCCTGCTCTGAAATTCCTTCAGCCACAAAATCGTACACGCTGCCGGTAACGTTACGCGGCGGATCCTGTTGCAGACGAGAGACGACCAGATCCTGCTCGTAAACAATACGGCCGTCGTCCAGCCCCTGCTCTCGGTTGAGGATTTTCATCAGCGTCGATTTACCTGCGCCGTTACGGCCGACCAGACAGACGCGCTCGTTATCTTCGATATGCAGCTCTGCATTATCGAGAAGCGGTGAGTCGCTGAAAGAGAGCCACGCGCCGTGCATACTAATTAAAGACATTTATTTTTCCTTTCAGACCGCGGAGATCAGCCAGCAGTTGTGGATTTGACGGTTACGGGCAAAGTCCTGAGACAGCGTTTTTTGGCTGATTTCTTGTGCTTTAAGTCCCAGTTCGGCCAGGCCGTCGTGATCCATGCGGAATCCGCGCTTGTTATTCGAGAACATAATGGTGCCGCCTTTACGCAGCAGACGCTTCAGGTCGGTCATCAGGCGCAGGTGATCGCGTTGAACGTCAAAGCTATCCTCCATACGCTTGGAGTTAGAGAAGGTCGGCGGATCGATAAAGATAAGGTCAAACTGCTCATCGGTATCGCGCAGCCAGCCCAGCACGTCGGCCTGTAACAGGCGATGCTGACGACCGGTTAAGCCGTTAAGACGCAGGTTGCGCTCTGCCCACTCCAGATAAGTACGGGACATATCGACCGTGGTGGTGCTACGCGCCCCGCCAAGCCCTGCATGAACGCTGGCGCTGCCGGTATAGGAGAACAGGTTCAGGAAGTCTTTGCCCTTACTCATCTGTCCCAGCATGCGGCGGGCGATGCGGTGATCGAGGAACAGACCGGTATCAAGGTAATCGGTCAGGTTAACCCACAGGCGCGCGTTATATTCGCCCACTTCGATGAAGTCGCCCTTCTCGCCCATCTTCTGATACTGGTTTTTGCCTTTCTGACGCTCACGGGTTTTCAGCACCAGCTTGTTTGGCGAAATGCCGAGTACGGCGATGGTGGCCGCAATCACATCCAGCATACGCTGACGCGCTTTTTGCGCATCAATGGTTTTCGGCGGGGCGTATTCCTGAACCACCACCCAGTCTGCATAGCGGTCAACCGCCACGTTGTATTCCGGCAGGTCAGCGTCGTAAAGGCGATAACATTCGATGCCTTCCTGCTTCGCCCACTTCTCAAATTTCTTCAGGTTTTTGCGCAGACGGTTGGCATAATCTTCCGCCACGCCAGACGGTTTGCTGTCCGCTGCTATCTCTGCCAGATGGTAGTTTTTCTGCACGCAGTCCAGCGGGCCGTTTTTCGCCTTGAACTGGCGATCGGCACGTAATTGCAGGCAGCTCAGCAGCTCCGGCGAGGCGCTAAACAGGGAGAGGTTCCAGCCGCCGAAATGCGCTTTCATGTTGCGGCCCAGCAGGCTGTGTAGCGCAATCAGCGCTGGCTCGCTGCCAAGACGCTCACCATACGGCGGGTTGCTGATCACCGTACCGTACGGGCCTTTTGGCAGCGGATTGGTCAGGTTCGCCACATCTTTGACGTCGAAGGTCACCAGCTCACCGATACCGGCACGACGGGCGTTGCTGCGCGCGCGTTCAATCACCCGTGGGTCGTTGTCCGAACCGTAAAAGTGAGAGGTGTACTCCGCCAGCCCTTTACGGGCACGGGTCTGCGCGTCGTCTTTGACCTCTTTCCAGAGGGCTTCATCGTGCTGCGCCCAGCCTTTGAAGCCCCACTGTCCACGATGCAGCCCTGGCGCGCGGTCGGTGGCCAGCATCGCGGCTTCAATCAGCAGCGTACCGGAACCGCACATTGGATCGAGCAGCGGCGTACCCGGCTGCCAGCCGGAGCGCATCACGATAGCGGCGGCCAGTGTCTCTTTGATTGGGGCCATGCCGGTGCGATCGCGATAGCCGCGCAGATGCAGGCCTGCGCCGCTCAGATCCAGGGAAATACTGGCAGTGTCGCCGTTCAGCCAGACGTTGATACGCAGATCCGGGTTTTCACGATCTACGTTCGGACGTTCTCTATTACGACGCGTGAAGCAGTCCACAATGGCGTCTTTGACGCGCAGGGCGCCGTACTGGCTGTTGCGGATCTCATCGTTGACGCCGTTGAAATGCACCGCAAAGGTAGCGTCCGGGGTGAAGATCTCTGTCCAGTCGATCATTTGTACACCGGTGTAGAGATCAAGATCGCTGTAGACCTTGCACTCTTTCATCGGCAGCATGATGCGCGACGCCAGACGGCTCCACATCAGGCTCTGGTAAATAAGCCGCGTGTCGCCCTCAAAATGGACACCACCCTGAACCACCTGGCACTCTTTCGCGCCCAGGGTTTCCAGTTCAGTTTTTAACAGCTCTTCCAGCCCACGGGCCGTACTGGCAAACAGAGAATTCATATCGTCACTTTTACTCATAGAAAATTGTCGCGCATTATAGCTAATATGGCGTGTATGTCATAAAGTTGAAGGCTTATTTTATTTAGCGGGAGTGTGCAGTGGCGACGTTATCCAGGCTTTTTATTCATCCGGTGAAATCCATGCGTGGTATCGGCGTGACGCACGCGCTGGCCGATATGAGCGGATTCGCCTTCGATCGTATTTTTATGATCACCGAGCCTGACGGTACGTTCATCACCGCACGTCAGTTCCCGCAGATGGTTCGCTTTACGCCTTCCCCGCTTCATGACGGATTGCATTTGACCGCGCCAGACGGTTCAAGCGTCGTGATCCGCTTTGCTGATTTTGCGCCGGTTGAAGCGCCAACGGAAGTGTGGGGCAATCATTTTACCGCGCGTATCGCGCCGGATAACATTAACCAGTGGCTGAGCGGCTTTTTCTCACGTGACGTTCAGCTGCGCTGGGTTGGGCCTGCGCTGACTCGTCGCGTGAAACGCCACGACGCGGTTCCCCTCTCCTTTGCGGATGGTTTTCCCTTCCTGCTGACCAGCGAGGCCTCGCTGCGTGATTTACAAACCCGTTGCAAAGCCAGCGTGCAGATGGAGCAGTTTCGCCCGAATCTGGTGGTGACCGGAGCGGATGCCTGGGATGAAGATACCTGGAAAGTGATCCGCATCGGCAGCGTTATCTTTGATGTCGTGAAGCCGTGCAGCCGCTGTATTTTTACCACCGTCAGCCCGGAGAAAGGTCAGAAACACCCTTCCGGCGAACCGCTGAAAACCTTGCAGTCATTTCGTACCGCGCAGGATAACGGTGATGTCGACTTCGGCCAGAACCTGATCCCCCGCTCCAGCGGCGTAATCCGCGTGGGCGACGAGGTCGAAATTCTTACCCGCGGGCCTGCAAGAGTGTACGGCGCAGGCCAGGAAGAAGAAATGGTTGACGTTGTCACCAACGTCGCTTCCGCGGTGGATATTCACTGGGAAGGCAAAGTTATTCGTGGTAACAATCAGCAGGTGCTACTGGAACAGCTGGAGCAGGCGGGTATCCGCGTACCTTATTCCTGTCGCGCGGGGATTTGCGGATGCTGTCGCATTAAACTGGTCGATGGTGAAGTGAGTGCCCTGAAGAAATCTGCGATTGGCATTGACGGCACGATCCTGTGCTGTAGCTGTGTACCGAAAACATCCGTACAGCTGGAAGCTTAAACCGCCTGTTCGAGGCTGAAGGAATCGACGCGCAGCTGAGGCTTCAGCCTGTCATTCATCACTTTGATGGCATCACCTAACTGCATGACTCGCCCGGCAATGGTCACGCCGGGTTGGGCCAGCAAACAGAGCGCAGCGTTTTCACCGGGTTCAACCACCAGCAGATTCACCTCTTCTTCGGTATCGCTCAGATTGACGCTGGCCGCATCGCCGATAGCCGGGGTCCAGCTCATACCGTGCGCGAGGAAATGCCAGCTTTTCGGCATTTGTGGTTTCAGGAAACGGATCGCCACCAGCGCATTTAGTACCAGTTCAGCGCGCTGTTCTTTGGAGAGATTGAAGTCGCGGCATTTTTCTTCAAAAGAGAAATAGAGTGCAGCGTCGTCAACGCAAAAGCCTGAGGGAGCAAACGCGTCTGGCGTTAACATTCGGCGCGCAAAACGAGAGCGAAACAACATGCCATTGGCTAAGTCGAGCATCATACGGTCATGCTCGTCACAAAAATACCAGCGCCAGTTATCGTCAGGTTTAATTCGCATGTTTCTCTCCCGTCCCCAAAACGTCCTGTACTAAAAATGTCCTGTTTGCCGCTTCGCTTATAACACTAGTAATAAAAGACTATAATGTCTAAATAAGCAACAATGACGGAATATAAAACAACCAGGGCTGGAAATAAAGCCCTGGTTGTCTGATTAAGAGAAAAGATTAGATATGCGTGACAATTTCTTTAATCAATGGCGGCCCTTTAAAAATAAAGCCGGAATAAATTTGCACCAGTGAAGCCCCTGCCGCCATCTTCTCACGTGCAGCGATGACGGAGTCAATGCCACCCACGCCAATAATCGGCAGCTGGCCTTTTAATTCCGCGGAGAGTGCGCGAATAATTTCGGTGCTTTTTAATTGTACCGGACGGCCACTTAATCCACCCGCTTCGTCACAGTTTTTCATTCCCTGGACGAGGGAGCGATCGAGCGTTGTATTGGTCGCAATCACACCATCAATATTATGGCGAACTAAACTGTCGGCAACCTGGATCAATTCCTCTGCCGAAAGATCCGGGGCGATCTTAACCGCGACCGGAACATATTTATGGTGGATCGCCTGTAGTGCCGTTTGTTTATTTTTAATGGCGCTAAGAAGATCGTCAAGCGCTTCGCCATATTGTAATGAACGCAGCCCTGGGGTGTTAGGCGAGGATATATTCACCGCGATATAACCGGCATAGGCATAGACTTTTTCCATACAAATCAGATAGTCATCTTTACCCTGCTCGACTGGCGTGTCTTTATTTTTGCCAATATTAATACCCAGCACACCATCAAAATGGGCTTTCTTAACGTTCTCAACCAGATGATCGACGCCAAGGTTATTAAAGCCCATGCGGTTGATCAGCCCCTCGGCTTCAACCAGGCGGAACAGACGTGGCTTGTCATTTCCCGGCTGCGGACGCGGCGTCACTGTCCCGATTTCGATCGAGCCAAAGCCCATCGCGCCGAGTGCATCAATGCATTCGCCATTTTTGTCCAGACCGGCCGCAAGGCCCAGTGGATTTTTGAACGTCAGGCCCATGCATTGGACAGGTTTTTCCGGCACGTTTTGACGCACCAGCGCGGCCAGAGGCGTTCCTGTAATACGACGTAACTGCTGAAATGTAAATTCATGAGCGCGCTCAGGATCGAGCTGGAAAAGGGCTTTACGAACGAAGGGGTAGTACATGAACTCTCCTGGATTCCCGGTGTGCAAACCGGGAGGGGATTATGTGCGATCCCGCCCGGAAAGGGAATTGACCTGTGGCAAAAAAAGCCATGTAAAACGCAATCGTTTACTTATCGGTTCGCTTCTTATGCTTTTTTCTGCATTCATCCTGAGGATAAATCATTTAGTGGAATAACCACGCAATGTCACACTCCTGAAAATTGTTATGAATGTTAGATAAAAGCAAACAATTAGTTATAAGGAGCAACCATGCGCGTCATTACCCTGGCCGGAAGCCCCCGCTTCCCCTCTCGATCCAGCGCACTGCTGGAATACGCTCGCGAAAAGCTTAATGCTCTGGATGTCGAAGTGTGTCACTGGAATTTGCACAATTTCGCGCCTGAAGATCTGCTCTACGCCCGTTTCGACAGCCCGGCGCTGAAAACCCTGATCGAACAACTTAAGCGTGCTGACGGGCTGGTCGTCGCGACACCAATTTATAAAGCCTCTTTTTCCGGTGCACTGAAAACGCTGCTCGATCTGCTGCCCGAACGCGCGCTGGACGGTAAGGTCGTCCTGCCGCTGGCCACAGGCGGTACGGTAGCCCATTTACTGGCGGTGGATTATGCCCTCAAGCCGGTTCTGAACGCGCTGAAAGCGCAGGAGATCCTGCATGGCGTCTTCGCTGACGACTCACAGGTAATCGACTACCAGCATAAACCGCATTTCACGCCGAATCTGCAAACCCGCCTCGACAGCGCGCTTGAAACCTTCTGGCACGCCCTTAATCGTCGGGATCGCCACGCGGCGGCATTTCATCAATCACAAGGAGTGGCGCATGTTTAAAACAGTTACCCGTATCGGGCTGGCAGGTCTGCTGGCAGTGGCATCGCTGGCTCAGGCGGCGGAGAAAACGCCGGAGAGCCTGCGTATCGGTTATCAGAAAGGCAGCGTCAGCATGGTGCTGGCGAAAAGCCATGCGTTGCTGGAGAAACGTTTCCCGCAGACCAAATTCTCATGGGTCGAGTTCCCTGCCGGACCGCAGATGCTGGAGGCGCTGAACGTCGGGAGTATTGATTTAGGCAGCACCGGCGATATCCCGCCGATCTTTGCCCAGGCGGCCGGGGCGGATCTGGTTTACGTTGGCGTTGAGCCCGCCAAGCCGAAGGCAGAGGTTATTTTGGTGCCGGAAAACAGCGAGATCAAAAGCGTCGCCGATCTCAAAGGCCATAAGGTTGCTTTCCAGAAAGGTTCCAGCTCGCATAACCTGCTGCTGCGCGCGTTGCAGGAGGCCAGCCTCAAATTCACCGATATCCAGCCCGTTTACCTGACGCCTGCCGATGCGCGCGCGGCGTTTCAGCAAAAAAATGTTGATGCCTGGGCTATCTGGGATCCGTACTACTCCGCCGCACTGTTGCAGGGCGGTGTGCGGGTGCTGAAAGACGGCACCACCCTGAAACAAACCGGTTCGTTCTACCTGGCGGCACGTCCTTACGCTGAAAAAAATGGCGCATTTATTCAGCAGGTGCTGGATACCTTCTCTCAGGCCGATGCGCTGACCCAAAGCCAGCGTCAGCAGAGCATCACGCTACTGGCAAAAACCATGGGCCTGCCTGAATCGGTGATCGCCACCTATCTTGACCACCGTCCTCCCACCACCATAGCGCCGGTTGACGCCCACGTTGCCGCCCTCCAGCAGCAAACGGCAGACCTCTTTTATCAAAACCGCCTGGTTCCAAAGCAGGTGAATATTCGCGAACGCATCTGGCAACCCGCTGGTATTGAAGGAAAAAAATCATGAGTCTGAATCTTTTCTGGTTTTTACCCACCCACGGTGATGGACACTATCTTGGCACAGAAGAAGGCGCCCGCCCGGTCGATCACGGCTATCTACAGCAGATCGCCCAGGCGGCAGACCGCATCGGTTTTACCGGGGTGCTGATCCCGACGGGCCGTTCATGTGAGGATGCGTGGCTGGTTGCCGCGTCGATGATCCCCGTCACCAAGCGCCTGAAATTCCTGGTAGCCTTGCGCCCAAGCGTGGTGTCGCCCACCGTCGCGGCACGCCAGGCGGCAACGCTGGACAGGCTCTCCAACGGCCGCGCGCTGTTCAATCTGGTGACGGGCAGCGATCCGCAGGAGCTGGCGGGCGATGGTGTTTTTCTCGATCATACCGAGCGCTATGAAGCCTCCGCAGAGTTCACCCGCGTCTGGCGACGTCTGCTGGAAGGGGAAACCGTCACCTTCGAAGGAAAACATATCCACGTTCGCGATGCGCAACTCTACTTCCCGCCGGTACAACAGCCGCGCCCTCCCCTTTATTTCGGCGGATCGTCGGACGTGGCGCAGGAGCTGGCGGCTGAGCAGGTCGATCTCTATCTGACCTGGGGCGAGCCACCGGAGCTGGTTAAAGAGAAAATTGCTCAGGTACGCGCCAAAGCCGCAGAACATGGCCGTACGGTGCGCTTCGGCATTCGCCTGCACGTGATCGTACGCGAAACCAACGACGAGGCCTGGCAAGCTGCCGACCGTCTGATCGCTCATCTGGACGACGACACTATCGCCAAAGCACAGGCGGCGTTTGCCAAAACCGACTCCGTGGGCCAACACCGAATGGCCTCCCTGCACAACGGCAAGCGTGAAAATCTTGAGATCAGCCCGAACCTGTGGGCCGGGGTGGGTCTGGTGCGCGGCGGCGCCGGTACGGCGCTGGTCGGCGATGGTCCAACCGTAGCGGCACGCATTAATGAATACGCGGCGCTGGGGATCGACAGCTTTATCCTGTCTGGCTACCCGCATCTGGAGGAGGCCTACAAGGTGGGTGAACTGCTCTTCCCGCACCTGGATGTCGCTATCCCGGAAATTCCGCAGCCACGTCAGCTTCAGTTGCAGGGCGAAGCCGTGGCGAATGCGTTTATCCCGAGAAAAGTCGCGCAAAGTTAAGGAGCCACCATGTCTGCAACCGCACAAAAATGGCTGCTGCGCGCCGCACCGTGGTTTCTGCCCGTCGGCATTGTCCTCGTCTGGCAACTGGCGTCTTCAACTGGCTGGCTGTCGAGCCGTATTTTGCCCTCTCCGGAGGGCGTTGTGGAAGCGTTCTGGTCGCTAAGCGCCAGCGGTGAGCTGTGGCAACATCTTGCCATCAGCTCCTGGCGCGCGGTAATCGGCTTTTCGATTGGCGGGAGCATCGGCCTGACGCTGGGGCTGATCAGCGGCCTGTCCCGCTGGGGTGAGCGGCTGCTGGATACCTCCGTTCAAATGCTGCGTAACGTGCCGCATCTGGCGCTTATTCCGCTGGTTATCCTGTGGTTCGGCATTGATGAGAGCGCCAAAATTTTCCTCGTGGCGCTGGGAACATTATTCCCGATTTATATCAATACCTGGCATGGGATCCGCAATATCGATCGCGGTCTGGTTGAGATGGCCCGCAGCTATGGCCTGTCAGGTTTTGCCCTGTTTACCCATGTGATCCTGCCGGGCGCCCTGCCCTCCATTATGGTTGGCGTGCGTTTTGCGCTCGGCCTGATGTGGCTAACCCTGATTGTGGCGGAAACCATTTCGGCTAACTCCGGCATTGGTTATCTGGCGATGAACGCCCGCGAGTTCCTGCAAACGGACGTGGTGGTGGTTGCCATTATCCTTTATGCCCTGCTTGGCAAACTTGCGGACGTCAGCGCCCAGTGGCTGGAACGTAGCTGGCTGCGCTGGAACCCGGCCTACACCGCTCAGGAGGCGAAAGCATGAATACTGCACGACTGAACCAGGGAACACCGTTACTGCTGAACGGCGTGACCAAACGCTACGGTGATAACACTATTCTGAATGCACTGGATCTGCATATTCCTGCCGGACAGTTTGTGGCCGTTGTTGGCCGCAGCGGTGGCGGCAAGAGTACCCTGCTGCGTCTTTTAGCCGGGCTGGAGGCGCCAAACAGTGGTGACATTCTGGCAGGCACCACGCCGCTGTCCACGATTCAGGATGATACGCGCATGATGTTTCAGGACGCGCGTCTGCTGCCGTGGAAAACGGTGATGGATAACGTCGGGCTGGGCCTGAAGGGCAGCTGGCGGGAGGACGCCCGGCAGGCACTCGCCGCCGTCGGGCTGGAGAATCGTGCGGGAGAGTGGCCTGCGGCCCTCTCGGGTGGACAAAAGCAGCGCGTGGCCCTGGCACGCGCGCTGATTCATCGTCCCGGCCTGCTGCTGCTTGATGAACCGCTCGGCGCGCTTGATGCCCTGACGCGGATCGAGATGCAGGATCTGATTGAAACCCTCTGGCAGACGCACGGCTTTACGGTGCTGCTGGTGACGCATGACGTAAGCGAAGCTGTGGCAATGGCAGACAGGGTGCTGTTAATAGAAGAGGGTAAAATTGGTCTGGATCTGACGGTGGATATTCCACGTCCTCGCCGGGTGGGATCGGCCAGACTGGCGGAGCTGGAGGCGGAAGTGCTGGATAGAGTGATGAAACGTGGAGAAGCGGAGATTCAGCGGATAAAGGCTAATGCCTGATGCCCTCACCCCGGCCCTCTTCAACAGGGAGCACGGCGCAAGGGCAAATCGTAGGCCCGGTAAGCGAAGTGTATGACCGGATACATA
>NZ_NRIQ01000011.1:0-262711 GCF_020224095.1 Enterobacter sp. CCUG 70166
GTTCTCTTCCTCAAGCGACTTCAGGCGCTTAACTTCAGGCACCTCCATACCGCCATACTTCTTACGCCAGGTGTAAAACGTGGCATCGGAAATGGCATGCTTGCGGCAGAGTTCACGGGCGGGTACCCCAGCTTCGGCTTCGCGGAGAATACTGATGATCTGTTCGTCGGAAAAACGCTTCTTCATGGGGATGTCCTCATGTGGCTTATGAAGACATTACTAACATCGGGGTGTACTAATCAACGGGGAGCAGGTCAAGGCAATCTCGCCACGTCGAGCACCAGTATAAATGAGGGTGAGGAAGTACCATTTGCGCCAATCGTTATTTTCCAGTGAGAACAGCTTGGTTTTAAGCTTACTCAACTCAGTGTTGCTGAAATGACCTCTCCGATTAGGCTTCACCTCATATGTGATTCCATCGGTTGGGGATTTCTCTAACTGGTCTTTGGTTTCGACGAGGTAAGTTTTAAAAAGCGAGCGCCAGATCTTGAGATGTTTTTCAACATGCTGACTACTGATCAGATCTTCCTCTGGTACGTCATAATCAATGCATTCAGGCAAAGATAGGCGCTTGTATGGCAGCTTAGTACGAGTAGGTAAGTTTTCGGTCACTTTCAGCGCTTCACGAATATCTTGCTTAGTAACCCGATCAATCGGTTTATCACCAATAACGTAAATCAGCACATCAAAGAAACGCTGGTTCTCGTTAGCGATGCTTGCTCGCCATTTTTGACCTTTTTCTTCAACACACTGCGTCCATGCTTCGGAAAGTTTGATTGCTTGGCTTGCGGTATCTTTAACTTCCGTTGAAAAAGCCTGGTTTGTTTCAACCCTACTTTGGGGTGAAGATTTTAGTTTCTGCTCTTCTAACTGATTTTGCAGTGTTGCAATGAGTTGGCGATATCGTAGCAAATCTTTCGAATAGAATGCTTCATAGGCTTGCGCGACGGTCGCGCGGCTCATATCAAGTGCAGCACCTACTTGATTCGCAAAGGGCAAATCTCCCTTGGAAAGTTCAAGTTTCTTCATGTGAAGACTTGCAAGCACTTCGTTTGCTGTCTGATCGCTACCATTAACCACGCGTTGGAAGTGAGCTTCCGAATAGCCTTGTGCGGCTTCTACCGTATCTGAAGCAGATAATAGACAATTAGGATGTATGTTTCTGTGCCACTGTCCTAACTCCGGCAGACGCTCCACCTCTGCAATATCTCTTTCGAGTGCATGTAGAAGATAGTTGTCAAAGTCCTGCTTAGTGGCAGCTCGGTAGCCTTGCATTTTGCGTTTGAACTCTTCGAGGCTCATCGTTCCATTCTGCACAAGGGGAATGAAAGGGCGGATCTGATTCATGATCACTTCTGCTTGCTTTCGGCTATCAGTACCGAGACTCAGACGCACAAAACTTGTTGAATCATTTAGTCTAAAGTTAGTGTAGTATGTGCGCCCACGAATCATTGTGTGTGACAGCTTGTGTGACACGTTGTTTGCCATGCTGTGTACCATGAAAGAGTTACAGATCAGTGAGTTAAGTCGATTTATTGGCTAACTCGTTGTTTTAGAAAGTATACCAGACGCCTGTGAAGGCGACACCTGAGGAAGCTCAATGAGCGAGAAGTTACAGAAAGTGCTGGCGCGTGCCGGCCACGGTTCGCGCCGTGAAATCGAAGCCATTATTGAAGCAGGCCGCGTGAGTGTGGACGGTAAAATCGCCACACTCGGTGACCGCGTTGAAATCGTACCGGGGCTGAAGATCCGCATTGACGGCCATCTTATCTCCGTGAAAGAGTCCGCTGAACAGATCTGCCGCGTGCTGGCTTACTACAAGCCGGAAGGCGAACTGTGTACCCGCAACGATCCGGAAGGCCGCCCGACGGTGTTCGACCGTCTGCCAAAACTGCGTGGCGCCCGCTGGATTGCCGTAGGGCGTCTGGACGTGAATACCTGTGGCCTGCTGCTGTTCACCACCGATGGTGAACTGGCAAACCGCCTGATGCACCCAAGTCGTGAAGTGGAACGTGAATACGCCGTGCGCGTCTTCGGTCAGGTTGATGAGAACAAACTGCGCGATCTGTCGCGTGGCGTTCAGCTGGAAGACGGCCCAGCGGCGTTCAAAACCATCAAGTTTACCGGTGGTGAAGGCATTAACCAGTGGTACAACGTTACCCTGACAGAGGGACGTAACCGCGAGGTGCGTCGTCTGTGGGAAGCGGTCGGTGTCCAGGTAAGCCGTTTGATTCGTGTCCGCTATGGCGACATCCTGCTGCCGAAAGGCCTGCCACGTGGCGGCTATACCGAGCTGGATCTGACGCAAACCAACTACTTGCGCGATCTGGTTGGCCTGACGCCAGAAACCACATCGAAAGTGGCGGTAGAGAAAGATCGTCGTCGTATGAAGGCGAATCAGATCCGCCGTGCGGTTAAACGTCACAGCCAGGTTAGCAGCAATCGCCGCTCTGGCAGTCGTAATAACAACGGTTAATCTAAAAGCCCGGTGAATATACCGGGCTTTTTTCTTCAGTAATCAATCCCTATTTGCGCTTTGATACCCGCATCGAACGCATGCTTAACCGGACGCAGCTCGCTGATGGTATCGGCCAGCTCCAGAATGTCCCGATGACACCCGCGCCCCGTGACGATCGCCGTCTGGTGTGCAGGGCGGTTCCTGAGGGCCTCCAGCACGGCTTCCAGCGGCAGGTAGTCATAGGCCACCATATACGTGATCTCATCCAGCAACACCATGTTCAGCGACGGGTCAGAGAGCATTCTTTTGGCATGCTCCCAGACGGCGAGGCAGGCTGCGGTATCTGTTTCCCGGTTCTGGGTATCCCAGGTAAAACCGGTCGCCATCACCTGAAACTCAACGCCATGCGGTTCGAGCAGATTACGCTCGCCGTTGGGCCATTCACCCTTGATAAACTGGATCACGCCCACTTTCTGACCGTGCCCGACTGCGCGGGTGGCGGTCCCAAATGCGGCGGTGGTTTTGCCTTTGCCGTTGCCGGTGAACACGATGAGGATCCCGCGCTCGTCCTGAGCGGCCGCCACGCGTGCATCAACCTGTTCTTTGAGACGCTGCTGGCGCTGCTGATGACGGTCTTCACTCATTGCGATATCCCCGGTTTGCGGCCTGGCTGAGCATCGAATGTCATTCCGGTTTTACGACGGCTGTCGTCACCCATTAGCCACAGGTAAAGAGGCATAATATCGGCCGGGGTTTTAAGCTTTTGCGGATCTTCTGTCGGGAACGCGCTGGCACGCATTTTAGTGCGCGTACCGCCAGGGTTAATACAGTTAACCCGCAGATGGCGGTTTTGATACTCTTCGGCCAGCACCTGCATCATTCCTTCGGTGGCAAATTTTGAGGCGGCGTAAGCCCCCCAGTTCGCACGACCCTGACGCCCCACGCTGGAGGAGGTAAACACCAGCGAACCGGAATCTGAGTTAAGTAATAAAGGAAGCAAGGCCTGGGTCAGGAAAAACGTCCCATTGACGTTAACCTGCATCACCTGCTGCCAAATCTCCGGATCCTGTTCATCCATCGGGCGCACTTCGCCCAGTAACCCCGCGTTGTGTAGTACGCCGTCCAGACGCGAATAATGCGTACTAATGCGCTGGGCAAGGGCCTGACATGACGCTGACGTACAGGTCAGCAGATCGAGCGTATACCAGGGCGTGGGGGTACCGCCTGCGTTTTCGATTTCACGGGCAACGGCTTTGAGCTTTTCTTCATTACGTCCCAGCAGAATAAGGCTCGCACCGTATTCAGAATAAGTCAGCGCCGCTTCGCGACCAATCCCGTCGCTGGCACCGGTAACCAGAATGATGCGGTTCTGTAGAAGGTTTTTTTGTGGCTGATAATGCACGGTGGCTCCTCAGGCGCATTGGGCGTGACTTGCACCTTTATTTATGACTTTTCGGCTTTATGCCCGAAACCGCGTCAGAATTCAATCAGTCTACAGGACAGAACGCTGGGAAATTAACAATTTGCAAAGATTTAAACCAGAAACGGGGGATTCCTGAAGCCGCCTCGCAGAGCTAATGTCCAGAGCGAGACGCCTGCGCAGGGCTGTTGTACACTGGCGTGAAAGATTCGTGGTTAAATCAAGGTGGAACGCGTGGAATTACTTTCTCAGTATGGGTTGTTTTTGGCCAAAATCGCGACGGTGGTTATTGCTGTCGCGGTGATTGCCGTCCTGATTGTCAACCTGACGCAGCGTAAGCGTCAGCGTGGTGAGTTACGCATTACCCGCCTGAGCGAGCAGTATAAAGAGATGCGGGAAGAGATGTCTCTGGCGCTGCTTGACGATCATCAACAGAAGCTGTGGCTAAAAGCCCAGAAGAAAAAACATAAGCAGGACGCCAAAGCCGCGAAGGCGAAAGCTAAGCTCGCCACGCCACAGGCTGACGCAAAACCGCGCGTCTATGTGCTCGATTTTAAAGGTAGCATGGATGCGCATGAAGTCTCCTCTCTGCGTGAGGAAGTGACCGCGGTGCTGGCCGTGGCGACAGCCCAGGATCAGGTGGTGGTACGCCTTGAAAGCCCGGGCGGCGTAGTGCATGGGTATGGACTGGCGGCTTCGCAGTTACAACGTCTGCGGGATAAACAGATCCCGCTCACCGTGGCGGTAGATAAGGTCGCGGCGAGTGGCGGCTATATGATGGCGTGCGTGGCGGATAAAATCGTCGCAGCACCGTTCTCCATTATCGGCTCGATTGGGGTGGTTGCGCAGATCCCTAACTTCAATCGTTTCCTGAAAAATAAAGAGATCGACATCGAATTGCATACGGCGGGTCAGTACAAACGTACGCTAACGCTGCTCGGCGAAAATACCGAAGAGGGACGGCAGAAGTTCCGGGAAGATCTGAACGAAACCCACCATCTGTTCAAGGATTTCGTGCACCGCATGCGCCCAACGCTGGACATTGAGCAGGTGGCTACGGGCGAACACTGGTACGGCACGCAGGCGCAGGAGAAAGGGCTGGTGGATGAAGTGGGTACCAGCGACGACCTCCTGCTCAACCTGATGGAAGGTCGTGAGCTGGTGGGGGTGCGCTTCACCCGACGTAAGCGCCTGCTCGACCGTTTAACCAATAGTGCGGCAGAAAGCGCGGATCGCCTGCTGATACGCTGGTTGCAGCGCGGACAAAAGCCGCTGCTGTAAAGAAAAACGCGAGGCAGATGCCTCGCGTTTTCGTTTTAATCGACCAGGTGGTACTTCTCTGAGAGGGTATGCGCCAGGTATTTAAACATGTTAAACACGGCGGTGCTTTTCGGGGTTGGTAACCCTTGTTCATCAAGGAAGTATTCACCGCTGAACACCAGCACGCCATTACGTTGTTCCACGCCAGTCGCTTCAATCCCCGCCAGGGTGTCTTCATGGTCGCGAATGAGTTTGTTTGCTTCGATAAGCAGTGAAGCTCGGTCAATGGGTTGGGTCGTATTCTGCATATTCCACTCCTTAAACAGTGACAATAGTCTACGCCTGGGTCGCTTCGGGGGCAAATTTTCCCTGCTATTCGCGGGTATAAGGAACAGGGGCTGGCTGGCGGGATTTGCTTTTGCATGCTAATAAAGTTGCGTAACGAATTTTATCAGGTACAGTGTGCGCTTTCGTCATTCTGGCAACAGAATTGCTTGACATTCGACCGGGAATTCGTCACGAATGAACTTTGATGTGAGAAAAATACCCGAAAACTCAATGACCTGGATGTCGCCATACCGACGTTCGGTAAGACAAAGGGGTTGATATCCCCTGACGACGTCGCAATATCAATGGCTCGTCGTCAGCGGAAGGGAAATCAACGTGCGGCGTATTCCTGGAAGAATTAAATTAGGTAAAGGTGAATATGGGTAAAGCTCTCGTCATCGTTGAGTCCCCGGCAAAAGCCAAAACGATCAATAAATATCTGGGCAATGACTACGTGGTTAAGTCCAGCGTTGGTCACATTCGCGATTTGCCGACAAGTGGCTCAGCCAGCAAAAAGAGCGCAGACTCTACCTCCACCAAAGGGGCTAAAAAGCCTAAAAAGGATGAACGTAGCGCGCTTGTCAACCGCATGGGTGTTAACCCATGGCACAACTGGGATGCACAGTACGAAGTGCTGCCAGGCAAAGAAAAAGTCGTTAACGAGCTGAAACAGCTTGCTGAAAAAGCAGACCACATTTATCTCGCAACCGACCTTGACCGCGAAGGGGAGGCCATCGCATGGCACCTGCGGGAAGTGATTGGGGGTGATGACAAACGCTACAGCCGTGTAGTGTTTAACGAAATTACAAAGAATGCGATTCGTCAGGCGTTTGAAAAGCCGGGTGAACTGAATATCGACCGTGTTAACGCTCAGCAGGCGCGTCGCTTTATGGACCGCGTTGTAGGCTACATGGTTTCGCCGTTGCTATGGAAAAAAGTCGCTCGCGGCCTGTCTGCGGGGCGTGTGCAGTCTGTGGCTGTTCGTCTTGTTGTCGAACGTGAACGCGAGATCAAAGCGTTTGTCCCGGAAGAGTTCTGGGAAGTGGATGCGAATGTCACCACGCCGGGCGGCGATGCGCTGCCGTTGCAGGTGAGCCACCACAACGACAAACCGTTCCGTCCTGAAAATCGCGATCAGACCATGGCCGCCGTAGCGCTGCTGGAAAAAGCGCGTTATCAGGTTCTGGATCGTGAAGACAAACCGACCAGCAGCAAGCCTGGCGCACCGTTTATCACGTCAACGCTTCAGCAGGCGGCAAGTACGCGTCTGGGTTACGGCGTGAAGAAAACCATGATGATGGCCCAGCGTTTGTATGAAGCGGGTTACATCACCTACATGCGTACTGACTCCACCAACCTGAGCCAGGACGCTGTCAGCATGGTGCGTGGCTATATCGAGGACAACTTCGGTAAGAAATACCTGCCGGACAGTCCTAATCAGTACGCCAGCAAAGAGAATTCTCAGGAAGCGCACGAAGCGATCCGTCCTTCTGACGTTTCCGTTCTGGCGGAATCTCTTAAAGATATGGAAGCGGACGCCCAGAAGCTGTATCAGCTGATCTGGCGCCAGTTCGTGGCCTGCCAAATGACGCCAGCGAAATACGACTCCACTACGCTGACCGTTGGCGCGGGTGATTTCCGCCTGAAAGCGCGCGGCCGCATTCTGCGTTTCGACGGCTGGACAAAAGTGATGCCTGCGCTGCGTAAAGGTGATGAAGACAGAACGCTGCCTTCCGTCAACAAAGGCGACGAGCTGTCGCTGGTTGATCTGGTACCGGCCCAGCACTTCACCAAGCCGCCTGCGCGTTTCAGCGAAGCGTCGCTGGTAAAAGAGCTGGAAAAACGCGGCATCGGTCGCCCGTCTACCTATGCGTCAATCATTTCGACCATTCAGGATCGTGGATACGTTCGCGTTGAGAACCGTCGTTTCTATGCTGAAAAAATGGGTGAGATTGTTACCGACCGTCTGGAAGCTAACTTCCGTGAGTTGATGAACTATGACTTCACCGCGCAGATGGAGGACAGTCTCGATGAGGTTGCCAGCCATAAGGCCGAGTGGAAGAAAGTTCTCGACAGCTTCTTCAGCGATTTTACCAACCAGCTTGAGAAAGCTGAGAAAGATCCTGAAGAAGGCGGCATGCTGCCTAACCAGATGGTACTGACCAGCATCGACTGCCCAACCTGTGGCCGTAAAATGGGGATCCGTACCGCAACCACGGGCGTGTTCCTCGGCTGTTCTGGTTATGCGCTTTCGCCGAAAGAGCGTTGCAAAACCACTATCAACCTCGTGCCGGAGAACGAAGTTCTCAACGTGCTGGAAGGTGACGATGCGGAGACCAACGCACTGCGCGCCAAGCGCCGCTGTAAGAAATGCGGCACGGCGATGGACAGCTACCTGATCGATCCAAAACGTAAACTGCACGTTTGCGGTAATAACCCAACCTGCGACGGTTATGAGATCGAAGAAGGTGAGTTCCGCATTAAGGGCTATGACGGTCCGATCGTTGAGTGTGAGAAATGTGGTTCCGAAATGCACCTGAAAATGGGACGCTTCGGTAAGTACATGGCATGTACCAACGACGACTGTAAAAACACGCGTAAGATCCTGCGTAACGGTGAAGTTGCGCCGCCGAAGGAAGATCCGGTTCCGCTTCCTGAGCTGCCGTGCGAGAAGTCAGATGCGTATTTCGTGTTGCGTGACGGCGCTGCCGGGGTATTCCTGGCGGCCAACACCTTCCCGAAATCGCGCGAAACCCGTGCGCCGCTGGTAGAAGAGCTGTACCGCTTCCGCGACCGTCTGCCGGAGAAACTGCGTTACCTGGCCGATGCGCCACAGCAGGATCCGGAAGGCAACAAAACCGTGGTGCGCTTTAGCCGTAAAACGAAGCAGCAGTACGTGGCGGCAGAGAAAGAGGGTAAAGCGACCGGTTGGTCAGCCTTCTTTGTCGACGGGAAATGGGTTGAAGGTAAAAAATAATCTTCACTTACCGTAACTTACCTTTGAAAGGGCCGGACTTCCGGCCCTTTTTTATTACGTTGTTATTATTTTTTGTTCCGTACTATACAGCCTGGCTATAAATGATATAGTGGTTATAGTTAACCCGTTTCTTATTATCAAATCGTATTAAGCGATTGACGCATGCGCTAAATCGGATGGTCTGGCATGAAATTACAGCAGCTTCGCTATATCGTTGAGGTCGTCAATCATAACCTCAATGTCTCTTCCACCGCAGAAGGTCTTTATACCTCGCAGCCTGGCATCAGTAAGCAGGTGCGTATGCTGGAGGATGAATTAGGTATTCAGATATTTGCCCGCAGCGGTAAGCACCTGACTCAGGTCACCCCGGCAGGGCAGGAAATCATTCGCATCGCACGAGAAGTGCTTTCCAAAGTCGACGCCATTAAATCCGTCGCCGGGGAACATACCTGGCCGGATAAAGGCTCCCTTTATATTGCCACCACGCACACACAGGCGCGTTATGCGCTTCCCGGGGTGATCAAAGGTTTCATCGAACGCTATCCCCGCGTTTCCCTGCATATGCATCAGGGCTCACCGACGCAAATCGCAGAGGCCGTGTCTAAAGGCAATGCCGATTTTGCCATCGCGACGGAAGCTCTTCATCTGTACGATGATCTGGTCATGCTCCCGTGCTACCACTGGAACCGCTCTATTGTCGTGACCCCCGATCATCCGCTGGCGGGGAAGGGCGAAGTGACAATCGAAGAGCTGGCGCAATACCCGCTGGTTACCTATACGTTCGGCTTTACGGGCCGGTCTGAGCTAGACACCGCCTTTAACCGCGCCGGATTAACGCCACGGATCGTCTTCACTGCAACGGATGCGGACGTCATTAAAACGTACGTGCGTCTGGGTCTGGGCGTAGGCGTTATTGCCAGCATGGCGGTGGATCCTGTATCAGACCCGGATCTTGTGCGCCTGGACGCGCATGATATCTTCAGCCACAGCACCACCAAGATAGGTTTTCGTCGCAGCACGTTCCTTCGCAGCTATATGTATGATTTTATTCAGCGCTTCGCACCGCATTTAACGCGTGACGTGGTCGACACGGCCGTGGCGTTACGCTCCAATGAAGACATCGAAGAGATGTTTAAAGACATCAAACTTCCTGCCAAATAATTACACCCGGTATCTTTCTCTTCTGGAAAGATACCGGTTTCCCCCTTTAAATCTAAATTAGAATTAACCTCATCTGCGCCTACTGTCATATATCGTCATAACCCATTTGATGAATAGGGTTTTACTGTCGCAAATTTGCGACAAAAGTAGAAACTAATTTACAGGTGTGCAAATTATTCTTTTCAATTATTTATTTCTGGTCAAAAGATTGAATTTTCCCAGGCTCAGATTCGTAAATTCACTGGCTTTTCGGCTAAAGTTTCTTTAGGATTTATCTCATCAGATGATTACTTGTGCCAATTGTTTGGTCTCTAAATGATAAGCGATATCGATTGTATGAGGTTAGCAATGCCGTCAGGAAGTGAAGAACCGCAAAGGGATCCCGCGCTTAAGCGTAAAGCCTGGCTGGCGGTCTTTCTCGGCTCTGCCCTGTTCTGGGTGGTTGTTGCTCTTCTCGTCTGGAAATATTGGGGTTGAATATGGTCATGACGGTGCGTACTGACGCGAGAAAAGAGATGTGTCAGCTTCGTGACAATGCTCACAAAGCGCGTAAGGCGCCAGCAACCAGCGTGCCAGCCTCCTGGCAACTGACGCCACAGCAGCAGGCCTTTATTGATGTGTTCGCAGAAGACGAACCCAAAAAACAATAATTTTGATTTTTGCGTAATGATGCAAATAGTCTGAATAAAGACTGTGCACTTTTGTACTCCTTAATAAATACACATCAGCAATATAGAACGAGGGCAGACCTCGCATCCTTAAATAATTAAAGTCTGGTGTCCCTATGATGAATAACATGACAACCGTAAAATACTGGTCATGGCTCGGCGTATTCTCAGCGTCGATCCTCTTCTGGTGTCAGCTCCTCTGGCTGGCCTTACACTAAATCGTAAAACCTCGCCACGGCGGGGTTTTTTGTTTAATCCCTCGCGTTGGACCATTCCTAAATTTATCAATTTGGGTTGTTATCAAAACGTTACGACATCTTTGTGTTATCTTTAATTACAGCCCTGATGATTGTCAGGACATCCCTGTTTTTAAGGAGGAGCTTATGTCGTTAACCCTACGCGAAGCCAGTAAGGACACATTACAGGCGGAAAATAAAACCTGGCGCTACTACAGCTTACCGCTGGCTGCCAGAACGCTTGGGGACATTTCGCGGTTACCCAAGTCGTTGAAAGTACTACTGGAAAACCTCTTGCGCTGGCAAGATGGCGACTCGGTTACCGAGGAGGATATCCAGGCTCTGGCAGGGTGGCTGAAAAATGCTCACGCAGACAAAGAAATTGCCTACCGCCCGGCCAGGGTATTGATGCAGGATTTCACCGGCGTGCCGGCGGTTGTGGACTTGGCCGCCATGCGTGAAGCTGTTAAGCGTCTCGGGGGCGATACGGCTAAGGTGAACCCGCTCTCACCGGTAGACCTCGTCATCGACCACTCCGTCACCGTCGATCACTTTGGTGACGACGATGCTTTCGGTGAAAACGTCCGTCTGGAGATGGAACGTAACCATGAACGCTATGTCTTCCTCAAATGGGGTCAGCAGGCGTTCAGCCGCTTCAGCGTTGTTCCACCAGGCACCGGCATTTGTCACCAGGTCAACCTGGAATATCTCGGCAAAGCCGTCTGGAGTGAATTGCAGGATAAAGAGTGGGTGGCTTACCCGGATACGCTGGTGGGCACCGATTCACACACGACCATGATTAACGGCCTTGGCGTTCTGGGCTGGGGCGTCGGTGGTATTGAAGCGGAAGCGGCCATGCTCGGCCAGCCGGTATCGATGCTCATTCCCGATGTGGTGGGCTTTAAGCTGACCGGTAAATTGTCCGAAGGCATTACCGCCACGGATCTGGTTCTGACGGTCACCCAGATGCTGCGTAAGCATGGCGTGGTGGGTAAATTCGTTGAATTTTATGGTGATGGTCTGGATTCACTGCCGCTGGCGGACCGGGCCACCATCGCCAACATGGCGCCGGAATATGGTGCGACCTGCGGCTTTTTCCCGATTGATAGCGTTACGCTGGAGTATATGCGCCTCAGTGGTCGCAGCGAGGAGCAGGTGGCGCTCGTAGAGGCCTACACCAAAGCGCAGGGCATGTGGCGTAACCCGGGTGACGAGCCAGTATTTACCAGCACGCTGGAACTGGATATGGGCACCGTTGAGGCAAGCCTCGCAGGGCCGAAACGACCGCAGGACCGCGTTGCCCTGAGCAACGTTCCGAAAGCCTTTGCCGCCAGCAATGAGCTGGAGGTTAACGCCGCGCAAAAAGATCACCGTCCGGTGGACTATGTTCTGAACGGGCATCAGTATCATCTCCCTGACGGCGCCGTGGTGATCGCCGCTATCACCTCCTGTACCAACACGTCCAACCCGAGTGTGTTAATGGCTGCCGGGCTGCTGGCGAAAAAAGCGGTAGAACTGGGACTCAAGCCACAGCCGTGGGTTAAGGCGTCCCTGGCGCCTGGTTCGAAAGTGGTTTCCGATTACCTGGCGCAGGCCAGACTCACGCCGTACCTCGACGAGTTGGGCTTTAACCTGGTGGGCTACGGCTGTACGACCTGCATCGGTAACTCTGGTCCACTGCCTGAGCCTATTGAAGTGGCGATCAAGCAGGGTGATTTGACCGTTGGCGCGGTACTTTCCGGTAACCGAAACTTTGAGGGGCGTATTCATCCGCTGGTGAAAACTAACTGGCTGGCCTCGCCGCCGCTGGTTGTAGCCTATGCTCTGGCCGGAAACATGAACATTAACCTGGCGACCGATCCGATTGGTCACGATCGCAAAAATGAACCTGTCTATCTGAAAGACATCTGGCCATCATCGCGTGAAATTGCGCGCGCGGTAGAGAAAGTTTCCACCGAGATGTTCCGCAAAGAGTATGCGGAAGTGTTCGAAGGTACAGCGGAATGGAAAGCGATCGACGTGGTGGGTTCCGATACCTATGACTGGCAGGATGATTCCACCTATATTCGCCTGTCGCCCTTCTTCGATGAGATGCTGGCGGAGCCTGCACCGCTGAAAGATATACACGGCGCGCGCATTCTGGCGATGCTGGGCGATTCCGTCACCACTGACCATATCTCACCAGCGGGGAGCATCAAAGCGGACAGTCCGGCAGGTCGGTATCTGCAAAGCCGTGGCGTGGAACGTCGCGATTTTAACTCCTACGGTTCGCGCCGCGGTAACCACGAAGTGATGATGCGCGGGACATTTGCCAACATCCGCATTCGTAATGAAATGGTCCCGGGCGTGGAAGGGGGCATGACGCGCCACCTGCCAGATACAGAGGTCATTTCAATTTATGACGCAGCCATGAAGTATCAGCAGGAGGGTACGCCGCTGGCCGTTATTGCCGGTAAAGAGTACGGCTCTGGCTCCAGTCGCGACTGGGCGGCTAAAGGTCCACGTCTGCTCGGCGTTCGCGTGGTGATTGCCGAATCCTTTGAACGTATCCACCGCTCAAACCTGATCGGGATGGGGATCCTGCCGCTGGAGTTCCCGCAGGGCATAACGCGTAAAACGCTGGGTCTGACCGGGGAAGAGCAGATTGATATCAGCGGTCTGCAAAATCTGCAACCGGGTAAAACCGTTCCGGTGAAGTTAACGCGGGCAGATGGTACAACAGAAGTACTGGATTGTCGGTGTCGTATTGATACGGCAACAGAGCTAACCTATTACCAGAACGACGGCATTTTACATTATGTGATTCGAAAGATGCTGGACTGATAAAACTCGCCCGGCAGAAGTGCCGGGCGTTTTGCGTTTACTCGCTCAGCAGGTGCCCCATCTTTGCAGCTTTGGTATCGAGGTAGTGCGCGTTTTTCGGATTGCGGCCAACAATCAGCGGTACGCGTTCCACAATATTGATGCCCGCTTCAGTGAGGATCTCCACTTTTTTCGGGTTATTGGTCAACAGACGCACTTCGTCCACGCCCAGCAGCTTGAACATATCTGCGCAGAGGGTGAAATCGCGCTCGTCAGCAGCAAAGCCGAGCTGATGGTTGGCTTCGACGGTATCATAGCCCTGATCCTGCAACGCGTAGGCGCGGATTTTATTCAGCAGACCGATATTGCGTCCTTCCTGGCGGTGATACAGCAGCACGCCACGTCCTTCCTCTGCGATATGAGAAAGAGCGGCTTCGAGCTGGAAACCGCAGTCACAGCGCAGGCTGAAGAGCGCGTCACCGGTCAGACACTCAGAATGAACGCGGGACAGTACCGGCGTCTGCCCCGAAATGTCACCGTATACCAGGGCGACGTGATCTTGTCCGGTTGCCAGTTCTTCAAAACCCACCATCAGGAAATCGCCCCATGGGGTTGGCAGTTTGGCTTCTGCCACACGTTTAAGCTGCATGTGATTCTCCATACCAGGCTGACACGTTTCGTGCCTTTGCCCCATTTTGCTTTCTGTATTGGACTATTTTGCCACAAGCCCGGCTACTTCACCTAATCACCACCACGCTATACGGACGTTAAACGCACGATCCGACATATCCACCAGAAGGTGGAAATTCAGTTATGATTGTGGTGCTTAGTGAAAAAGGAGAGGACATGCTTTCAATTGCCAGACGCACGGCCGCAGGCGCCGCCGTATTGCTTGTTATACCCCTGATCGTTTGGTTCTCCGGCTGGATGTGGAAGCCCGGACAAAACGAGACGTGGCTGAAAGCCTTATACTGGATAACTGAGACGGTCACCCAGCCCTGGGGGATTATTACGCACGTGCTGCTCTGTGCCTGGTTCCTGTGGTGCCTGCGCTTTCGTCTTCGCGCGGCGCTGGTATTATTTGCCATTCTCGGAGGCGCCATTCTTGTCGGGCAGGGGGTGAAGTCGTGGGTGAAAGATCGCGTGCAGGAACCCCGTCCCTTTGTTATCTGGCTGGAAAAAACGCACCATATTCCGGTAGATGAGTTCTACACTTTAAAGCGTAAGGATCGCGGGGCGTTGGTGAAAGAACAGCTTGCGGAACAGCAGGATATCCCGACATTTTTACGCAAACACTGGCAAAAAGAGACCGGCTTTGCGTTTCCTTCCGGACATACGATGTTTGCTGCCAGCTGGGCGCTACTCGGCGTGGGGCTGCTTTGGCCACGTCGACGTACCCTCACGATTGCGATTTTGCTGGTCTGGGCGACAGGCGTAATGGGCAGCCGGATGCTGCTGGGGATGCACTGGCCGCGTGATTTGGTGGTGGCTACGCTGATTTCGTGGGTACTGGTGACGTTGGCGACCTGGCTTGCACAACGTTTTTGTGGGCCTCTGACGCCACCGCAGGAAGAGAAGGAAGAAATAGCCGAAAGGGAGTCAGGCGGAACCTGAAGCTTGATATTCCGCATTTTGACCATAAATCCATGAAGGGCGCATTACTTTTTCCGTTTCGCGCTCGCCACTAAAATGGTAGCTTATAAGGCTGATTGCAGTGAGTTGAACACGCTTTATACGCTCGAACCACATAACGGGAAGTCATGTGAAATATTTACTCATTTTCTTACTGGTGTTGGCGATTTTTGTCATTTCAGTCACATTGGGCGCGCAAAACGATCAACAGGTAAGTTTTAACTATCTGCTGGCGCAGGGCGAGTACCGGGTGTCGAGCCTGCTGGCTGTGTTATTCGCAGCGGGTTTTGTCATCGGCTGGCTTGTATGTGGCCTGTTCTGGCTTAAGGTTCGTGTTTCCCTTGTTCGCGCTGAACGTAAAATTAAACGACTTGAACATCAACTTACGCCTGCGACTGACATTCCGGCGAGCTCTGGTGTGCCGGTAGTCAAGGAATAATCGAATATGCTGGAGTTGTTGTTTCTGCTTTTGCCTGTCGCCGCAGCCTATGGCTGGTATATGGGCCGCAGAAGCGCGCAACAAACAAAACAGGATGAAGCAAACCGACTCTCCCGTGACTACGTTGCGGGGGTGAACTTCCTGCTGAGCAATCAGCAGGATAAAGCGGTCGATCTGTTCCTCGACATGCTCAAAGAGGATACCGGCACCGTAGAGGCGCATCTCACCCTGGGAAACCTGTTCCGCTCGCGCGGAGAGGTTGACCGTGCCATCCGTATCCACCAGACCCTGATGGAAAGCGCATCGTTGACCTATGAGCAACGGTTGCTGGCCGTGCAGCAGTTGGGCAGAGATTACATGGCGGCGGGCCTGTACGATCGCGCAGAAGATATGTTCTCTCAGCTGGTGGATGAGACCGATTTCCGTATCGGTGCGCTTCAGCAACTTCTGCAAATCTACCAGGCAACCAGCGACTGGCAAAAAGCGATTGATACCGCCGAACGGCTGGTCAAACTCGGCAAAGATAAACAGCGCGTCGAAATTGCCCATTTTTACTGCGAGCTGGCCCTTCAGCAAATGGGTAGCGATGACATGGATAAGGCCATGGCATTGCTAAAAAAAGGCGCCGCGGCCGATCGCAACAGCGCCCGCATCTCGATAATGATGGGGCGGGTCTTTATGGCTAATGGTGATTACGCCAAAGCCGTGGAAAGCCTGCTTCGCGTTATCGATCAGGACAAAGAGCTGGTCAGCGAAACGCTGGAAATGCTGCAAACCTGCTATCAGCAGTTAGGTAAGCAGGACGAGTGGGTTGCATTCCTGCGCCGCTGTGTTGAAGAAAACACCGGTGCCACAGCCGAGCTGATGCTGTCGGATGTCGTCGAAGAGCACGAAGGGAGTGATACCGCCCAGGTATACATTACCCGTCAGTTGCAGCGCCATCCGACGATGCGCGTCTTCCACAAGCTGATGGATTATCATCTTAACGATGCAGAAGAAGGGCGCGCTAAAGAGAGCCTGATGGTGCTGCGAGACATGGTCGGTGAACAGGTGCGGAGCAAGCCGCGCTATCGCTGCCAGAAATGCGGCTTCACCGCCTATTCGCTCTACTGGCATTGCCCTTCCTGCCGGGCCTGGTCCACCATCAAGCCAATTCGTGGTCTGGACGGGCAGTGATTTTTTAAAACACTCCATTTTAGTTACAACATACTAAAGAGTGCATTATTTCTTTCAGCACCGTGCGGTCTGTGGTTCAGCAGGAAAAGCATTCGATTCTGTTCATTTACCCCGAGGGCAGGTAGAATGCACGCCGTTTATCTGTTCCGCGCCGCTGCGCGCCCATAGACGAAAAGGGCTGGTCATGACGTCTGTTACTTCCTCCACTTCCCGCGTAGTTACCGATTCTCCTGTAGTTGTTGCTCTGGATTACAATAACCGTGACGCCGCACTGGCCTTTGTTGATGGTATTGATCCCCGGGATTGCCGTCTTAAAGTAGGCAAAGAGATGTTTACGCTGTTCGGTCCGCAAATCGTCCGCGATCTGCACCAGCGTGGTTTCGACGTTTTCCTCGACCTGAAATTCCACGATATTCCGAATACCACTGCCCACGCCGTTGCTGCGGCGGCTGAACTAGGTGTGTGGATGGTTAACGTTCATGCCTCCGGTGGGGCACGTATGATGACGGCTGCGCGCGAAGCGCTGGTGCCGTTTGGCAATGACGCTCCGCTTCTTATCGCCGTCACCGTGCTGACCAGTATGGATGAATCTGACCTTCGTGACCTGGGTGTGACGTTGTCACCTGCCGAACATGCGGAGCGTCTGGCGCGCCTCACGCAACAATGTGGGCTTGATGGCGTGGTCTGTTCAGCTCAGGAGGCGGTTCGCTTCAAATCTGAGTTAGGCCGCGAATTTAAACTGGTGACGCCAGGTATCCGTCCGGCAGGCAGCGAGTCAGGGGATCAGCGACGCATCATGACGCCAGAGCAGGCGCTGAGCGCGGGGGTAGACTATATGGTAATTGGTCGCCCGGTGACGCAATCCGCTCATCCGGCAGAGACTCTGAAAGCGATTAATGCATCACTGAAAAAGGGGGCATAATGCGTGATGCCAACACTCGTCTGGTCTATTCAACAGATACCGGGCGCATTGAAGAGCCAAAAGAGAAAGCTGAACGTCCGAAAGGCGATGGAATCGTGCGGATTCAGCGCCAGACCAGTGGCAGAAAAGGGAAAGGCGTTTGCCTTGTCACCGGCATTGATCTGGATGATGCAGAGCTGGTAAAGCTCGCCGCTGAGCTTAAAAAGAAGTGCGGATGCGGTGGGGCAGTAAAAGACGGCATAATTGAGATTCAGGGCGATAAGCGGGATTTAATTAAAACGCTCCTGGAAGCCAAAGGTATGAAAGTCAAACTGGCGGGCGGTTAAAATAAATGAGCCACGGACATTGCCGTGGCTCTTTTTTTTACGTGCGTAAGTCAGACCTGAAAATACAAAATATATTATTATACCGGTGAGAGCCGTTATGGTGATTATTTGCCCACCTGGTGACCGATAATACCACCTACGGCAGCACCACCTAATGTACCCAGCGTACTACCATCCGTTAATACTGCACCACCAAGCGCACCAGCACCGGCACCAATCGCGGTGTTACGGTCACGTTTAGACCAGTTAGAGCAAGCGCTCAGAGACATTGCTACAGTGATTGCCAGAACAGCGGCGGCTAATTTTTTGCTGGTAAAGGTCATAATACTTTCTCCTGAATTATCGATTCACGGAAAGGAATGCACTTTAAGTATAGACAATATCCATACTTAAATTCTGTTCCCGTGAAAGCTGGTCGCGCAGGCGTTACATCATCACGCAGGTGATAGTCACTTCCTGTTATATCGCTAATATTAATTTTACGTGTTTAGAACAGTTTCAACAGGTAAAAACTCTTAAAGGAAGGGTCGGAATACTCTCAGAGAAAGGTTTAAGTGCGCCCATTATTCGGGCGCAGCAGGATAATCAGGCCGTTTTTTTCACAATATCGACAGTCAGGCCGTCTTGTTCTAATTGCTGGCGATATTCATCGCGTAAACGCTCATCCGTGATCACACGGCTGAAGCGCGAAGCCGGACCCATCGTATAAGGGTGTACTGCGCCAAACTTAGAGCTATCGGTCAGCACAATCGCTTCACACTCTTTGGCGAGTACGGCGTTCACCACGTCTGAACGCATCATGTCGCGACCGGTAAAGCCGGTGTCGGGCTGCCAGCCGTCAATGCCAATGAATGCCTTACTGAAGTGAACCTGCTGAACATATTGACGCGTTAATGGCCCCACCATGCTTTCGCTTTTCTTCTGGTAAATGCCGCCCAGCAGAATGACCTCGCAGCGAGTTTCCTTCAACAGATGGGCGATATAGCTGCTTACGGTAATGATGGTAACGTCTTTTTGATCGGCAAGCGTGCGCGCCAGAAGGGCGTTACTGCTGCCATTTTCAATAAAGACGGTCTCACCGTTATTCACTAAGGATGCAGCAAACTCCGCCAGTTCCCGCTTGAGCGCAAAATTGTTCATCATGCGGGTTTCAACGTCGTCGCTGTCCAGTGGAACGGCATATCCGTGCGCACGCCGCAGGTAGCTCTGTTTTTCCAGAAAATTCAGATCCTGACGAATGGTGACTTCAGAAACGCCGGTAGCTTTAGCGAGATCGACTACGCTTACGCGTCCCTGATCGATCACCATCTGCAAAATGATTTGTTGTCGGGAATTCATAGCATCCATTTAAAAGGCAAGGGCGAAAACGACGTGGTTACACTTCCCACGGGGCTTTTGGTTGAGTGGATTCTGATGCGTTATCAGTGCCGTTCTCAGCCAGCAGTTCAGACTTGAGGATCTCAAGATTACGGATAGCAGAGTGATAATCGCCCGCGACAAGAATATCCAGCACAGTATCAATACGCTGTGCCACGGCTGTTGCATCAATGTTAGACATAAGCTCACCCTGAAGCGAAAAGTTAATATTATCAATGATGCAGAAAATTGATTCAAAAGAGAAGGTAAAAAATGCAATAACCAAAGTTCATAAATGAAAGTGACAAATTTAACCCCCGTATGCTGCGGGTTGTAGGGGTGGATTAGTCTAAAACTGCGCGCAACGCGCTTTTTTATAAGAGGAATTCGACTATGACAGTTATCAACCAGACAACCTGCACATTGTTTACTGATGCTGAACGATTCACTCAACTGGCGGCTTATTATGAGGCCGAACGGCGCACGGTGTGGATGATGTTACGTGCCACGCCACGGCCTTGCTTCAATCATGCGCTGATCGAGGAGATCATGAATCTCTCCTGGCTGGTTCGCCAGTCCGGATATGTCGTTGATTTTTGGGTCACCGGATCGCTGGTCCCTGACATCTACAATACCGGCGGTGATTTACAATTCTTCGTTGAGTGCATCAAAAACAACCGACGCGAAGCGTTACGCGCCTATGCCCGGGCCTGTGTGGACTGCGTTCATGCCGCCTCACGAGGGTTCGATACCGGTGCTGTCACGCTGGCGATGGTGGAAGGAAGCGCGTTAGGGGGCGGGTTTGAAGCCGCGCTCGCGCATCATTTCATTCTGGCCCAGCGCGATGCCCGATTAGGCTTTCCGGAAATCGCGTTCAATCTGTTCCCGGGCATGGGCGGTTATTCACTGGTGGCGCGTCGTGCCGGCATGAAAATGGCAGAGGCGCTGATTTATAAAGGTGAGTCGCATACGGCGGAATGGTATGAACAGCACGGTCTTGTGGATCTCTTATTCGAGCCGTTACAGAGCTATGTTTCGGTACGGACGTTTATCGACACGCTACAGCCGAAGCTGAACGGCGTAAGGGCCATGCTGCGCGCGCGTATGCGTGTTCTGCCACTTCCGCGAAGCGAGTTGATGGACATTACAGAGGATTGGGTGGATGCCGCCTTCTGCCTTGAACCGAAGGATATCGCCTACATGGAGCGGCTGGTTATGCTGCAAAATCGCCATCAGGCGACGGGCTTACGCAAAGCCAGCTAACGGACATTCCTGGCCTGATAGCGCTTTAGCCATCGCTCGAATGCGGCTGCGGGCATGGGCTTAGCAAAAAGAAAACCCTGCCGTTCGTTGACGCCATTCTTCGTCAGAAAGGCGTCTTCTTTTGCACTCTCTACCCCTTCAGCAATGACCTGCAGATTCAACGCCTGTGCCACGGCGACTATCGCGCGCACCAGCGACTGTGAAATGGACTGCTTATGGATATCCCGGACGAAGGACTGGTCAAGCTTGATGGCGTCGATAGGGAAGCGCGCCAGCTGCGACAGGGAAGAGTACCCCGTACCAAAGTCATCAAGGTGAATTTGCGCCCCCAGGCGGCTAAATTGCTGGATCACTGACAGGGCCAGCTCTTCATTTTCGATGAGACAGCTTTCGGTCAATTCCACGTCAATCGGGCAGTATTCAAAATTCAGGTCTTTCAGCGCCTGCTTCAGGTCACTGAAGATGGTCTGGTCCGCCAGCTGACGGGCGGAAACGTTGACCGCGACGCGCAGGTTGATCCCTTTGTCGCGCCATTTTGCCACCTGGCGCACCACATCGAGCATAACCCAGCGGCCAAGGGGCACTATCAGCCCTGACTCTTCCGCATAGGAGATAAATTCCATCGGCGGGATCAGGCCACGCTCCGGCGACTGCCAGCGCACCAGCGCCTCCAGACTTCTGACTTCGCCGCGCCAGGTCATTTTTGGCTGGTAGTGAATTAACAGCTGATCGTTATCCAGCGCTTTACGCAGGTTGGTATCCAGCCACAGATATTCAAATACGCGCTGGTTCATCTCTGGCGAGAAAACGCAGAATTTACCCCGGCCATTTTCCTTGGCGGTGTACATGGCGGTGTCGGCATTGCGAATGACGCTTTCCCGATCGTTACCGTGCTGGGGCGCAAGCGCGATACCAAGCGAGCAGCCGGTGTAAACCTCAATCAGCCCGATGCGGAAAGGCTGCCGCAGTCGGGTCAGAATGCGCGACGCCATAGCTTCCAGCGCGCCCTGCGAGGTATCGGTGGCCATCACGATAAACTCATCCCCACCCAGGCGCGCCAGGGTTTGTCCGTCGTCCAGGCAACTCAGGATCGCCAGCGCAACGGCCTGTAGCAGCTGGTCGCCAAACATATGCCCATAGGCATCGTTCACTTTTTTAAAGTTATCCAGATCGAGATAAACCACGCCCACCTGCGTTTCACCCCGGGAGGTGATGGCGTCGGAGATCAGCTCATGGATGGCATTTCGGTTAGGCAAACCGGTAATCGTATCCGTATTGGCGAGAACGCGCAGGCGCTCCTGGGCCCGGCGCTCTTCCGTGATGTCGGTACCTGAACAGATGAGGAAAATTTCATTTTTCCCGCTGCCGCTGTGAACGAATTTATTTCTGAAGAGAAACAGGCGTTGCCCCTTGCGGGTCTTGATCCAGCGTTCGACTTCGTAGGAGCTGCCGTTACGAAAAAAACCGGTGATGTTGCGTTTTGAGGCCGCGGCTTCGCTGCGGCTCATGAACAGTTTAAATACGTTTTGCCCGATGACTTCCTGTTCCTTCAGGCCCGTATATTCTTCACTTAAACGGTTGAAGCGCTGAATATTCCCGTTCTGGTCGAGGATGACAATTACGGAGTTAGCTTCGGACACCACCTGTTCGGCGAAGGAGAGTCCCTGCGCCAGATCGCGCGCCACGGAAGGCGTGTCGTTCCATGCTGATGCCGTTCCCGCCCACTCATTTTTGTTAATTTTACGACCGACAAGATGGACGGGAACGTCCACACCATACAAGGGAAGGGTCATGGCAATGCTGGACGTGATAACGGTGAGCTGGCGAATCAGAGCGGCCTGCTCATCGTCCAGCGCAACCACCTGAACGATTTCAGCGCTTTCACTGGCAGCAAGATGCAGAGCATTGCTGTCTGCTGTTAGTCGCCACCAGGGGCTATGCGTACCCATGTAACGAAACAGCAAATTCTGCTCCAGATCGTCCATCCCGTTTTCTCCCGCGGCTGCTGAGTAGCGCACAAATTATTCATTTGCAGTCGACTATGACGGCTCTTTTTACTGTAGATAATTCTGGCGAAATGTGGCGGTGGGAAACAGAAAAGTGTGAGAAAAAACGATGATTTTGCGAGAGATAATACTGGGGAGAACTCCCGGCCATCCCTGAACGGAACGGCCGGGAGTCTACGCGGTTATCAGGCGACAGGGCGCGCGATAATGCTGCGGGTTTCCATGCGGACTTCAGCGATGTTTACATCAATCACGTCAGTGACTTTGTAAACCGTTTCGCCTTTAATTTGCACGGTCCCGTTTTCCTGGCTACAAACCAGTTCGTCGCGAACGGCATGCAGGAACGGGGCAGGAATAAAGGCAACGGCGCCATTATCCACCAGACGCACGCGCATACCGCCGCGGCTGATGTCAATGATTTCAGCCGGGAAACGGGTGTCAGTCCCTGCCTTATCATTCAGGAAACGCGCGTACAACCAGTCGCCTACATCACGCTCCGCCATACGGTTCAGACGGCGACGCTCTGCCATCTGCAACGTAGTCTCATCCTGTGGCCGGGCAACAGATTCCCCTTTGATGATCGCTTTCAGCAGACGATGGTTAACCATGTCGCCGTACTTACGGATCGGGGAGGTCCAGGTGGCGTAAGCCTCAAGACCGAGACCGAAGTGCGGGCCTGGCTCCGTGCTGATTTCCGCAAAGGACTGGAAGCGGCGAATGCGGCTGTCAAGGAAACCTGACGGCTGTGCGTCCAGCTCGCGGCGCAGCTTGCAGAAGCCTGGCAGGGTCAGCACCTCTTCCGGATCGACGTGGACGTCATGGGTTTTGAGCAGGGCGGCCAGCGCTTCGGTGTTAGCCGGGTCAAAGCCGGTGTGCACGTTGTAAATGCCAAAGCCTAACTTGTCGCGCAGCACGCGTGCGGCGCAAATGTTGGCGGAGATCATCGCTTCTTCAACGATACGGTTGGCAATACGGCGTGGCTCGGCGACGATGTTGAGCACTTCGCCTTTTTCCCCCAGCACAAAGCGGTAGTCCGGGCGGTCCTTAAATACCAGGGCGTGGGTCTGGCGCCACTCACTGCGGCTCTGGCAGACGCGATGCAGCAGACGAATTTGCGCAGCGATATTATCGGATTCAGGCTTCCAGCTGCCGGTATTTTCCAGCCAGTCGGACACGTTGTCATAAGCCAGTTTGGCTTTGGATTCGATGGTGGCGGCGAAGAATTCGATATCTTCTTCAATGGTACCGTCAGCCGCGATGGTCATGCGGCAGGCCAGTACCGGACGCACTTCATGGGGACGCAGGGAGCAGAGATCGTCGGAAAGCTCGCGCGGCAGCATCGGGATGTTGAAGCCCGGCAGGTAGTTGGTGAACGAACGCACTTTGGCCATTTCGTCCAGCTTGCTGCCTTCGACAATCCATGCGGTAGGGTCGGCGATGGCAACGGTCAGATGCATTTTGCCATCCGCTGCCTCTTCGGCATACAGCGCATCGTCCATATCCTCGGTGCTGGCGCTGTCGATGGTGACAAAGTCCAGCGCTGTCAGATCGCGACGCTCAAGACCTTCGTCCTGCATTTTGGTCGCTACGCCATCCGGCGCTTCTTTTTCGAGGTTGTGGCGCGCCAGCGTCACCCACCATGGGACGAAATGGTCGTCGCCAAAGGTGATGAACTGGGTCAGCTCGGCGTAGAAACCGCGATCGCCTTTTAAAGGATGACGGCGCATTTCGGCAACCGCCCAGTCACCCTCGACAAAGTCATGCTCAACGCCACGCGCGGCGCGGCAAGGGATGGCATCTTTCAGGAGAGGATGATCCGGTACGATAGAAAGACGATCATCTTTTTTATGCACTTTCCCGACAAAGCGGGTCAGGAAAGGTTCGATCAGTGCTTCCGGCTCGGCAGACTCTCGTTCCTTTTCGGTATGAATAACGGCCGAAATGCGGTCGCCATGCATCACTTTCTTCATCTGAGGAGGCGGAATGAAGTAGCTCTTCTGTCCGTCAACTTCAAGAAAGCCAAAGCCCTTTTCCGTGGCTTTTACGACCCCTTCTGCACGGGGCGTCTGGGAATGTAGTTGCTGTTTAAGCTGCGCTAGCAGCGGGTTGTCCTGAAACATAATGTTCTATTTTCGTAGCCATTGAGCGGCTGACAGTTTTACGCGATTCTCACTGCTACAGCAAGCGCTCTTTAGGTAAAGCGTGTGGTTATTCCTCTTTGCCAAGCGCCACGCGAAGACGGTCCAGCCAGCCATTAAAAGCGCCGTGGGTTAACAGGTTAATTGCCTTGCCCGGCGGGATACCGGCCTCCGTGAGAGGCGTTAACTGGGCGGCGCTAAAACGATCGGGAGACGTAAGCAGCAGCGCATGGGCGGCTGAGAGCGATGCAGATGGCTGGGCTTCGCTTTGTGGGTGGTTAACCAGTATCTCGCCCGTCAGATTCAGCAGCATCGGCTCATGGCAGAGAACCGGCGTGAGCGCTGAAAGCGCAGGTTCGGCCTGCCAGCGTGAGAGCGCCTCAAGTTGAACCGCACTGGCATATTTTAGTTCGACTACGGGCTGGGTGGCTGTCCATCGGGTAAAGCTCAGCGGTAGTGTATGGGGCTGAATGTGGTGTCCCGGTAGCCAGCGTACCGGATGGCCAAGCAGCGCCTGAAACACTGCAACCGCCCGCGCCTGAAAACCAGTAAAGCCGATGATCTGGTTGATAAGCACAATGTCATACGTTGTCAGTCCCACCTCATCAAGCTGAGTTTGCGCTTTATCGTCAATGACGTCCGGAGAGCTCGCCAGCTGGCGGGCATACTGAGTGATTTCTGCAAGGCGTCGATTGCTTTCCCGGGAAGAGTCGGGGCCCGGAAGGGGGGCGAGGAGCGCCGCGTAGTGGTTACAGAGCCGCTGGACGCCACACACCTGGGAAACCGTCAACGCCGTGCTCAGTCTGTCGTAGGCGCTAAGCGTGTGCAGACGGTTTACGGGAGTATCGAGCGGGAATAAGAGGCGGCACAAGGTTCGGGCTGGCGTAAGCCACCCACAACAGCTTGCGGCAATGTCGTCAGGCAGGGCTAAATCGAGCAAAAAACGATCGTCGACGTTAGCGGCTTCAGGCACCAGCGGCAGAACGTCCGTCTGCGAATGATTCGACTGGGTTTCGTGATACCAGTGGCCTTTGCCGGAAAAACGGCGTTGTTCCATGGGCGTTCCTTGATCTCAAAATGGCGATCAATATCCTGGCGTAAGGCGGATGAGGGGAAAAATATTGTTAGGTGATAACAAATAGCAGAACGGAATAACGAAGTGCGGGGAGGGGAGAAAACTCTCTTCCCAGGCGGGAAGAGAGTAACAGACTTATTTGATTTCCAGCTCGTTCATGGCAGCGATGTTGAAGCCGCCGTCCACGTGAACCACTTCGCCGGAGATACCTGCGGAAAGGTCAGAGCACAGGAATGCCGCAGAGTTACCCACATCTTCGATGGTAACGGTACGACGAATCGGGGTAACCGCTTCGCAATGTGCCAGCATTTTACGTAAATCTTTGATACCGGAAGCGGCCAGAGTACGGATTGGACCCGCAGAAATTGCGTTAACACGCACGCCTTCAGGACCCATTGCGTTCGCCATATAGCGCACGTTGGCTTCCAGAGACGCTTTCGCCAGACCCATAACGTTGTAGTTAGGAATAGCGCGTTCTGCGCCCAGGTAGGACAGGGTCAGCAGGGCGGCGCCCGGGTTCAGCATCGCGCGGCAGGATTTTGCCATCGCAACGAAGCTGTAGGAGCTGATGTCATGGGCGATTTTGAAGCCATCACGGGTAACCGCGTTCACGTAATCGCCGTCCAGCTGGTCGCCCGGAGCGAAGCCGATGGAGTGAACGAAACCGTCGAATTTCGGCCATGCTTTAGCCAGTTCAGCAAACATGCCATCAATGCTTTCGTCTTGTGCAACGTCACATTCCAGAACAATGCTGGAACCCAGCTGCGCGGCAAATTCTTCAACACGGCCTTTCAGCTTGTCGTTCTGGTAGGTGAACGCCAGCTCAGCGCCTTCGCGATGCATAGCTTGTGCGATGCCATATGCGATGGACAGTTTGCTGGCAACGCCAGTTACCAGAATGCGCTTACCGGAAAGAAAACCCATAGCTTTAATCCTTATATTCATTGCTTATTTTGCCTTGTAATTCATAGCGTTACAGGCAGTATTTCAAAATCATTCGAAATTAGCTCGAAATTATAGCCCACTCACAGCCCCTTGTGTCACGATATTTCTCGCTCACGTGCCGTGACTGGGCGCACGAAAGACGTTGAACTGACTCTTTATCAGGCTATTTCGTGTGTATTCCAGCAGTATATCACCAGGTGCTGGGTTCGCCTCATCCAACCAGAGGTTGGCCAGAAGCTTCACGCTAAGACGGCCGGATATTAATTCGCTGGCGAGGGGATTCGGGCAATAACCTTAATTTCAAAATCAAATCCGGCCAGCCAGTTAACGCCGATAGCCGTCCAGTTTGGGTAAGGTGGCTGTGGAAACACCAGTTTCTTCACCTCCATGATGACGGGGAACTGGTTTTCTGGATCGGTATGAAACGTCGTGACATCAATCAGATCGTCAAAAGTGCATCCTGCGGCGGCCAAAGTCGCCTGTAAATTATCGAATGCCAACTGCACCTGAGCGGCGAAATCAGGCTCAGGCGTGCCATCGCTGCGGCTGCCGACCTGACCGGAAACAAATAACAGATCGCCAGAGCGAATGGCAGCCGAATAGCCATGTTCCTCATAAAGGGCATGTCGATTGACAGGGAAGACAGGATTACGTGGATGCATGGCATTTCCTTTTCTGTCAGAGGCGTTGTTGTGGTTACTTAAGAGAAGTAACATACGCAATGTATGTGAAAAAATGTAATTCACATACGCCGCGTATGTCAAATTAAAAATATCGCTTTTATAGGAAGTTCTATGGCTACAAAACGTCGTGCTGAAACGGCTCAGGAAAATCGCGAAAAATTGATTCATGCGGCGCGAAAGGCGTTTGCTGAGAAAGGCTTTGCTGCAGCGTCGATGGATGAACTGACGGCAAGCGTGGGGTTAACGCGCGGTGCGCTGTATCATAATTTCAGAGATAAGAAAGGGTTACTGGCGGCGGTGGTCGCGTAGATAGACAGCGAAATGGCGGGCAACGCGAAAGCCGTTGCCGCGGCCACAGACGATGATTGGGAAAGACTGCTGGCGGAGGGTATCGCCTACATCAACATGGCGCTCGTTCCGGAAGTTCAGCGTATCGTGCTTCTTGACGGTCCGGCCGTTCTGGGCGATCCGGCGCAATGGCCCAGCCAGAACAGCTGTCTTGAGTCGACCCGCCAGACCATCGAAAAATTAATCGAACGCAACGTGCTTAAAAAAATGGATGCGAAAGTCGCAGCCCATCTGTTGAACGGCGTTGCGCTGAATGCTGCCTTGATGATTGCCGCGAGTGACGAGCCGCAGAAGACGCTGCCGCATGCCATCGAGGTGTTTACTCTGCTGGCAAGCGGGTTACGCAACGGCTAACGATCTTTCCGCCACGCATCGGCCGTCAATGCTTCACCAAAGTGTCCGGCAATCAGGCGTTTTGTCAGGTCGTGGAGCGGGGAGGCCAGCACGTCAGCGGTACTGCCGCGCTCAACGACTTCACCCTGGTGCATCACCAGCACCTGATCGCTGATGTGCTTCATCATGCCCAGGTGCTGAGTCACGTAGATATACGATATCCCCTGCTTTTCCTGTAGCTCCAGCATCAGGTTGATGAGTTGCGAACGCATCGACATGTCCAGCGACGCCAGCGCTTCGTCGGCGATAATGACCTTCGGGCGCAGGATCAGCGCGCGGGCCAGTCCGAGACGCTGTTTTTGGCCAGGGGCCAGCATGTGGGGGTAATAGCTGACATGGTCGGGCAGGAGACCTACCAGACGCAGGGTTTCGACAATCCGTTTGCGACGCGCTTCCGGCTCCAGGTCGGTATTCAACCGCAGCGGGAAATCCAGGATCTGCGAAATACGCTGGCGCGGGTTGAGGGACGTTGACGGATCCTGAAAAATCATCCGAATGCGCTGGCTGCGGAAAGAGTAGTCACCAAATTCCAGAGGATGATCGTCAATCAGTATTTCACCGCCGCTTGGCTCAACCATACCCGCGAGCATTTTTGCCAGGGTCGATTTGCCCGAGCCGTTTTCACCGATAATCGCCAGCGTCTGCTTTTCGCGCAGCGTAAAACTCAGCGGTTTAACCGCCTCGACGGTCTGACGGTGAAACAGGCCGGTGCGATAGCGAAAGGTCTTACTCAGGTTACGCACTTCCAGTAAGGTTTCGACCATTTCACTCTCTCTCCATGTTCAGCGGGAAATGACAGGCAAACAGATGATTTTTCGGCCCTGTCAGGCGCGGTGTTTCAATGCATTTACGCTGAGCATACGGGCAACGCGGACCCAGACGGCAGCCAATGGGCAGCGATTCCAGCAGCGGAATCGCGCCAGGCAGAGTATTCAGACGGCTCTTGTGTGGCATTGCGCTGCCGAAATCAGGGATCGCCCTGATCAGCGCCTGCGTGTAGGGATGATGCGGCGTCGTCACCAGGTCTTCACTTGGCGCGGTTTCTACCGTTTGTCCGCAATACATCACGTCAATTTTATCCGCCCACTTGCTCAACATTTGCAGGTCATGGTTGATCAGCAAAATGGTGGTGTTGTTATTCTGGTTCAGACGCGTGAGCAGGCGGAAAATCTGCGCCTGAGTCGTTGGCTCCATCGCGTTCGTCGGTTCGTCCGCAATCAGCAGACGCGGCTGATTGGCCAGGGCGATAGCAATCATCACTTTCTGGCATTCACCGTCGGTCAGTTCGTAGGGGAAACTGCGCATCGCGTCTTTATGGTCTTTGATCCCCACACGGTGCAATAGCTCAATGGCACGGCGTTTACGCCAGCCGAAACGCTGCCACCAGCGGCCTTTATAGGTCCAGCCGGGGATATTCTGCATCAGCTGTTTCCCAACGCGCTCGGACGGATCGAGACAGGATTGCGGCTCCTGAAAAATCATCGAGACGTTATGGCCCACCAGTTTACGGCGTTCGCGCGGGGAGAGACGCAACAGATCGATGTCGTCGAAACGCATACGGTCGGCGGTCACCCGCCAGTTGTCCTTCGCCACGCCGCAAATGGCTTTGGCGATTAGACTCTTACCGGAACCCGATTCGCCCACCAGCCCGCGTATTTCGCCCTCTGCGAGCGTAATACTGATGCGATCCACCGCTTTAACCCAGCCTTCGCCCGTTTTAATTTCGATCGTGAGGTTGCGGATATCAAGTAACGGCATTATTGCACCCCCGCATTGATTGCGCGGCGGATCCCGTCGCCAAGCAGGTTAACGAGCAGAACGCTCACCATGATGGCCGCGCCTGGCAGCATGACCGTCCACGGCGCGACGTAAATCAGCTCCAGAGCATCGCCGAGCATTGCGCCCCATTCCGGGGAGGGGAGCTGCGCGCCCAGGTCCAGGAAGCCCAGCGCTGCGATATCAAGAATCGCCATCGACAGGGCGCGGGTGATCTCCGTCACCAGCCCGGCGGCAATGTTAGGCAGCACGGCAAACCACAAAATATTAAACGTGGTGGCACCGTCCAGACGGGCGGCGACGACATACTCTTTCTCCAGTTCGTCGTGAACCAGGCTGTAAACCGATCGCACCATGCGGGGCAGAATGGCCAGCCAGACGGCGAACATCGCATGTGTGAGGTGCGGCCCCGCGAAGGCCACGACGATAATCGCCAGCAACAGCGAAGGAATCGAGAGCAAGGTATCAAGAATATGATTAAGCACGGCAGACCGCAGCCCGTGGGTTGAGCCGGCAAAAATGCCCAGCGCAAGGCCGCATATCGCGGCGGCCAGGGTGACCACGAACGCGCCGCCTACCGTAGGTGCGGCGCCGCTCAGTAAACGACTTAGCACGTCGCGTCCGAGATCATCAGTCCCCAGGAAGAACGAAACCTCCCCGTAACGCGACCACGATGGCGGTAAAAGCTGATAACCAAGGAACTGCTGATCGATGCCATACGGGGCAAACCACGAACCCAAAACACACAGCAACACGAGGCCAATGCAGCCGTAAAAGCCGATCATCGCCGTGGTGTCGCCGTAGAAATTACGCCACACGGTGCGTAGCGCACCAGGCGTGCGCTTTTCGCTGTAGACGTTATCGTAAGGCATACCATTCCTTATGCTTCAACGGGTTGGCCATGGCACCCAAAATATCGGAAACAACGTTAACAATAATAACCAGCGAGCCAATCACCATCACTCCGGCGGAGATCGCAGCGTAATCCTGCTGGCGAATGGCGTTGATCATCCAGCGTCCAAGGCCCGGCCAGCTGAAAACCATCTCGGTGATCATCGCCAGCGTCAGCATGGTTGAGAATTGCAGCCCAAGCCGTGGGATTACCGGCGGCAACGCATTGTGCAGCACATGGCGATGTAGAATCGTCAGGCGAGACAGTCCGCGTGTGGCGGCGGCTTTCACATAGTTTTGATCGAAGACTTCGATAGTGCTGATGCGCATCAGGCGGATCACTTCGGTCGTCGGTGCGACGGCCAGCGTGAGCACTGGCAGCACCATATGGCGCAGGGCGCTCACGATCATTTCGTCGCGCCAGACTGAATCGGAAAGCCAGGCGTCAACGATGGCGAAGCCGCTCACCGTTTGCACGTTATACAACAGGTCGAAACGGCCAGACAACGGAAGCCAGCCTAACGTCAGTGAGAAGAAGAGGGTAAGCAGCAGCGCCAGCCAGAAAACAGGGATGGAAAAGCCAATTAAGGCAAGCGCGCTGATGAATTTATCCTGCCATTTATTGCGATAAATTCCCGCCAGCATCCCCACCGGGATCCCCACCATGAGGGCAAAGCCAAAGGCGAGTATACACAGCTCCATGGTGGCCGGGAAAACCATCTTCAGCTGCTCAGAGATGAGCTGTCCGTTGATGCTGGACACGCCAAAATCCCAGTGCAACAGGCCGTTAAACCAGAACAGCCAGGCGTCCCAGAGGGATGAGCCCTGAAGCGGGGCGTGCGGCGTAAAGTAGCTAAGGCTAAAGCCGACAAAGGTCAGGAAGAACAGGGTGACCAGCAGTAATAGCAGCCGCCGCAAGGTAAATATAATCATGGTTTTTTCACCTCTTGTTCTTTCTCACGAGTCACGCCCGCGAAGGAGGCGTTACCAAACGGGCTCAGTACCAGCCCTTTTATATCGTAACGGTAGGCCTGAAGGCGCAGGGAAGAGGCAAGCGGCAACACGGGAAGCTCTCTGGCCAGAATATTTTGCGCTTCATCGTAGGCCTCAATGCGTGAAGCAAGCTGTTGAGATGAGAGGGCTTTTTGCAGCACAGCATCAAATTCCCGGTTACACCAGTGCGCGTAGTTGGTCTGGGAGTTGATCGCCGCACAGCTCAGCAGCGGACGGAAGAAGCTGTCCGGGTCGTTACTGTCGGTAGACCAGCCAGCCAGCGTTAAGTCGTGATTCATGTCCATCAGACGCGCCTCCTGGAAACGGCCTTCGACAGGAACGATGATCACCTTCACGCCCACCTGGGCCATATCTGCCTGCAACAGTTCGGCGGTTTTCAGCGGGCTAGGGTTCCACGCCTGAGAGCTGGTGGGTACCCACAGCTGAAGCGTCAGGTTTTCTGCCCCCAGTGCTTTAAGCTGTTCGCGCGCTTTCGCCGGATTATATTCCGTGATCTTCGCCTCGCCGTCATAGGCCCAGGAGGCGCGGGGCAGAATAGAGGCGGCGGTTTCCGCGGTGCCGTAATAAATCGACTGCATCAGACGCTGATTGTTGATCGCTAACGCCAGCGCATGGCGCACGGCCGGATTATTCAGCGGTGGCTTATCGGTGTTAAACGCCAGATAGGCGATGTTCATTCCCGGGCGCAGGGTCAGGCGCAGGCGGGGGTCGTCGCGCAAAATAGTCAACTGGCTGGCCGCAGGCCACGCAAGAACGTCGCACTCACCGGTCAGCAGTTTGGAGAGGCGACCTGTTCCACCTGAACCCAGATCGACAATAACCTGCGGCATCAGCGGTTTGCCGCGCCAGAAATGATCGTGTCGTTGCAGGCGAATGTATTGTCCGGCGCGGTACTCAGCTAACTGGAAGGGTCCTGTGCCCACAGGCTCACGATCGAGACGTTCCTGACGATCCTTTTTCGTCAGCTGATCCGCGTATTCGGCTGACATGACGGACGCGTAGTGCGTCGCCAGGTGCCAGAGGAAGGAGGCGTCCGGGCGCGTCAGGCGAAACTCAACCGTGCGGTTATCCAGCTTACGAACGCTTTTGACCGTGTCCGCGAATTGCAGACTGTCGAAGTAGGGGAAGTTTCCGCCGTTGACGTTATGCCACGGATGGTTGCGGTTAAAGATGCGCTGGAAGGTGAAAACCACGTCATCCGCGTTGAGCTTGCGGGTTGGGGTAAACCACGGGGTGTGCTGAAAAGCCACATCATCGCGTAGACGGAAGCGGTACGTGGCGCCGTTATCAAGCACTTCCCAACTTTCAGCAAGCTCCGGAACCAGCCGATAGGTATAAGGATCGACGTCGAGCAGGCGATCGTAAATCTGTGCGGCCAGCGTATCAACAATCACGCCGCTCCCCGCCTTTTGCGGGTTAAAGGTATCAACTTGCCCGCTGACGCAATAGACGAAACCACTATCACGAATATCAGGAGGCGCAGTACGATCGGGCGCAGCAAAGGCCAGATTGCTGAACAGACCGAGTGCAAACAGGGATGATAAAACCAGGCGCATAGTTTTTAAGGTTTTTAGATTCGATCTGCAAAGTGTATCGCACTTACGCCTGCTTCGTAAAAATGTCTGGGGGTAAGTGCTGATAATGTCAGCGCATTTGATGTTTTTTGAGCAATGCCCTTAACTGATGGTAGGTCAGACCCAGCAGTTCAGCTGCCCGTTTCTGGTTATATTTCGCCTCTTTCAGGCTCCGTTCCAGCAGTTGCTGCTCCTGCTGATGCTGGAACTGGCGTAAATCGAGCGGCAACGCCGGATCATGCTGGCGCGCCGCCGGAGCAAGGGGCTGTTTAACCTCGCGCCGAAACGGATCGAGAATAATGTTGTCCAGTTCGGTCTCGCTGCTGCCATGACGGTAAACAGACCGTTCCACCACGTTTTTCAGTTCACGGATATTCCCCGGCCAGTGGTAACCGAGCAGGGTCTCGGTGGCCTGTTCGCTGAAGCCCGGAAAGAGCGGCAGGCCCAGTTCCCGGCACATCTGAATGGCAAATTGATCGGCCAGCAGCATGATATCGCTGCGTCGCTCACGCAGCGGCGGCAACTGGACGACATCGAAAGCCAGCCGGTCCAGCAGGTCGGCGCGGAATTTATCTTCTGCAACCATCGCGGGCAGATCGGCGTTAGTGGCGCACACCAGGCGAACGTTAACCTGAAGCGGCTGACTTCCGCCAACGCGTTCCAGTTCGCCATACTCAATGACGCGCAGCAGCTTTTCCTGTACCAGCATTGGCGCGGTCGCCAGCTCGTCGAGAAAGAGCGTTCCGCCATCGGCACGTTCAAAACGACCGGGGTGCCGTTTTTGTGCGCCAGTAAACGCGCCGGCTTCATGACCGAAAAGCTCCGTGTCGAGCAGATTTTCATTCAGCGCCGCGCAGTTAAGCGAAATAAAAGGCCCGTCCCAGCGGCCAGACAGAAAGTGCAGACGGTTAGCGATAAGTTCCTTACCCGTTCCGCGCTCACCGATAATGAGCACCGGTTTATTCAGCGGCGCCAGGCGCGATACCTGCTCAAGCACTTCCAGGAAGCTGTTTGCCTCGCCAAGCAAATTGTCTTTATATTCAGCCATAATGAAATTAACCACTCCTTAGTGATATTCACCAGGTGAGAATAGCCGCTGGATGGATAAATATCAATCACACCCAGTAAAATCAATAAGATAAAAAGTTGGCATGGGATTTGTATTAACTACTCAGCAGGGCATCGCCCGATAACAGAACTATGAGGATTGAATTATGGGTATTTTTTCTCGTTTTGCCGACATCGTGAACGCCAACATCAACTCGCTGCTGGAGAAAGCAGAAGATCCGCAGAAGCTGGTGCGCCTGATGATTCAGGAGATGGAAGACACGCTGGTTGAAGTACGCTCCACCTCCGCCCGCGCGCTGGCAGAGAAGAAGCAGTTAACGCGTCGTATCGAGCAGGCGACTGCCCAGCTTAACGAGTGGCAGGAAAAAGCTGAACTGGCGCTGCGCAAAGATAAAGAAGATCTGGCCCGCGCTGCGCTGATTGAGAAGCAGAAGCTGACCGATATGGTTGCCACGCTGGAACATGAAGTGACGCTGGTGGATGATACTCTGACGCGTATGAAGAAAGAGATTGGTGAGCTTGAAAACAAACTCAGCGAAACCCGTGCACGTCAACAGGCGCTGGCGCTGCGCCACCAGGCTGCAAGTTCGTCCCGCGACGTGCGTCGCCAGCTGGACAGCGGCAAACTGGATGAAGCGATGGCGCGTTTCGAATCGTTCGAACGTCGTATCGACCACATGGAAGCGGAAGCCGAAAGCCACAGCATCGGTAAGCAGAAAACCCTGGATCAGCAGTTTGCTGACCTGAAAGCCGATGATGAAATTAGCGAGCAGCTGGCGGCGCTGAAAGCCAAAATGAAGCAAGACCACCAATAATAAATCCTGCGGCACCTGAGCGTGCCGCATCGCAAGACAAGGAGTACACATGAGCGCGCTTTTTCTGGCAATACCCCTGACAATTTTCGTGCTGTTTGTTCTGCCCATCTGGTTATGGCTGCACTACAGCAACCGCTCTTCTCGCGGGGAGCTGTCGCAAAGCGAGCAACAGCGGCTGGCGCAGCTCTCTTCTGAGGCAAACAAAATGCGCGAACGTATTCAGGCGCTGGAAGCCATCCTGGATGCGGAACACCCGAACTGGAGGGAGCGTTAATGGCTGGACTAAATCTGAATAAAAAACTGTGGCGCATCCCGCAGCAGGGCATGGTTCGGGGCGTTTGCGCCGGGCTGGCACACTATCTGGATGTCCCGGTAAAACTGGTACGTGTGGTCACCGTATTGTCGATTTTCTTTGGCCTGGCCTTTATTACACTGGTGGCTTACATCATTCTGTCGTTTGTACTTGATCCGATGCCGGAAGGTGAGCTGGATGCGGAAAACACGCCAACCAGCAGCGATCTTCTTAACGCGGTGGATGAACAGCTGAGCGCAGGGGAGAAGCGATTGCGCGAGATGGAACGTTATGTCACCTCCGATACCTTTACGCTGAGAAGTCGTTTCCGTCAGCTTTAAGAGAGAACTTACATGAAACAAAACTGGCAACAGGCCGGTCAGAAGGTAAAACCCGGCCTGAAAATCGCAGGTAAACTGGTTCTGATGACGGCGTTACGTTATGGTCCGGCTGGTGTGGCGGGCTGGGCGATCAAGTCTGTTGCCCGTAAGCCGGTCAGAATGTTGCTGGCGGTCGCCCTGGAGCCGCTGTTACAAAAACTGGCAAAACGCGTTTCACGTCGCTACTTTTCACGCTAATCCCGCTCATATAAGCCCTTTCTCGCGCTGAGAGAGGGCATGAATTCCCCCTCTGCTTTTTCTCTTTCTTTGCGGCAGCTCACATTACTGCGTTGCGCTGCTTTGAGAATGCCTTTTTCAGCCCCCAGGTCCGTTGACAGATATTTTTCATGGGAGTAGATTGCCACTCCGTGGGACCGCTACCATGGAAAATAATGTGAACGCAAAAATTAAATACCTTATCAATCATATTTACGGTGAATCATTTTCAGATGCACACCTTGACGTGTTATTAACTAAGCTTCAACAGGCGGCGGTTAATATTACGGAGAAGCGTAAGTCAGGCTGGGATGAAAAAGATGTTGTTCTGATTACCTATGCCGATCAGATCTCCGCGAAAGGGGAGAAAGCATTGCCGGTATTTACCCGGTTCTATAATGAGTGGCTTTCTCGTACTTTTTCTCATGTCCATCTTTTACCTTTCTATCCGTGGTCATCAGATGATGGTTTTTCCGTTATTGATTATCATACCGTTGCACCTGAAACGGGAAACTGGCGCGATGTCGCGGAATTAAAACAGTCAGCCAGCTTAATGTTTGATTTCGTTTGCAATCATATGTCAGCGAAAAGCGAATGGTTTGCGAATTATCTGGAGCAGAAGCCTGGTTATGAAGATTTCTTTATTTCTGTCGACCCGGAAACCGATTTATCCGCGGTGACGCGCCCACGCGCTTTACCGCTGTTGACGCCGTTTACGCTTAATGATGGCAGCGTTCGTCATTTATGGACTACATTCAGCGATGACCAGATCGATCTCAATTTCGCCTCGCCGCAGGTGCTGATTGCAATGGTTGACGTTCTGCTCCATTACCTCATGGAAGGGGCGCGTTATATCCGTCTGGATGCGGTCGGGTTTATGTGGAAAATCCCGGGAACAACCTGCATCCATCTGGAACAAACCCATTGCCTTATTCAGCTGTTCCGCGCCATTACGGACGCCGTGGCACCTGGAACGGTGATCATTACTGAGACAAATGTTCCGCACAAAGACAACATCTCTTACTTCGGTGATGGTGAAAACGAAGCCCAGATGGTCTATCAGTTTTCCTTACCTCCGCTGGTGCTGCATGCCGTTCATCGTCAGGATGTGAAAGCACTTTGCCAATGGGCGGGGTCGCTGGCACTGCCTTCTTCACACACTACATGGTTTAATTTCCTGGCCTCGCATGATGGTATCGGTTTGAATCCGCTACGCGGCATTCTTCCGGAATCAGAGATCCTCTCGTTGGTCGAAAATCTTCAGCAGGAAGGCGCGCTGGTCAACTGGAAAAATAATCCTGACGGAACGCGAAGCCCTTATGAAATTAATGTCACCTATCTTGATGCGTTAAGTTTACAAGACAGTTCAGATGAGGAACGTATTGCAAGGTTCCTCCTCGCGCATGCTTTGTTGTTAAGTTTCCCAGGCGTCCCGGCTGTTTATATTCAGAGCATTCTTGGTTCGCGGAACGATTATGAAGGCGTCGAACGCCTCGGATATAACCGCGCGATTAACCGGAAAAAATACACGGCGGGGCAGCTTGATAGCGAACTGAATAATAAGAAGAGTATTCGTTATCAAATTTATTCTCGTTTGAGTGAGTTTATCGCTATTCGTCGCGGCGAGAGGGCGTTCCATCCGGATAGTCAGGCTGCTTTCGACGCAGTGGGTAAACAAATTCTTAAAATTATTCGTGTTGCTGAAAATGGCGAGCGAATTACAGCATTATTTAATTTTAGCAATAAAATGCAGACCGTTTATGAACAAACGCTTTCTGGTAAGGAATTATTATCAGGACAGGATATTAGCGGTACGGAGCTGATCCTCAATCCATGGCAGGTAATGTGGATTAAAGAAAACTAAAAAGGACCCTAAAATGAAAATGCCAAAAATTGTGCTGTTATCAGCACTGGTTTCGTGCGCCCTGTTATCAGGCTGTAAGGACGATAAAGCATCTCAGGTCACCATTGAGTTTATGCACTCGTCGGTAGAACAGGAGCGTCAGGCCGTTATCACGAAATTGATTGAAAAATTCGAAAAAGAGAACCCGACTATAACGGTGAAACAGGTACCCGTTGAGGAAGATGCCTATAACACCAAGGTTATTACTCTGGCCCGTACCGGTGCGCTACCGGAGGTGATAGAGATCAGTCATGACTACGCCAAAGTCATGGATAAAGAGCAGTTGCTGGATCGTGACGCCATCGGCCGCGCCGTCAAGGCGGTGGGCGAGGAGACATTTTACGACGGTATTTTACGCGTTGTTCGCACGGAAGATGGCAGCGCATGGACGGGGGTGCCGGTTAGCGCCTGGCTGTCCGGCGTCTGGTATCACAAAGATGCGCTCGCGGCAGCGGGGATCGAGGAACCGCACAACTGGGAACAACTGCTGAAAGCCAGTCAGGCGCTCAACGATCCGGCGAAAAAACATTACGGCATCGCGCTTCCAACCGCAGAAAGCGTCATGACGGAGCAGGCCTTCTCGCAATTTGCTTTGTCAGGAGGGGCCAACGTCTTTGATGCAAACGGCAGCGTGAAAATCGATACCCCTGAGATGTCGAAAGCGCTGGAGTTTTATAGGGCACTGGCCGCGAACACCATGCCGGGCTCGAATGATGTCATGGAGATCAAAGACGCCTTCATGAACGGTTCTGCGCCTATGGCCGTTTACTCTACCTATATCCTGCCCGCGGTCTTCAAAGATGGCAATCCGGCCAACCTGGGGTTCGTGGTCCCGACGGAAAAATCATCTGCCGTGTACGGCATGATCACTTCGTTGACGATCACTACCGGCCAGACCGAAGAGGAAACGCAGGCCGCCGAGAAATTTGTCACCTGGATGGAGCAGGCTCAGAACGCCTCTGATTGGGTCATGATGTCTCCGGGCGCCGCGCTACCGGTCAATAAACTCGTGGTGGGCACTGATTCCTGGAAAAACAACGACGTTATCAAGGCCTTTGGTCAACTGCCTTACGAGCTGATTGCGCAGTTCCCGAACGTCCAGGTGTTTGGTGCCGTGGGCGACAAGAACTTTACCCGCATGGGAGATGTTACCGGGTCCGGCATTATCAGTTCCATGGTGCATAACGTGACGGTGGGACAAAAAGATCTCAGTGCGACGTTAAGCAACAGCCAGAAGAAACTAACTGACCTGATATCACAACGATAGGAGCGCTTTGCGAAGGGAATTATGAAGACGTTGTTTTCTGGTCGTTCAGATATGCCTTTCGCCATGCTGCTGTTGGCCCCCAGCCTGATTTTGCTGGGGGGCCTGGTGGCCTGGCCAATGATTTCTAACATTGAAATCAGTTTTTTACGTTTACCGCTGAATCCGCGTATTGATGCGGTGTTCGTCGGTCTGGATAACTACATGCGCATCCTGGGCGATGCTGCGTTCTGGCACTCCCTGTGGATGACGTTCTGGTATACGGCGCTGGTGGTGATCGGCAGCACCGGACTGGGGCTGGCCGTAGCGATTTTCTTTAACCGTGAATTCCGCATGCGGAAAACGGCACGTTCACTGGTGATACTGTCCTATGTGACGCCGTATATTTCACTGGTATTTGCCTGGAAATACATGTTCAACAACGGCTACGGAATTGTGAACTATCTTGGCGTTGATCTGCTGCATCTCTACGATCAGGCGCCGCTGTGGTTCGATAACCCTGGCAGCAGTTTTGTCCTGGTCGTGCTGTTCGCCATCTGGCGTTACTTCCCGTATGCCTTTATCTCGTTCCTCGCGATTCTACAGACCATTGATAAATCCTTGTACGAAGCGGCAGAGATGGACGGGGCGAATGCCTGGCAGCGTTTTCGTATCGTGACGTTGCCAGCCATCATGCCGGTGCTGGCCACGGTGGTCACGCTGCGAACCATCTGGATGTTCTACATGTTTGCGGATGTTTATCTGCTCACCACCAAGGTCGACATTCTGGGCGTATATCTCTACAAAACCGCCTTTGCGTTCAATGACCTGGGTAAAGCAGCCGCCATTTCCGTTGTGCTGTTTGTGATCATCTTCGCTGTCATTCTGCTGACCAGAAAAAGGGTAAACCTCAATGGCAACAAATAAACGCGTTCTGGGCCGTATCGGTTTTTATCTGGGACTGGCGGTATTCCTGATTATCACGCTGTTTCCGTTTTTTGTGATGCTGATGACATCGTTCAAAAGCGCGAAAGAGGCTATCTCACTGCATCCGACTATCCTGCCGCAGGAGTGGACGTTACAGCACTACATCGACATCTTTAACCCGCTGATTTTCCCGTTTGTGGATTACTTCCGTAACAGCATGGTGGTGTCACTGACCTCCTCGGTCATTGCGGTGTTTCTCGGTACGCTGGGCGCTTATGCATTATCCAAACTGCGCTTTAAAGGGCGCACGACGATCAATGCGAGCTTCTACACCGTCTATATGTTCTCCGGGATCCTGCTGGTAGTGCCGCTGTTCAAAATCATCACCGCGCTCGGCATTTATGACACCGAGCTGGCGCTGATCATCACCATGGTGACGCAGACGTTGCCGACTGCGGTCTTTATGCTGCGCAGCTATTTCGACACTATCCCGGACGAAATCGAAGAAGCCGCGATGATGGACGGCCTGAACCGCCTGCAAATCATCTTCCGCATCACCGTGCCGCTGGCGATCTCGGGTCTGGTGTCAGTCTTCGTTTACTGCTTCATGGTGGCGTGGAATGACTACCTGTTCGCCTCCATTTTCCTGTCCAGCGCCAGCAACTTCACGTTGCCGGTGGGGCTGAACACGCTCTTCAGTACGCCAGATTACATCTGGGGTCGCATGATGGCGGCATCGCTGGTGACCGCACTGCCCGTTGTCATTATGTATGCCCTGTCTGAACGTTTTATTAAAAGTGGTTTGACCGCCGGCGGCGTAAAGGGCTGAGGCGGCCGATTTTAACAAGGAGTGAGTCATGAAAAAATTAGTTGCGACAGTGCCTCGTGTAGCGGCGCTGGTGGAATACGAAGATCGTCCTGTTGCAGCACATGAAGTGAAGATTCGTGCCCGTTATGGCGCCCCGAAACACGGCACCGAAGTTGTGGATTTCCGCGCGGCAAGCCCGTTCATCGATGAAGAGTTCAACGCGGAGTGGCAGATGTTTACCCCGCGTGAAGAAGGTGCAGCGCGCGGTATCGAATTTGGTAAATTCCAGCTGGGGAACATGATCGTCGGCGACATCATCGAATGTGGTGCGGACGTAACGGAATACCAGATCGGCGACAGCGTTTGCTGCTACGGTCCATTGCAGGAAACGGTCATCGTCAACGCGGTGAACAACTATAAGCTGCGCAAAATGCCGCAGGGCGCATCCTGGAAAAACGCCGTTTGTTACGATCCGGCTCAGTTCGCCATGAGCGGCGTGCGTGATGCTAACGTCCGCGTAGGGGATTTCGTTGTAGTTGTCGGGCTGGGCGCTATTGGCCAGATTGCGATTCAGCTGGCGAAAAAAGCTGGCGCGTCAGTGGTTATTGGTGTCGATCCTATTGAACATCGCTGTGAGATTGCCCGCCGTCACGGTGCAGACCACTGCCTGAACCCAATCGGTACCGATGTCGGTCTTGAAATTAAGAAACTGACCGGCAAGCAGGGCGCGGATGTGATCATCGAAACCAGCGGCTTTGCAGATGCGCTGCAATCTGCGCTGCGCGGACTCGCCTACGGCGGCACGATCTCTTACGTGGCTTTCGCCAAACCTTTTGCGGCAGGCTTCAACCTGGGCCGCGAAGCACACTTCAACAACGCGAAGATTGTCTTCTCCCGCGCATGCAGTGAACCCAACCCGGATTACCCACGCTGGAGTCGCAAGCGTATTGAAGAGACCTGCTGGGAATTGCTGATGAACGGTTATCTCAATTGTGAAGATCTGATCGACCCGGTCGTCACCTTCACCACCAGCCCGGAAAGCTACATGAAGTATGTCGATCAGCACCCGGAACTCAGTATCAAAATGGGCGTTACTTTTTAAGCTAAGGACAGCAAATCATGAAAATCGCAACACAAAACCAGGCCTTTTTCCCGACCACTATCATGGAAAAATTCAAATACATCAAAGCGATGGGATTTGATGGCTACGAAATAGATGGCCGGCTGCTGGTTGAACATCTCGACGAAGTGAAAGCCGCTATCAAAGCCACCGGTCTGCCGGTTACGACGGCGTGTGGCGGATACGATGGCTGGATCGGGGATTTCATCGAAGAACGCCGCCTGAACGGTCTCCAGCAGATTGAACGCATTCTGGAAGCGCTGGCAGAAGTGGGCGGCAAAGGGATTATCGTCCCGGCTGCCTGGGGGATGTTTACCTTCCGTCTGCCGCCAATGACTTCGCCACGTAGCCTGGATGGCGATCGCAAAGCGGTCAGCGCTTCCCTGCGCTGGCTGGATGAGGTAGCAGCGCGCACCGGTACTACCGTCTACCTGGAGCCGCTGAACCGCTATCAGGATCATATGATCAACACCCTGGCCGACGCGCGTCGTTATATCGAAGAGAACGGCCTGAAGCACGTGCAGATCATCGGTGATTTCTACCACATGAACATTGAAGAAGACTCACTGACGGAAGCGCTGCATCACAACCGCGACCTGCTGGGTCATGTGCACATTGCTGATAACCACCGCTATCAGCCGGGCAGCGGCAGCCTCGATTTCGCCAGCCTGTTCGGTCAGCTGCGTGCTGATAACTATCAGGGTTATGTGGTGTACGAGTGCCGGGTTCGTGCCGACGATCCGGCTCAAGCCTATCAGGACTCACTCAATTACCTGCGTGAATGCTAAGGATGACGAGCGTGATGAGTGCTTCTACACCTTTGCCTCTGCGCGTCGCCATCATTGGCGCCGGGCAGGTTGCAGACAAAGTGCATGCCTCGTATTACGCCACGCGCAGTGATGTTCAAATGGTGGCTGTCATGGACAGCCGCCTTGAGCAGGCACAGGCGTTCGCGGAACGTTATGCCATTCCATCGGCATGGCAGGACGCTCACGAGATGTTGCAGAAAGTAAAACCGGATGTGGTGAGCGTCTGTTCGCCTAACCGGTTCCATTTTGAACATGTGATGACGGCTCTCGAAGCGGGTTGCCATGTGATGTGTGAAAAGCCGCCGGCAATGACGCCGGAACAGGCCGACCAGATGCGCATCGCGGCGCACAAGGCAGGAAAAGTCCTTGCGTATGATTTTCATCATCGCTTTGCCCTGGACACCCAGCTCCTGCGCGATGCGGTAATGAACGGCACACTCGGTGAAATTTACTTCACTTCCGCGCAGGCGCTGCGTCGCTGCGGTGTGCCGGGGTGGGGCGTTTTCACCAATAAATCGCTCCAGGGCGGCGGGCCGCTTATCGATATCGGCATTCATATGCTGGATGCTGCGATGTACGTGCTGGGTTTCCCGGCTGTGAAGCGGGTAACCGCGCACAGCTTCCAGAGACTGGGGAACCGGAAACACAACGGTCAGTTTGGCGAATGGGATCCTACGCAGTTTACCGTGGAAGATGCCCTGTTTGGCACGATTGAATTCTGCAACGGCGGCGTTCTGCGTCTGGACACCTCCTTTGCGCTTAACATCCGCGAGCAGTCCATCATGAACGTCTCTTTCTGCGGTGATAAGGCAGGCGCAACGCTGTTCCCGGCGCATATCTATAACGACGAAGCCGGTGTTTTAGAAACCCTTATCCATCGTGAAGAGGCGGACGATCAGCGCCATCTGCGCTGTATGGATGCCTTCGTGCGTCATGTGCTGGGAGAGCACGTTATGATCGCTGACGCAGAACAGGGTCTGGTTATACAACAGCTTGTTGCCGCGCTTTATGAATCAGCAGAAACAGGGGAAAGCGTGACATTATGCTGAACGTGTCTGTATTAAACGATCCGGGCTTTTGTCCTCACAGCCTGAACAAATATGCCTCTGTCATGACATGCGGGAATGGCTACATGGGCATTCGCGCTACGCATGAAGAAGATTACACCCAGCAGATCAGAGGCATGTATCTCGCGGGGCTTTATCATTGCGCGGGTCGCAACGAGACTACTGAGCTGGTCAATCTGCCGGATATCACCGGTATTGATGTTGAGCTTGATGGCGTCAATTTCACGCTTCTGTCAGGCGAAATTCTTGAATGGCAGCGCGAGCTGGCCTTTGCTAACGGCGAACTGCATCGCAACGTTGTCTGGCGTGCACCCGACGGGAAACGTTATCGGCTGGAGAGCCGTCGTTTTGTTTCGCTGGACCAGTTGCCCTTAGTGGCAATGCAGCTCTCGATCACACCGCTTGATGGCGACGCTCAGGCCGTGCTGAAAACCGGCATAGATGCGACACAAACGAACAGCGGCAGACAGCATCTGGATGAAATCTCGGTCAGGATCTTTGACCAGCACTACATGCAGGGCGTGTATGAAACGCAGGACCGTGCATCTGAGGTTGTGGTTTCGGCGTTTTGCCAGCTCTCGACGAAGAGCGACAGCTGTTTCACCGCCAAAAACCGCCGTCTCAGCGTGCATCATTCGCTGACGATTGCTCGAGGTGACACTGTCACGCTTGAGAAGATCGTCTGGGTGGCTCATCGTAGCGAGAAAGCGCTGTCGCAGGAGTCATTCGCGCGCAACGCGCTGGCCGATCTTAAAGTCTGTGCGGCAAGAGGCTATGAGGCGTTGCTTGAAAGCTCAGCGTATGCCTGGAAAGATGTCTGGCGCGACGCACGTGTGGAAGTGACTTCCACAGAGCAACAGGATCAGCTGGCGCTGGATTACGCCGTCTGGCATCTGACGACAATGACGCCTGCTCATGATGAGCGAAGCAGTATTGCGGCGAAAGGGCTGACGGGTGAGGGGTACAAGGGGCACGTCTTCTGGGATACCGAAATTTTCCTGCTGCCGTTCCATCTGTTTACCCGCCCGCAGATTGCCCGCAGCCTGCTACGCTATCGTTGGCTTAATCTGGCAGGCGCACGGGAAAAAGCGCGCCGTAACGGTTGGCCGGGTGCATTGTTCCCGTGGGAAAGTGCGGCCAGCGGACAGGAAGAGACGCCAGAATTCGCGGCAATCAACATCCGCACCGGGGTTCGCCAGAAGGTGGCTTCCGCACTCGCTGAACATCACATCGTGGCTGATATCGCCTGGGCCGTGGTCGCTTACTGGCAGGCAACACACGACGATGCCTTTATGCGGAATGAGGGGCTGACGCTACTGATGGAAACCGCTTCGTTCTGGATGGGACGCGCGACGGAAATCAATGGTCGTCTTGAGATCCATGACGTGATCGGACCGGATGAATACACCGAGCATGTCAACAACAACGCCTACACCAACTATCTGGCCTGGCACAACGTTGCCTGCGCGCGTCAGTTTATGGCGATGTTTGGCCGTGAAGATGCGCGTTTTATGGAGAATGCCGGGAAGTTCCTGGCGCGCCTGTGGCTGCCAGAGGCCGACGCAGACGGTGTGATCCCGCAGGATGATACCTTCATGGCAAAACCTGCCATCGATCTGAGCCGCTATAAAGCCAAAGCGGGTAAGCAAACCATTTTGCTTGATTACTCTCGCGCGGAAGTGAACGAGATGCAGATCCTGAAGCAGGCCGATGTGGTGATGCTTAACTACCTGCTGCCGGAACGGTTTACGCCGCAGCAATGTGCCGCCAATCTGGCGTTCTACGAGCCACGCACGATTCATGATTCATCCCTGAGTAAAGCCATTCACGGCATTGTGCTCGCACGCTGCGGTGACACCGAGGGGGCGTATGCCTTCTGGCGTGACGGTATCGCCATCGATCTGGGGGACGACCCACACAGCAGTGATGACGGTATTCATGCCGCCGCCACCGGTGCGATCTGGTTGGGCGCTATTCAGGGGTTTGCTGGCCTGCACATTAGCGAAGGGAAGCTGCATCTTTCACCGAAACTGCCTGTTCACTGGCAGAAACTCGCCTTCCCGCTGCGGTGGCGGGACGCAACAATGTACATTACCTGTGAAGATGACCAGTTAACCATTGAGACTACCGCACCTGTCACGTTGACGCTGTGGGGTAAAACGCTGCACGTATCAGGGCGAAAAGTCTGCGCGCATAAGGACTTTCTTGCACCTGTTAATGGGACCGCTACCACGGAGGGGCGCCATGACGCTTAACGCTGTTGTATTCGATCTGGACGGGGTGATCACCGATACCGCGCATCTTCACTTTCTGGCCTGGCGCGCCGTGGCGGAGGAGATTGGTATTACCTTCGATGAAGTATTTAACGAACAGCTGAAGGGAATAAGCCGTATGGACTCCCTCCAGCGCATTCTGAAACATGGCGGGAAAGAGGGGATGTTTAGTGACGAGCAGCGCCTGGCGCTGGCAACGAAAAAAAACGCGCTTTACGTCCAGTCGCTGGCATCACTGACGCAGGATTCGCTGCTCCCGGGTATTCGCGACGTGCTGGCGGATATTCGCGCCGCGAAGGTCAAAATTGGGCTGGCATCCGTATCGCTTAATGCCCCTGGGATTTTGCACGCGTTGGGTATTCATCAGGCTTTCGATTTTTGCGCCGATGCTTCGCGCATTTGCCGCTCAAAGCCGGACCCGGAGATCTTCCTTGCAGCCTGTAAAGGACTGAACGTGCGTCCAGAAGAGGCCATTGGTATCGAAGATGCCGCCGCAGGGGTAGATGCGATCAACGCCGCAGGAATGCTGTCGGTCGGGATTGGGCCTGGCCTGAACCATGCGGGATTACAACTTCATTCAACGCAGGAACTGACCTGGGAACGCCTGACGGCGTTCTGGGCATCCCGGGCGTATTGATAAGGAATTAATAATGGCTCAACTGTCTCTGAAACACATTCAGAAAATCTATGATAACCAGGTCCACGTGGTTAAGGATTTCAATCTCGAGATTGAAGATAAAGAATTTATCGTCTTCGTCGGTCCATCGGGCTGTGGGAAATCCACGACGTTGCGAATGATTGCCGGCCTTGAGGAGATCAGCGCAGGTGAACTGATTATTGACGGGGTTTGTATGAATGAAGTTCCCGCCAAGTCCCGTGATATCGCAATGGTCTTCCAGAACTATGCGCTCTATCCGCATATGACGGTCTACGACAACATGGCGTTTGGCCTGAAGATGCAAAAAATAGCACCTTCCATCATCGAAGAACGTGTTAGCTGGGCGGCCCAGATCCTGGGTTTACGCGACTATCTCCAGCGTAAACCTGGCGCATTGTCAGGTGGTCAGCGTCAGCGCGTGGCGTTAGGCAGGGCGATAGTGCGTGAAGCAGGGGTCTTCCTGATGGATGAACCGCTGTCAAACCTCGATGCCAAGCTTCGTGTACAGATGCGCGCTGAAATCAGCAAGCTGCACCAGAAGCTCAACACCACCATGATTTACGTGACGCACGATCAGACGGAAGCCATGACGATGGCGACGCGTATTGTGATTTTAAAAGACGGCATCATTCAGCAGGTGGGCGCGCCGAAGCAGGTTTACAACGAGCCGGCGAATATGTTCGTTGCAGGCTTTATTGGTTCACCTGCGATGAACTTCATTCGTGGCGCGATCGACGACCGATACTTCGTGACGGAAACGCTGCGTCTGGAGATCCCGGAGGAGAAGCTGGCCGTACTGAATGCGCAAGGTTACCAGCGCAAAGCGGTCGTCTTTGGGATCCGTCCGGAAGATATTCTCACCGCACAGCGAAGCGGCGAAAACATCGCGGCGAAGATCAGCGTCGCTGAGCTGACTGGGGCAGAATTTATGCTTTATGCCAACGTGGGCGGGCATGAACTGGTTGTCCGTGCGGGAGCGGCGGATGATTATGTTGCAGGAGATAATATCGGCATCCAGTTCGATATGAGTAAGTGCCATTTCTTCGATGCTGATACTGAAGCAGCTATTAGATAAGAAAGGTATTCGCCGGAAATGAAAGTTTCCGGTTTTTTTGTATGTTAATTATAAAGGAATATTTTAATGAGTACTCTACTAAGAAGTGCTGCGCTCGTTCTGTGCGCAGGGGTAAGCTGCGCGCAAGCAACAGAGTCAACCAAACAGTGGGAATTTAATATTGGTGCCATGTATGAAATTGAAAACGTCGAAGGTCAGGGCGACGATAAAGATGGATTATATGAACCTTCCGTGTGGTTTAACGCCACGTATGATGCGTGGACAATTTCACTGGCGATGTATCAGGAAGGCCCGGTTGATTACAGCAGCATGACGCGCGGCACCTATTTCGATCGTCCTGAATTTGAATTACGGTATCGCTTCATTGGCACAGAGGATTTTACGCTGGGTCTTACGGGCGGTTTCCGTAATTATGGATATCATTTTAAAGATGAGCACGGTGCGAAAGACGGTAGTGCTAATATGCAGCGCTATAAAATTCAGCCTGACTGGGATGTGAAATTAACAGATGACTGGCGTTTTGGCGGTTGGTTTGCCATGTACCAGTTTGCGAATGACCTGGGAAAAACCGGTTATTCTGACAGCCGCGTCGAAACGGAAACCGGATTTACCTGGACAATAAACGAAACCGTCTCTGCAAAAGTTAACTACTATTTAGAGCGTGGCTTCAATATGGACAGTTCACGTAATAACGGTGAATTCTCCACCCAGGAGATTCGTGCCTACCTGCCTGTTTCATTAGGCCAGACAACGCTTACACCTTACACCCGTCTGGGGCTCGATCGCTGGTCAAACTGGGACTGGCAGGACGATCCAACTCGTGAAGGGCATGACTTCAACCGACTGGGTCTGCTCTATGCTTATGACTTTGCGAATGGCCTTTCCATGACGCTCGAGTATGCCTACGAATGGGAAAATCATGACGAAGGCGAGAGCGACCGCTTCCACTATGCGGGTGTCGGCTTCAATTACGCGTTCTGATGGCGTTATACCAGGGGCGTTTGCCCCTGGTTTTTAGCGTAACGAAGCTGCATCTGAAAAATGTGTTTCAACCAATACCTTATGCGGCGCAGGTTTATCCGCAATGCACCTGAACAACAAATCGCAGCTCTCTTCGCCCAGCTTTTTCGTGGGGATATCAAAGCCGCCTGGTGCAGGGGTTAAAATGAGAGATAGCATCGGGTCGCTGTATCCTGCCATTGCGACCTGTTCCGGGATCGCCAGATTTAGCGCATCCGCGGCACGATAAAGACTCAGCAATTTCATGCTGTCAGTCGCAAAAACCGCATCGGGCGGGTTGTCTGAGGAGAGTAGCTGGCAGGCCGCCTGAAGCGCGCTTTCATGGGTATAGCCGCCATCGATAACCCAGGTCGGGTTAATTTCGATACCGTGTTTCTCAAGGCTGAATTTATAACCCGCCAGGCGATCGATAGAGACGTGATAATCGAGCGGGGCATGCAGGCAGGCAATTTTGGTGCGGCCATGCGTGATAAACGAGTCTGTTAATATGGCGCTGTCGCGGAAATTATCCGTGTCGACAGAATAGATATTCTGGTAATTTCCTTCCACTTTACCAATGACGACCACGGGCACACCGTATTCATCCAGCGTCGAGAAAAACGACTCGTTCGCCGGCGAGCTTAGCATGATGATGCCTTTGATCATCTTCTGCTTTATTTTACCCACGCATTTTTGCAGATCATCTTCACTGCTTTTGGACGTTTGTAAAATAACATCAAAACCTTCTTCTTCTGCTTTTGCCGTAATGGCATGCAGTACATCTGAGAAAAAGGGATTTCCTGCAGTGGTCTTGGTTGAGCGGGTCGAAATAACCATAATGGCGTCGAAGCCAGAAGAGGTGAGTGCGCGGGCAAGTTTATTAGGTTGGTAATTTAACTCATCTATCGCCTTCAACACCTTTTCACGCGCTTCAGGAGAAATATTCGTTTGTTTATTCAGAACGCGTGACACGGTTGATTTCGAAACGCCAGCAACGCGGGCAATATCATAGATGGTGGGTGACATACACCTTACTCACTCCAGACGGACAGCAATTGCGTCCATCTTACTGGAGAGAAAACGGCAATAGCAATAATTAAGAATTGATAATCAACGATCTGCCCCAATTTACTGTATTCTGAAGTGACTTTGTTCAGGGTTCCAGACAATGAAGGACGGCGATGAAGCGACTTAAAAACGAATTCAATTCTCTGGTGAACCGTGGCGTTGATCGCCATCTGCGTCTTGCCGTTACCGGGCTGAGCCGCAGCGGTAAGACGGCATTCATTACGGCGATGGTCAATCAGCTGTTGAACCTGCATGCTGGGGCGCGCCTGCCACTGCTTAGCGCGGTGCGCGAGGAGCGATTGTTAGGCGTAAAACGCGTACCGCAACGTGATTTTGGCATCCCCCGTTTCACCTATGATGAAGGTCTGGCACAGTTATACGGGGAGCCTCCCGCCTGGCCCACCCCGACGCGTGGCGTGAGCGAAATTCGCCTTGCGCTTCGTTTTCGCTCGAATGAATCCCTGATGCGTCACTTCAAAGAAACGTCCACGCTGTATCTCGAAATTGTGGATTATCCGGGAGAATGGCTGCTCGATTTACCGATGCTGGCGCAGGATTACCTGAGCTGGTCCCGACAGATGACCGGTCTGTTGCAGGGGCAGCGGGCAGAGTGGTCGACCAAATGGCGCCAGCTTTGTGAAGGGCTGGATCCGCTGGCGCCGGCGGATGAAAACCGTCTGGCCGTCATAGCCCAGGCCTGGACGGATTACCTGCATCAGTGCAAGCAGGAAGGGCTGCATTTTATTCAGCCTGGCCGTTTTGTTCTGCCGGGAGATCTAGCCGGTGCTCCCGCGCTACAGTTTTTCCCGTGGCCGGACGTTGACCGCATCGGCGAATCGAAGCTGGCACAGGCAGACAAGACCACTAACGCCGGTATGCTCCGCGAGCGATACAATTATTACTGTGAGAAGGTGGTTAAGGGTTTTTATAAAAATCATTTTTTACGCTTTGACCGCCAGATCGTGCTGGTGGACTGCCTGCAACCCCTCAACAGCGGGCCGCAGGCGTTCAATGATATGCGGCTGGCGCTGACGCAGCTGATGCAAAGTTTTCATTATGGCCAGCGTACGCTGTTTCGCCGTTTATTCTCGCCGGTCATCGACAAGCTGCTGTTTGCCGCCACAAAAGCTGATCATGTGACGGTCGATCAGCACGCCAACATGGTATCCCTGCTGCAACAGCTGGTGCAGGATGCCTGGCAGAACGCGGCGTTCGAAGGGATTAGTATGGATTGTCTGGGTCTGGCGTCCGTACAGGCTACGCAGAGTGGGTTGATTGACGTGAATGGCGAGAAAATTCCGGCCCTGCGGGGCAACCGACTCAGCGACGGTGAGCCGCTCACGGTCTATCCGGGCGAAGTTCCCCCGCGTTTGCCGGGCCAGGCTTTCTGGCAAAGCCAGGGTTTTCAGTTCGAAGACTTCCGTCCGCAGAGCATGAACGTTGACCAGCCATTGCCGCATATCCGTCTGGATGCCGCGCTGGAGTTTTTAATTGGAGATAAATTGCGATGACGGAACCGTTAAAACCCCGCATTGATTTTACCGGCCAGCTTGAGCAGTCCCCGCATGAGGCGTTTAAAACAGCGCAAACCTTCAGCGGTCCGCAGGCCGACAACTTTGCTCCCGTGCTGGCAGAGGAGCCGTTGGTTGAAGAGGGGCAGGCGGAAGCGGTCGTTGATGCGGCACTGCGCCCGAAACGCAGCCTGTGGCGTAAGATGGTGACCGCCGGGTTAGCCCTTTTTGGTGTGAGCGTAATTGGTCAGGGCGTGCAGTGGGGCGTCAATGCCTGGCAAACCCAGGACTGGGTAGCGCTGGGGGGATGCGCCGCTGGGGCGTTGATCGTTGGTGCGGGCGTCGGCTCGGTCGTGACCGAGTGGCGTCGCCTCTGGCGTCTGCGTCAGCGTGCGCACGAACGCGATGAAGCGCGGGATCTGCTGCACAGTCACGGCACCGGAAAAGGGCGTGCTTTTTGTGAAAAACTTGCGGCTCAGGCCGGGATAGATCACTCTCACCCGGCGCTTCAGCGCTGGTATGCGGCGATCCACGAAACCCAGAATGACCAGGAAGTGGTCACGCTCTATGCGCACATTGTTCAGCCGGTACTGGATGCGCAGGCTCGTCGTGAGATCAGCCGCTCGGCGGCGGAATCCACCCTGATGATTGCCGTCAGTCCGCTGGCGATGGTGGACATGGCCTTTATCGCCTGGCGCAACCTGCGCCTCATCAACCGCATCGCCAGACTGTATGGCATTGAGCTTGGCTATTACAGCCGACTGCGCCTGTTCAAACTGGTGTTGCTGAATATCGCCTTCGCCGGGGCAAGCGAACTGGTGCGGGAGGTCGGGATGGACTGGATGTCGCAGGATCTTGCGGCGCGTCTCTCTGCCCGGGCGGCGCAGGGGATTGGTGCCGGTCTGCTGACGGCACGCTTAGGAATCAAAGCGATGGAGGTTTGTCGTCCACTCCCCTGGATCGATGGCGATAAGCCGCGGCTGGGGGATTTCCGTCGCGAATTGATTGGTCAGCTTAAAGAGACGCTCAATAAAAAACCTGCTCAGTGAGGTTTCGTTTACTAATCGTGCGGGCTGTCAATATTTGTTGACAGCCACCTTCCCGAATACCGTGATCTGACATATCATTTTACTGTTATTGGCTTAAACGGTGAATTTCCCATGCGTCTGGAAGTCTTTTGTGAGGACCGTCTCGGTCTGACCCGCGAGTTACTCGATCTTCTTGTTTTACGTAGCATTGATTTACGTGGCATAGAGATCGACCCTGTCGGGCGAATTTACCTCAATTTTGCCGAAATTGAATTTAATACCTTCAGTAGCCTGATGGCCGAAATCCGCCGTATCGCTGGCGTTACGGATGTACGCACCATCCCCTGGATGCCATCCGAGCGGGAACACCTTGCGCTGAGCGCACTGCTGGAAGCAATGCCGGAGCCGTTTCTCTCTCTCGATCTGAAAAACAAAGTCGAGCGCGTTAACCAGGCCAGTTGCCAGCTGTTTGCGCAGACTCAGGAAAAGCTTATCGGTCATCACGCCACGCAATTGATCCCAGGTTTTAATTTCCAGCGCTGGCTGGACAGCAACCCGCAAAATACCCATAGCGAGCACGTCGTCATCAATGGACAGAATTTCCTGATGGAGATCACGCCGGTCTACCTGAAAGGGGAAAATGCCGCGCGGGTGCTCACCGGCGCGGTAATCATGCTGCGCTCCACGGTGCGCATGGGACGCCAGTTACAGAACCTTTCCAGCCAGGACGTCGGCGCATTCAGCCAGATTATTGCGGTGAGCCCGAAGATGCGTCACGTGCTCGACCAGGCGCGCAAGCTGGCAAATCTTACGGCACCGCTGCTGATTACCGGGGATACCGGTACGGGGAAAGATCTGCTGGCGCATTCTGTGCACATGGCCAGCCCGCGTGCGGCAAAACCGTATCTGGCGCTGAACTGCGCGTCTATTCCTGAAGATGCGGTGGAAAGTGAACTGTTCGGGCATGCGCCGGAAGGCAAAAAAGGCTTCTTTGAACAGGCGAATGGCGGCTCGGTGTTGCTGGACGAGATTGGTGAAATGTCGCCACGCATGCAGGCGAAACTGCTGCGTTTTCTCAATGACGGCACGTTCCGCCGCGTGGGGGAAGATCATGAAGTGCACGTGGATGTACGCGTCATCTGCGCCACCCAGAAAAACCTGGTGGAGCTGGTGCAGAAAGGAGTATTCCGCGAAGATCTCTACTATCGTCTCAACGTTCTTACGCTCAATATTCCGCCGCTGCGCGATTGCCCGCAGGACATCATGCCGTTGACGGAACTCTTCGTCGCCCGTTTTGCCGACGAGCAGGGCGTGCCGCGTCCGAAGCTCTCTGCCGACCTGGGTACCGTGCTGACGCGTTACGGCTGGCCGGGCAATATTCGTCAGCTAAAAAATGCGGTCTATCGCGCATTAACTCAGCTTGAAGGGTATGAACTGCGTCCTCAGGATATTCTGTTGCCGGATTACGATGCCGGGACGGTCTCGGTAGGCGAAGAGGCAATGGAAGGCTCGCTGGATGACATCACCAGCCGTTTCGAGCGTTCGGTGTTAACGCAGCTTTATCGCAGCTATCCGAGCACGCGCAAGCTGGCTAAACGTCTTGGGGTGTCACATACCGCGATTGCGAATAAGCTGCGCGAGTATGGGTTAAATCAGAAGAAGGGTGACGAATAAATAAAAAAGCCTCTTTGCAGAGGCTTTTTTACGTTTAGGCTTTAAGTGCCTCAAGTGCAGCGGTGTAATCCGGTTCGGTAGTGATTTCGTTAACCAGCTCACTGAAAACAACGTTGTCGTTTTCATCGATCACCAGCACCGCACGAGCAGCCAGACCCTTCAGCGCGCCTTCGGAAATGGCAACACCGTATTTTTCCAGGAAATCGGGGCTACGCAGAGTGGAAAGGGTGATGACGTTGCTCAGGCCTTCAGCGCCGCAGAAACGAGACTGGGCAAACGGCAGGTCAGCAGAAATGCACAGCACCACGGTGTTGTCCATTTCGGTCGCCAGCTGGTTGAATTTACGCACTGATGCAGCACAAACGCCCGTATCGATGCTTGGGAAAATGTTCAGGACTTTACGTTTGCCAGCAAACTGGCTCAGCGTGACGTCAGACAGATCTTTAGCCACCAGAGTAAAAGGCTGTGCTTTGCTGCCAGACTGTGGGATGGAACCTGCAACAGCAACCGGGTTGCCCTGGAAATGAACGAGTTGTGACATAGATATCTTCCTGTTTACAAATAGTTAACGTCGTGGCTAGTGTATGTCATCCACAGTTAGCACGGCAAACCAATTTTCTGCCTTTCCGGCCTGCAAGGAGTCAGTGATGAGAAGCGTTAAGGTCTATGAAGAAGCCTGGCCATTGCACACCCCGTTTGTGATCTCGCGCGGTAGCCGTAATGAGGCCTGCGTGGTCGTGGTTGAATGTGAAGAGGACGGCGTAAAAGGCGTCGGGGAATGTACCCCTTATCCTCGCTACGGAGAAAGCCTGGCGTCAGTCATGGCGCAAATTATGACGGTGGTGCCCGAGTTGCAGGCGGGCCTGACGCGTGAGGCTCTTCAGCAGAGGTTGCCGGCCGGAGCGGCACGTAACGCGATTGACTGCGCACTCTGGAGTCTGGAAGCGGCGAAACAACAAAAACCGCTACCTTCGCTGCTGGACGTTACGCTGCCGCAATCGATCGTCACCGCGCAAACGGTCGTCATCGGTGAACCAGAGCAAATGGCGGCCAGCGCCCAGGCGCTATATGCAACCGGTGCAACCTTATTAAAGGTGAAGCTCGACGATCGTCTGATTAGCGAACGCATGGTCGCCATTCGTGCGGCGGTACCTGATGCCACCCTTATCGTCGATGCGAACGAATCATGGCACAGCGAAGGGCTGGCAGCCCGTTGTCAGCTGCTTGCCGATCTGGGCGTTGCCATGCTGGAGCAGCCTCTCCCGGCAGAAGACGATGCCGCGCTGGCGAATTTTATTCATCCGCTTCCCGTCTGTGCAGACGAAAGCTGTCATACCCGTGAGAACCTGTCAGCCCTCAAGGGCCGCTACGAGATGGTGAACATCAAGCTGGATAAAACGGGTGGGTTAACCGAGGCCCTGGCACTGGCACAAGATGCCCAGGCGCAAGGCTTTTCCCTGATGCTGGGCTGTATGTTGTGCACGTCCAGAGCGATCGGTGCTGCACTCCCGCTGGTGAACAGCGTGCGTTTTGCCGATCTGGATGGCCCAACCTGGCTGGCGGTTGACGTTTCACCCGCCCTGAGTTTTACCTCCGGCGTACTTCATCTTTGAGGCTGCCAGCGCAGAAGATCTGTCATCGCTCTGAGGTATTTTTCACTCGCTTCATCCGAGGAAATAGGCGGAAACTCTGCGGTGATACAGTGAAGACTGAGGTCCGCGCACCAGCTGCCAAACGACCCGGGCGTTTCATACCCGACGCTGGTTACCAGAGGTAGAGCAAACGCATCCGCCAGCCACTGCCCGAGCGCTGTATGACGAGGATCTTCAATACAGGCGAGGGGATCGTGGAAAGAGACAACCCAGGCCGGGTGGATCTTATGAATAAGCTGACACAGCGCCTGGGTTTCGGGCTCGGAACCCGGTTTTTCTCCCGTAAGCAGGACCACATCTCGTTCCTGCGCCGAACTGTTCCAGCGATACACCGTTTCACCGGCACGCCAGTTTGCTGCCGGAAAGTTCCTGTTAAGGTCAACGCCTCGTGCGTTCGCCCGTAATCCAAGCTGGCATCCGTCCGGGTTGACGGTCAAAATCACATGATGTCGTCGTAAATCGGGGGCCAGCGTACGTAGCGCGCACGAAAGCGTCACGATGGACGAGTTTTCATCGCCATGTGTGCCCGCAATGATTAAGCCGCTAGTGCGATCGGGCTCGGGAGCCGGAAACCAGATCAGTGGGGCGCCTAAAAATGAGCGGCCATAATGTTCAGTCCCGGGCGGGAAGGCGCCGCGTTCCGTTCTTGGTCGGGTGGTTGCCATAATAAACCCTGATGATGAAGTCGCTTCTGGCAGTGTTGTGCAAAACCCGCGCTTAATCAAATAGTTTCCGTCTGTGTGTAAAATTGCCTGACATCAACTTTCCTGAGGAAGCATTTGCATTTCTCCGTTTCGAAACAAATAATTACGCATCTGCCTGTTACCTGACATCATTAAGGGGATCGTATGAAGCATCCTGTTTCGCTTCTTTGTACTGCGCTGTGGCTGTGCGGGTTTTCTTCACTTTCATATGCCGCGGAGGTTCCCAGGGGAACGGTGCTGGCGCAAAAGCAGGAGCTGGTTCGACACATTAAAGATGAACCCGCCTCGCTCGATCCGGCAAAAGCGGTGGGTTTACCCGAGATACAGGTGATCCGCGACCTTTATGAAGGGCTGGTGAATCAGAACGAAAAAGGGGAGCTGGTTCCCGGCGTGGCGACGCGCTGGCAGAGCAACGATAACCGTGTCTGGACGTTTACGTTGCGGGATAACGCGAAGTGGTCTGACGGTACCCCGGTGACGGCACAAGATTTTGTCTACAGCTGGCGTCGTCTGGTTGATCCTAAAACTACGTCACCTTTCGCCTGGTTTGCAGCGCTGGCGGGTATTAATAATGCGCAGGCCATTATCGATGGTAAAGCTGCACCGGAAACGCTCGGCGTGACGGCAGTCGATGCTAAAACTCTGCGCGTGCAGCTGGATAAACCGCTGCCATGGTTCAGCAACCTCACGGCTAGCTTTGCGTTCTATCCTGTTCAAAAGGCAAACGTGGAAAGCGGTAAAGAATGGACGCGCCCTGGCGCGCTCATCGGCAACGGTGCGTATGTGCTGAAAGATCGCGTGGTGAATGAAAAACTGGTGGTTGAGCCGAATACTCACTACTGGGATAACGCCAACACGGTGCTTAAAAAAGTCACCTTTGTGCCAATCAACCAGGAGTCCTCAGCGACCAAACGCTATCTGGCGGGCGATATCGATATTACAGAATCGTTTCCGAAAAACATGTACCAGAAGCTGCTTAAAGATATTCCGGGACAGGTTTATACACCGCCACAGCTTGGGACCTATTACTACGCGTTTAACACACAAAAAGGCCCAACTGCGGATGCCCGCGTACGTCTGGCGCTCAGCATGACTATCGACAGACGTATTATGGCTGAAAAAGTCCTGGGAACCGGTGAGAAACCGGCCTGGCATTTCACTCCCGATGTCACTGCCGGTTTTACACCGGAAATCTCGCCATTTGAGCAGATGTCGCAGCAGGAGCTAAATGCTCAGGCGAAAACGTTATTACAGGCGGCAGGCTATGGTCCCCAGCGCCCGCTGAAATTAACGCTGCTGTACAACACGTCTGAAAACCACCAGAAAATCGCCATTGCCGTCGCATCTATGTGGAAGAAAAATCTGGGTGTTGACGTTAAGTTGCAGAATCAGGAATGGAAGACCTACATCGACAGCCGCAATACCGGGAATTTCGACGTGATCCGTGCGTCGTGGGTAGGGGATTACAATGAGCCGTCGACATTCCTGTCGCTGCTGACGTCCTCTCACACCGGCAACATCTCACGGTTCAACGACCCTGCTTACGATAAGATTATTCATCAGGCGACGCTCGAAACCACTGAAAAAGCGCGTAATGCAGACTACAACATGGCCGAGAAGATCCTCGCCGAGAAAGCGCCGATAGCCCCTATTTATCAATACACCAATGGCCGCCTCATTAAGCCCTGGGTTAAAGGGTATCCGATAAATAACCCAGAGGATGTTGCGTACAGTCGTACAATGTATATTGAAAAGCATTAAAAAACAGGAAAGGCGCTTAAGTGGTTTTGGCAAATAGCTATACATCGCTTAAGCGCCTGAACACACGGTTCATGGTACCTACAGGCTAGTTATTATCAAAATTCCTTTCATAAAAAATCATTTATTCTTTTGATGAATGCTTCGAACGACATCTCTTTTCCAGTTTATTGAAAAGCGTGCAAGCATTTATACATCCTCCATGTAATAGCTTAATTCCTGCTATTTAAAACCTGACTTTTGTCCGATTTAGGATTTTTCCATATTCAGGAGGTTTATTGAATAAGATGATATGTCTCTGCGATTTTGCAGCTGATGCTTAAATCAGCATTGATATAAATCAATTATTCAACGACAGGTGGCAATGAATTCAATATTCTCTATCAAGGCAGACGTTCCTGCTAATCTATTGTGAATAAATGGTTAATACTTTCTGCGTGCCACTTATATCTGGAATTTATAAATACTACTGATTAGTGGAAAATTCTTAAGAAAAATCCATATACAGATCTTTGATCTGAAAAGTTGATCATGAATGGGCTTTTGCTCTAATATGGTTTTGTAAAGACCCGTCACTCACTTAACTCGTATTTCTTGCAAAGAAAGGGACTGCTATGGCCGATTCATTTCAGAATGAGGTGCCCAAGGCACGCATAAATTTAAAACTGGCGCTGCATACAGGCGGCGCGCAGAAGAAAGTCGAACTGCCGCTTAAACTTCTCACTGTCGGTGATTTCAGTAATGGAAAAGAGAATCGTCCATTGTCCGAAAGGAAGAAAATCAACGTCAACAAAAATAACTTTAATAGCGTACTTTCGGAATTTAACCCGGAGGTTAATCTGACGGTGCCTAACACCATGGCTGTCGATGGTTCTGAGGAAAGTATAAAACTGAATTTCTCCGATATTAAGGATTTCGAACCTGAACAGGTTGCCCGCCAGATCCCCCAGCTCCGCGCCATGCTGGCCATGCGTAATTTATTACGCGACCTCAAATCCAATCTTCTTGATAACGCCACTTTCAGAAAAGAACTCGAGAAAATTCTTAAGGACCCGGCGCTGTCTCAGGAATTACGCGACGAAATGAGTGCACTGGCCCCGAAATAAGCGGCATGTGTAATTTAATGGATTAACCGGGAATATGCTGATGTCTGTGAATAGTGAAACCGCCTCCGCGCAGGGGCAGACCATCGTACTGGAAAAAGAGGGCGTTTACGCCTCCCTGTTTGAAAAAATCAACCTGACTCCGGCCTCGAGCCTGGGTGATATCAATGCGTTTCTGGATGATGCCGCGCTTTCTGACGCGCCGGCGGGTGAACGCCTGACGGCGGCGATGCAGGTGTTTATGGACTGCATCCGCAAATCCGGTCAGCCCGTGGAGAAGCTCGACAAAACGCTGATTGACCACCATATCGCCGAACTGGATTTCCAGATTAGCCGTCAGCTGGATGCCGTAATGCATCACCAGGCGTTCCAGAAGGTGGAGTCCCTGTGGCGCGGCCTGAAGCAGCTGGTGGACAACACCGACTACCGCCAGAATGTGAAAACCGAGATTCTGGACGTCTCCAAGGACGACCTGCGCCAGGATTTTGAGGATGCACCGGAACTTATCCAGAGCGGCCTCTACTGGCACACCTATACCGCCGAATACGACACCCCGGGCGGCGAGCCGATTGGCTCAGTGATTTCATCCTATGAATTTGACGCCAGCCCGCAGGATGTGGCGCTGCTGCGCAACATCTCGAAAGTGTCTGCCGCCGCACACATGCCGTTTATTGGCTCTGTCGGCCCGAAATTCTTCCTGAAAGACTCTATGGAAGAGGTTGCTGCGATTAAGGATATCGGCAACTACTTCGACCGCGCCGAGTACATCAAGTGGAAATCTTTCCGCGACACCGACGACGCCCGCTACATCGGCCTCGTGATGCCGCGCGTGCTGGGGCGTCTGCCGTATGGCCCGGACACCGTACCAGTGCGCAGTTTTAACTACGTTGAGCAGGTGAAAGGCCCGGATCACGAGAAATACCTGTGGACCAGCGCGTCGTTCTCCTTCGCGTCAAACATGGTGAAGAGCTTCATCAATAACGGCTGGTGCGTGCAAATACGTGGCCCGCAGGCGGGCGGGGCGGTGAAAGATCTGCCTATTCATCTGTACGATTTGGGTACCGGCAACCAGGTGAAAATCCCGTCTGAGGTGATGATCCCGGAGACCCGCGAGTTTGAGTTTGCCAATCTCGGCTTTATTCCGCTCTCGTATTACAAAAACCGCGACTATGCCTGCTTCTTCTCGGCGAACTCCGCGCAGAAACCGGCGCTGTACGACACCGCAGATGCCACGGCCAACAGCCGCATCAACGCCCGTCTGCCATACATCTTCCTGCTGTCGCGTATTGCGCACTATCTGAAGCTCATCCAGCGCGAGAACATCGGCACCACCAAGGACCGCCGTCTGCTGGAGCTGGAGCTGAATACCTGGGTGCGTAATCTGGTGACGGAAATGACCGATCCGGGCGATGAGTTGCAGGCATCTCATCCGCTGCGTGACGCGAAGGTGGTGGTGGAAGATATCGAAGACAACCCGGGCTTCTTCCGCGTGAAGCTGTTTGCGGTGCCGCACTTCCAGGTGGAAGGCATGGATGTGAACCTGTCTCTGGTGAGCCAGATGCCGAAAGCGAAAGCGTAACGTAAGGCAGGAAGCATGAAAACGGAACAACCGTTATGGGGCAGGGGCCAGATGGTCTCTCCCCAGCACTTCCAGCAACAGGCCGCGTATGCGGCCTGGTCTGCGGAATGCATCGCCCGGTTAGGTCTCTCCCATCCCTGGGGAGTGATTGAAGCCACTTTCGAACCGGATGCACTGAAACTGGGCCGCCTGCAGGCCCGCCATCTGCACATCCGTTTCCCCGACGGGACGCTTATCGACACGGATAATGCTGACGATCTGCCACCGGTTCTCGCGCTGGAGAGTAAATCAAATGAGGTGGTAGTGATGCTCGCGCTTCCGCTGCTGCGCGCGAATGGTGGCAACTGTCTTAAGCCCGATGAGGTAGCCGGGCGTCCTGTTCGCTATCGCCAGCGCTGGCAGGATATCCGCAATACCTTCGGGGACGATACCCGCCAGATTGCGGTAATGCGTCCTGAACTGACGCTGCGGTTTGCACATCAGAACAACAGCGATTACCTGACCTGTCCGGTTGCCCGCCTGCAGCAGGATCTGCAGGGGGCGTGGCAGCCTGATGAGACGTTTCTCCCCCCGCTCCTGGCCATCGAGGGCAGCCGCTGGCTGTTAACCCAGCTCGAACAGCTGATGATCCAGCTACGTGTACGCCTGAGCCGACTGATGGCCATGCGACGGGAAAGTAATGAGCGCATGGCAGACTTTGCCGTGGCCGACGTGTCGCTGTTCTGGTTGCTGAATGCCCTCAACAGCGCTGAGCCCGTGCTGGGGCAGTTTCAGCGCCATCCGCAAAGTCCGCCTGAACGCCTGTATCCGGAGCTGGCCCGCCTGGCGGGCAGCCTGCTGACCTTCTCGCTGGAGCACCAGGTGAGTGCGATCCCGGTCTGGCAGCACGAGCAACTGAATAACGTATTTCCGCCGCTGTTTGATTTACTGGGGGACCTTCTGGAAGCCAGTCTGCCATCGCGGGTGGTGGCGATTGAGCTTGAGCACGATGCCCGGCTGCACTTCTGGCAGGCCCGTCTGCATGATCCGCGTCTGCGTGAAGGGGCGGATTACTACCTCTCCGTGCGTTCAATGGTGCCGGTGGCTCAGCTGCAGGAGCAATTCCCGCGCCAGTGCAAGGTTGGCAGCCCCGATCATGTCAGAAGTATCGTCAATTCATCGCGGGTGGGCGTGCCGCTGACCCCGCTGCGCCATGTGCCGGCAGCCATTCCGTTACGTCTGGAAAATCAGTATTTCAGTCTTGATGTCTCTCATCCTCAGGCCACTGAAATGCTCCAGGGCGGCACCTGCATGTTTTACGTTCCGGGCATGCTCGGCGAGCCTGAACTTGAACTCTTTGCGGTGCTGAGAACATGAGTGAGCGTAAACGCGGCGCTGCCGCGGCCATTGATATTGATGCCCTGCTGCAGGATACCTGGCTGCAGGTGATCAGCCTGCGTCACGGTCCGAAATTTCAGGATGGAGAAGGGCGCACGCTGTGGGAGCGTTGCATTGCTGATGTCGAACGTGTGCAGCGTGAGCTGAAAGCGGGCGAACTTGATGAAGCCAGCTGCCGGCATATTCTCACCGCACAATGTGCGCTGCTGGATGAGGCGGTTAAGAGTCGCGGTGTGGAGGATGATGCCTGCGTGCAGTGGTATGACATTCTCCTGCAGGGGCACTTCCTTGGCACCATGGACGCCGGTGACACGCTGTGCGATCGGATGCGCGATGTGCTGCGTGAACCGGCTCCTGACCACGCTGTCGTGACCTGCTTCCAGCGGGTCATGATGCTCGGATTCCTCGGCAACTTCCGCTCCCTGAACGATCCTGAGCGGCAGAAACTCATGAATGCACTTAATGAACATGTTGCGCCGTTCAGCTATTCACAACCCCATCCCGTTCTGGCGGAAAGCCATGCCGGACGGGGGATAGGGGGTTGGCTTGCTTCATGGCCCATGCGCATTGGCCTGAGTGTGGTGGTGGTCACCGCATTATGGTGGGGACTGGATTGCTGGCTGGATCAGACACTGCTTACCCTGCTGCCGGGAGCCGTGAAATGAGCCCTGCACAACAACGCGGGCTTGCGCTCTGGGCTGCCCTGCTGAGTGCAGTGGTCTGCCTGTGGTTTCTGCCAGCATCCCGGCTGGTTTCCGTTCTCGTCCTGCTGGCGGTACTGGGGCTAATCATGGCGTTCTGGGCTGTCGCCTGCCGTCGCGTGCAGCACGATTTCACCCTGTGTCTGGAGGACCTGCCTGAAACCAGTTATTGCCAGCCCGTGGTACTGGTCTGTGGCGATCTGCCGCTTGCCTGGCCGCATCAGTCACCTGTACTTACTGTCACGCAGGGCTGCTGGATCCGTGTGGAGGATCATCTGGAACTGGAGCAGGCCGCCCGTCAGGTACTGTGGTTGCGCCCCGACTGGGGACGTCAGCTGTCAGTGATGGTCAGTGTTTGTCCGCAGCAGCACCCTGACAGTGAACGCCTTACCAGTCGTTTGCTTGCCCTGCGCTGGCAGATTAGTCGGTTGCGTAAAGCAACCGGCCATTCTGTGCCACTGGTTCTGAATGGACAGGTCGGCAGTGCGATGATGAATGACATGCTCTGGCAGACGGCGATCCTGGGGGAAGGGGTAAAGGTCTGGAGTGGGACTTCAGCGCCTGGCTCAGTTGCTGAATGGGTTAATACTGGCGGAACGCCTGCGATGCATCAACAGGTGCTTATGAACAGCCTGATGAGCTGGTTCCAACAGCACGTCCACGCTGTCCTTATGGATGAAAACCCCGATATTCCTGTCATTGAACCTGTTGCGGTTCTGTGGGGATTGGGCCCGATCCTGGCCGGAAGCATGGCCACCTCTGTCTGGACAGCGTGGTTGTCCCGCCATACTGCGATGCAGCAGGTGTCTGGCTGGCAGCCGGCGGGAACGGACAGTACGGTTATTTCCCTGTTCCCGAATTTTGTCCTCCCTTTACTGCCAGAAGGACGAGGCCTGACACCGCATGGACGAACCTGGCGCGGTGCGCTCGGAATCGTCACGCTGGCGACCATTGCTGCACTGCTCAGTAGTGGCTGGAACAACCGTCAGCTGCTGCAACGCGTTAGCTTCGATATTGTCCGTTACAACAGCATTGCCATGGATGATTACGGTCCTAAAGCCAGCGCCGTACAGGTGCTGCGCGAGGATGCGGCGCTGCTGGATGAGCATGCACGCAATGGTGTACCGGCCCGGCTGGGTCTGGGGCTTTATCGGGGGGAACGTCTGCGAATACCGGTGCTGGAAGCGATCCGCTCATATGTGCCACCACCTCCTCCACCAAAGCCTGTGGAAAAGGTCGCGCCGAAAATCATCCGCCTCGACAGCATGTCGCTGTTCGATACCGGAAAGTGGGCGCTGAAACCCGCCTCAACAAAGCTGCTGGTGAACTCACTGGTGGGCATTAAGGCGAAGCCCGGCTGGCTGATTGTAGTGGCGGGCCATACCGATAGCACCGGGGATGACCAGTCCAACCAGGTCCTGTCGCTGAAGCGTGCGGAGTCCGTGCGCGACTGGATGCGCGATACCGGCGATGTGCCGGAGAGCTGTTTTGCGGTGCAGGGCTACGGTGAAAGCCGACCTGTCGCCACCAACGACACGGCAGAAGGCCGGACGCTGAACCGCCGTGTCGAAATCAGTCTGGTGCCGCAGGCGAACGCCTGCAAGCTGCCGGGCAACACCCCCGCGTCATCGCAGGATGATGGCGCTGATAACAACTTAACGGAGTAATTAACATGGCAATACCAGTCTATCTGTGGCTGAAGGACGACGGCGGCGCGGACATCAAAGGGTCTGTGGACGTTCAGGATCGTGAAGGCAGCATCGAGGTGGTGGCCCAGGAGCACAACCTGTACATCCCGACCGACAATAACACCGGCAAGCTGACCGGTACCCGTATCCACACCCCGTTCCTGTTCACCAAGGAAATCGACTCCTCCAGCCCGTACCTGTACAAGGCGGTGACCACCGGCCAGACCCTGAAGTCTGCGGAATTTAAGTGGTACAGAATCAATGACGCGGGCCAGGAAGTGGAGTACTTCAACACGAAGCTTGAGAACGTGAAGCTGGTGAAAGTGAATCCGAAGATGCACGACATCAAGGATCCGGCGTTCGAGAAGCACAACCACCTCGAGCAGATTGAACTGCGCTACGAAAAAATCACCTGGACCTACAAGGACGGCAACATCATTCATTCCGATTCCTGGAACGAACGCGCCACCGCGTAAGTCGCATGCGGACAGGGCCCTGTCCGCAGTTTTTTGCACAGCGTCTGTATGCACGGACGCTGTGCAAAGAAAAACACAATCTGCCTGCCCGACCTGATGCGCTTTGGGTTCCTGAATAACAGGGAACAGCGACGGGCGGTAGCGTGTCCGGAACTGATAAAGAGAGAGTCTCATGGAAAATCCAGCCATCCTGTTACGCCGTCTTAACCCTTACTGTGCCCGCGCGATGGAAGGGGCCGCTTCCCTGTGCCAGACCCGCGCCCATACGGAAATACTGCCCGAGCACTGGTTGCTGAAGCTGCTGGAGCAGGGTGAGGGCGACCTGACGGTGCTGGCGCGGCGCTACGAATGGGATATGGATACGATATGGCAGGATATGCTGGGTTTTCTGGACAGCCTGCCACGTTCGGTGCGCAGCCGTCCGCAGCTGTCGGACAGTGTCCGGGCTCTGATGCAGGAGGCCTGGCTGCACGCCTCGCTGTCGGGGGAAGAGCACATCCGCAGCATTCACCTCCTGATGGCCCTGGTGGACAAACCGAAACTGGTGCGCTGCGACGGCCTGTGGCCGCTGCTGACGCTGGCGCAGAGCCAGCTTGAGCGCCTGCGGGGGCTTCTGGATGCGCAGTCGGATGAACGCCCGGAGGTGCAGCAGGAAGCGGAGCTTACGCAGGGCGATGAGGTGGAGTTTGTCGGCCGTCCGGTGAATGCGGATATAAAAGGAGAGCTGAACCCGGCGTTGCAGAATGCGCTGGACAGGTTCACCCTCGACGTCACCGCCCGCGCCCGTGAGGGCAGAATCGACCCGGTCTATGGCCGCGACAATGAAATCCGCCAGATGGTGGACATTCTTTCCCGGCGCCGCAAGAACAACCCGATTCTGGTGGGCGAACCGGGAGTCGGCAAGACCGCGCTCGTGGAAGGACTGGCGCTGCGCATCGCCGAAGGCAATGTGCCGGACGCGCTGAAGCCGGTCTCGGTACGCACCCTTGACCTCGGCCTGTTACAGGCGGGTGCAGGCGTGAAGGGGGAGTTTGAACAACGCCTGAAAAACATCATCGACGCGGTGCAGCAGTCACCCCTGCCGGTTCTGCTCTTCATTGACGAGGCGCACACCATTATCGGTGCGGGCAACCAGGCGGGGGGCGCCGATGCGGCCAACCTGCTGAAACCGGCGCTCGCCCGCGGTGAGCTCAGAACCATCGCCGCCACCACCTGGAGCGAATACAAGCAGTACTTTGAGCGCGACGCCGCGCTGGAGCGTCGTTTCCAGATGGTTAAAGTTGACGAGCCGGACGACGACACCGCGTGCCTGATGCTGCGGGGACTCAAGCCACGTTACGCGCAGCACCACGGTGTGCATATTACCGATGAGGCGGTCAGGGCGGCCGTCACGCTCTCCAGACGCTATCTGACCGGACGCCAGCTGCCGGACAAGGCGGTTGACCTACTGGACACCGCTTCGGCCCGTGTCCGCATGAGCCTCGATACGGTGCCGGAGCCACTGACCAGGATGAAGGCGCAGCTCACGGCACTTGCCATGGAGAAACAGGCGCTGCTGGAGGATATCGCGGTGGGCAATACCGCCCACGGCGAACGTCTGGCCGCCATCGGAGAGGAAGAAGTCGGCATCATTTTGCAGCTCGATGAACGGGAAACCCGGTACGGCCAGGAGCTGAAACTCACGGAAGAACTGCTTGCCTGCCGCACGGATATCTCCCGTCAGGGGGAAATTGCGGACCTTCAGATGCAGCTTACTGCCGTGCAGCAGAATACCCCGCTGCTGGGGCTGGATGTGGACGCGCGTACCGTCGCCACCGTTATCGCCGACTGGACCGGCGTACCGCTCTCTTCCCTGATGAAGGACGAGCAGACGGAACTGCTGAGTCTTGAGCACAGTCTGGCGAAACGCGTTGTCGGTCAGGACAGTGCGCTGAATGCCATTGCGCAGCGCCTGCGCGCCAGCAAAACCGGTCTGGCACCGGAGAACGGCCCGCAGGGCGTGTTCCTGCTTGTGGGCCCGAGCGGCACCGGCAAGACCGAAACCGCCCTGGCGCTGGCCGATGAACTGTTCGGCGGCGAGAAGTCCCTTATTACTATCAACCTCTCGGAATACCAGGAGCCACACACCGTCTCGCAGCTCAAGGGCTCACCGCCGGGCTACGTGGGTTACGGTCAGGGCGGCATTCTGACCGAAGCCGTCCGTAAGCGCCCGTACAGCGTGGTGTTGCTGGATGAAGTGGAAAAGGCACACCGGGACGTGATGAACCTGTTCTACCAGGTGTTTGACCGGGGCTTCATGCGCGACGGCGAGGGGCGGGAAATTGACTTCCGCAACACGGTGATACTGATGACCTCGAACCTTGGCAGCGACCTTATCATGCAGATGCTGGATGAAAATCCGGACGCCACCGAAGGCGACCTGCACGAACTGCTGCGTCCTGTCCTGCGGGACCACTTCCAGCCCGCGCTGCTGGCGCGCTTCCAGACGGTGATTTACCGTCCGCTGGCACAGGCAGCGATGCGTACGATTGTCGGCATGAAGCTCGGCCAGGTGAGTCAGCGCCTGGCCCGGCATTACGGCATGAAAACCGCTATAGCAGACAGCCTGTCTGATGCGCTGACCGATGCCTGCCTGCTGCCGGACACCGGGGCGCGCAATATCGACAGCCTGCTGAACCAGCAGATTCTGCCGGTCCTGAGCCAGCAGCTGCTGAGCCAGATGGCGGCGGGAAAGAAGCCGCATACCCTGACGCTTGGCTGGGATGAGGAAGAGGGCATAGTGCTCGAGTTTGACCGGACAGAAGGTGAGCATGCATGAGCAGTAATCTTCCCTTACGATTCAGCCACAGCCATCACCTGCTTTCGGTGAAGGGCTGCGATGCAGGGCTTGATGTGCTGGCATTTGAGGGCGATGAAGCCCTGAGCACACCGTTCAGCTACCGTACTGAATTCACCAGCGCGGATCATGCCATCAGCAAAGAGATGATGCTGATGAAAGCGGCTTCCCTGACGCTTCAGGCCCCGGTAGACCAGGGTTACGGTATCAAAATACAGCAGCCGGTACGGGTGATTCAGGGCGTGGTGACCGGTTTTGAACGCCTCAGCACGTCAAAAGATGAAACCCGCTACGCCCTGACGCTTGAGCCGCGTCTGGCGCTGCTCGACCGCTCGCACCAGAACGCGATTTACCAGGACATGTCGGTTCCGCAAATCGTGGAAAAAATCCTGCGCGAACGTCACGGCATGCGCGGCCAGGATTTCCTGTTCTCACTGAGTAAAGAGTATCCACGCCGTGAGCAGGTGATGCAGTACGCTGAGGACGACCTGCACTTTATCACCCGCCTGCTGGGTGAGGTCGGTATATGGTTCCGCTTCACCACCGACACGCGCCTCAGCATTGACGTGGTGGAGTTTTATGACAGCCAGCAGGGGTATGAGAAAGGCCTGGCGCTGCCGTCTGTACCGCCATCGGGCCAGCATTCAAAAGGCGTGGATTCAGTCTGGGGAATGGAATGCCATCACAATGTGGTGCAGAAGCAGGTCAGCACCCGGGACTACAACTACCGTCAGGCCACGCAGGACATGAACGCCCGGGTTGACGCGACCGGCGGGGATGTCACCACGTACGGTGATGCCTATCACTGGGCGGATAACTACCTGACGCCCGGCAGCGTGTATGACCGTAACCCGGCAGCGGAGTCCGGGGCGTTTTACGCCCGCATCCGGCATGAGCGCTACCTGAATGGCCAGACGCAGACCGTTGCTTTCACCAGCTGCCCGACCCTTTCACCGGGTATGCGGCTGAAAGTCACCGGCGGGTACGAAGTGGCGGAGGTGTTTACCCAGGGCGTGGTGGTCACTGCGATGCACAGCCATGCCCGGCGTGATGCAGACTTTTGCGTCAGGTTTGACGGTATCCCGGACAGCGCGGACTTTTGCTTCCGCCCGGCGCCAGGCCGCCGCCCGGTGATGGCCGGCACCTTACCGGCCCGCGTCACCAGCACCACCGAAAATGACACCTACGGGCATATCGACAAGGACGGTCGCTACCGCGTCAATATGCTGTTTGACCGTGAGAACTGGGAAACCGGGTTCGAGAGCCTGTGGGTCCGTCAGTCCCGCCCGTATGCAGGGGGCACCTACGGCCTGCACCTGCCGCTGCTGGCAGGCACCGAGGTGGCGATTGGTTTTGAGGACGGCAACCCGGACCGGCCATACATCTCCGGTGTGCTGCACGACTCGGCGCACGGCGACCATGTCACCATCCTGAACTACAAACGCAACGTCCTGCGGACGCCAGCGAACAACAAAATCCGCCTCGACGACGAGCGCGGGAAAGAGCACATCAAGGTCAGCACGGAGTACGGCGGCAAGAGCCAGCTGAATCTCGGCCACCTGGTCGACAGCGAGAAACAGCAGCGCGGTGAGGGGTTTGAACTCAGAACCGACAGCTGGGGTGCCATCCGGGCGCAGAAAGGACTATTCATCTCGGCGGACGGGCAGGCGAAAGCGCAAGGACTGCAGCGTGAAATGCAAGCTGCGCTCAAAGAACTTGACGCTGCCAGAGAGGTGATTTCTGGATTACGTCACGCTGCTCAAGCAGCCCAGGCGGAATTAGCCGATCTTGAGAGACAAACAACATTAATGAATCAGACGCTTAGCGATCTTAAGCAGCAAGCATTACTTCTGTCTGCCCCTTCAGGAATTGCGCAGGTCACCCCCGCGAGCGTACAAGTTTCGGCGGGGGAAAATCTAATTGTTACTGCTGGTCAACATGCAGACATTAGCATTGCCAAAAAATTAACTCTGGCGGTGGGCGATATTCTGAGCTTATTTGCACACAAACTGGGAATAAAAATGTATGCCTCGGAGGGCAAAGTAGATATTCAGGCACAGTCGGACGCGCTGAATTTATTTGCTAAAGAAAAGCTTTCGGTCGCCAGTTCAGACAACAGCGTTGTCATATCAGCCAAAAAAGAAATCCTTTTGGTTTGTGGGGGGACATTTATACGGTTAAGTGATGCGGGGGTTGAAGTTGGTACTGGCAAAAACGTCACGTTGAAATGTATTGCGGTTCAACAGCAGTCTGCGGCGACGTTAAATTCAACGCTTTCGCTACCTTCTGGCTGCAAACCTGGGGTAATTTCTGCAGCCCAACAGCAAGGGGCTGTGGTGATGCTTAGCTAATACTTGAGGAAAAAGATGACTACAAAATTAGCCGTTTTAGGTGACAGGACGAGTAATGGGAAAATAATTTCTGCAACTGCGAATTATTTTAGTGATGGAAAACAGGTGGCACAAAATAATGACAAAGCCATCTGTACTGTCTGTAAGGGAACATTTCCCATCCTGGCCACTGCAATTGGTATCGTCAGTAATGGCATACTTCTGGTACAGGATCAGGACCGTGTGCTTTGTCTATGTCCCGGCCATAAAGTGATCGCAGGCTCTAATTTTTTCACTGGCTAAATAAGAATTTTTTATTTACAGGCTTAATTAAAAAAAGGATGTGAATATGGCATGCCAGGGGTTATGCACAACGAAAGGCCTGACAGTACTGCCCGTGCGCTATGCTGTTGTGCCAGAAAATATTAATGCCAGTTTACCGGGATGGGCGAATGATGCGCGCATAACAGGGGTAACGCTCGCCAGTAATGAAAAGTACACACTCCGCGCGCTTCGCCAGGGCTACCTTTACGTTTTTTATGAAAAAGGAAAACATGGCATCAATTACTGGCAGTGCTACAGCGTTGCGCCAGACGGCTCACTGTGGCTGCAACAGGTGGCGTCTAATCCTGTACCGGTGGATAAAGCGCTGTGCGAAACGGGCGAGCATATCGCGCAAAACGTCGAGTTCATGAGCATTGAATCCCCGGATAAGTGCGGCAATGTGTGGTTTGCGTTCAGTCAGTATCCGTGGGAGCAGGAAACGCTCGATCGGTATCGCATCAGGCCAGAAGAGCGCAGTGAGAGAATGCAGAAAGTGATGCCTTCGGTGGCGGGAGCTCAGCGCACAAAAACAGGGACCGACGTTACCGGGGCAAGCCTGAATCAGGTACTGGACTATCAGGTGCCTTCTGTTTCTGGTCTTCTGCCTGGTCCGGATGAAGCGAAAGTGGTAAACATCAGCCGTGCATCGTCACTCTGGGATCCGACAGTGGATGATCCCTGGCGGGTCAATAATGATGTGGTGAAACTGCAGTCCAGTCTGTATCCGTGGGCAAAAAACCGCAGTGGCATGGCAGCCGCGACGGTCACGGCCATGGAAAACCGAAGTGAGGGGATGACGCCGTTGCTGCTTCCACTCTGGGATCCGGTGGGGATTGTTCATGAGCTTAACGGCTGGTGCCAGGATGTGCTGGGGCGCCAGGCGCAGTTCCTGCAGGAGCGTGAGCTTGAGTTCGCCACCAAAACAAACCTCGATGCAGTCAGAACGCTGCTGGAAAGCAATGCCGAATCTCTGGAGGACGCGATGCGGAGACGAAGAACTGATGGTCCCATGCTGACAGACGAATATCTGGATTCGCGTCTGCAGGCGCTTGAGAAAAGGTATCAGGGTAAGCCTGATGTGCTGGCACAAATCAGGGCTGATGACAGGTTAGTGAGAAATTGGCATGCGCAGAACGTGACGGCATCATACCCGGAGAGTGTGCTGATGAGTCCACCCGAACCGCTGGCTGCTCACCAGCGACGGGTTGCCGCGATACAGGCTCAGGTCGATAAGGAACTGGCGTTAAATCTGCCTGAACCCTCGCAGGATTTCAGTGGAGTCCGGGCCCGGAGCTGGGCTCCCTATCAGAAAAAGCTCAACGCAACCCGACAGGCGAACTTTGATACCTGCTACACGAGCCTGGTTGATTCGGTTAATGCTATCTTCCAGAAGCGTATCGTCAGCGTGGTGAACTGGCTCAGTGCACCGGTACTGCTGGCAACGCTGGATGATTTCCAATGCGAGGCACAGCGGGCAGGGCTGTTCTACCAGTCAGCGGTGGGGATGGCCATGCACGGGATTAACAGCTGTCCGGCAGGGGCGGCAAAGATAGACGGCTGGTGGAATGAGTACAGCACTAAAAATCGCGGAAATCTGCTGTGGCGGCATGTGGCGGCCAATAACCCGCAGCTAATCAGTGAACTGGAGCCGTATCTGGCGACGGTGAAAGGGAAAAAGGACGAGGACGTGACGCCTCTGACGGCGACCGCCATGACGGCAGCCCTGATGCAGCAGGTCAGCAATATGAAAAAGCTGGAGGGGTATTACCAGAAATCGATGAACAGTGTCGTGAAGGGGCTGAGGGAAAATGCCAGCAAACTGGAAGTACAGCTCTTCAACACGGATGCGTTTATCGTCACGGTGGGAGACAGGGTAAGCCGAATTCTGCGGGTGGATAAGGCAGGCGAGAAGCTGGCGACCACGGCGTTCAGGCTGATATTTATGATAAGGGCGGGAATACCTTCAGAAAAAGTTCACTCGTTAGTGAATGCGTATCTGAAAGATGCCCCGGTGTTACGTCAGACGGTGCTGGCAGGTATACGGCGCAGCGGACGTTTTATGGCGAGCGGGAATGAAGTCGCCGAGATTAAACAGAGAATGAGCAGCAGGCTGGAAGAGCACTTTGCATCAGAAAAGGGCAAGGCCGAATATCGGCTGGCGGGAATAAACAGTCTGTTGCTGGTGCTGAATGCGATGGATTTTATCTACCTGTGCGGACAGGTAAGGGATGAGAAGAAGCCGCTGGCGAGCCTGCTGGCCAGCGGGCTGGCGATGGTGAGTCAGGGGACGTCGGTTATTTTGCCGGCAATAGAAAAAGGTCTGGAAGCGCGTGAGCTTACGGTGGCCTGGGTCAAGGGGGTTGGGGCGGCAGCGGGTGGAACTGCGTCTTTAATTTCGGTGTTTGCTGATGGTGCAAGTACTTACGAAGAGTTGCAAAGCAATCGTTTTTTACTTTCCTCTGTATTGCTTATTAAAACAACAGTTGATGTCCTGGCAGTCACAAAATCAGTCGGTCTTCTGCTGGAACAGTTTAGTCAACCGATAGTTAAAAAAGTAGCTGGGAAAATTACAGGTTTTTTGGCTTGGGAAATTTTAGGGATCCGAATACTTGCAGTACTGATGACCTGGGAAGTGATGGTAGCGATAACTTTGTTACAGGTGGTTGTGACCTGGATATCGGACGATGAGCTTCAGATATGGTGCAGGAAATGTGTATTTGGAACAGCACCGTTCAACCGCAGTGTGGCAGACCAGAATAAAGCCTTGGAAGGGGCGATAAAGGATATTTCATGAATTCAGAAGAGCAGCATCAGATATGCTCCCGTTTTGTTGAGCCAGAAAAATTAGCAGACCTGCGTACAAAGCGAGAGATTGAGATGATGAACGGCAGGCCGTGGACACGTGAGCTTCCGCCGCCGCCGGTATTGCCGCCTTATGGTCCTCTGGAGAAAATATCAGGGAAACTGCAGTCTTTCCGTAGCGAATATTTTCGGGAGTATTTTGATGCAGTTGCCTACCGGACCAGCACGTTGCCGGAGATATCAGATGGCCAGCGCGGAGCTGCCGCCGCTGCAGCGATAGTTGCAGGGAGCCCGGGTGTCGGGGCTGTAATGATGGCTGAAAGCGAGTCTTCGAATGATTCGGCGGAATATGTGCAGGGGATGATTAATGGCCAGCCGTTTCGCGGCTGGGTGGGTGTCACCCGGCTTCAGACTGGCGATGATGTGGACATGATTGTTGAGTGGCAGCATGACCATTATGAGGTCTATGCCATTGCGTTACCGGAAGAGCGGATAGTGTCAGTATGTCCGAAATGTGATATGGGGCATATTGCGCATATGCTGTGGCGCATTAAAAATATGTTCATTCTAATCACCATATTGATGGTGGCTTTTGTTTCTGTATGTGTATTTATCTCTATCTCAAAAGGAAATCCAAATGGTGTCTCTTTATTTGAGAGGTTTTATCTTTTCCTGGTAATGGCTTTTGTGGTGTCCTCTGTAATTTCGGGGTTGATTGCATTCTTTGCATATAAAGCCTGTGCGCCAACACGCTGCAAACTGGCGGAGGAGATATTTCAGTTGCTGCGGATGAGGCGTGTTGCAACAATCAATCTCAATAAAATAACAAAAAAACGTGAGCAACAACTAAAAGATAATGGGAAGTGGTATGAGCCGGGTGATAAAAGCAAACCTGCCTGTCCCAGCGGGAGATTCATTTATTCAGATGAAGGCTGGTTTTACTACTAAATCGGCAGTGAAACAAGCTACTTTCGCTAGTGTTATTAGTCGTGGAATGCTTCTGGTGTGGAATTAATTGCTGAAAAATAAACGGTGGAAATATATTTTGGAGTCAGATCTCTGGCGATTTTGCTGACCTGGGCAGTGATGGTGGCGATAACTTTGTTACAGGTGGTTGTGACCTGGATATCGGACGACGAGCTTCAGATATGGTGCAGGAAATGCGTATCTGGAACAGCACCGTTCAACCGCAGTGTGGCAGACCAGAATAAAGCCTTGGAAGGGGCGATAAAGGATATTTCATGAATTCAGAAGAGCAATATCAGATATGTTCCCGTTTTGTTAAGCCAGAAAAATTAGCAGACCTGCGTACAAAGCGAGAGATTGAGGTGATGAACGGCAGGCCGTGGACACGTGAGCTTCCGCCGCCGCCGGTATTGCCGCCTTATGGTCCTCTGGAGAAAATATCAGGGAAACTGCAGTCTTTCCGTAGCGATTATTTTCGGGAGTATTTTGATGCAGATGCCTACCGGACCAGCACGTTGCCGGAGATATCAGATGGCCAGCGCGGAGCTGCCGCCGCCGCCGCGATAGTCGCAGGGAGTCCTGGCGTCGGGGCTGCCATTATGGCTGAGAGCGAATCATCAAATGATTCGGCGGAATATGTGCAGGGAGATATTAATGGCAGACCATTTCGCGGCTGGGTGGGCATCACCCGACTTCAGGCTGGCGATAATGTGGACATGATTGTTGAGTGGCAGCATGATCATTATGAAGTCTATGCCATTGCGTTACCGGAAGAGCGGATAGTGTCTGTATGTCCGAAATGTGATATGGGGCATATTGCGCATATGCTGTGGCGGATTAAAAATATGTTTATTCTCACGGGGATTTTTTTCTTCTCAGTGCTTTTTGCGGGAGTTCTGAGTGAAGTGATTGAAGATACCTGGAAGGGCTTTGAGTTATTTATCACCACATACTTTTGGTTGTATGTTATAGCATTGTTGGGGGGAGGGGGTCTTTCAGGATTAATTGCATTCTTTGCTTATAAAGCCTGTGCTCCAACACGCTGCAAACTGGCGGAGGAGATATTTCATCTGCTGGGTGTTAAAAATATTAGAACAGTAAACCTCAATAAGGTGACAAAAAAACGTGAGCAACAACTAAAAGACAATGGGAAGTGGCATGAGCCGGGTGATAAAAGTAAACCTGCCTGTCCCAGTGGGAAATTCATTTATTCAGATGAAGGCTGGTTTTACTACTAGACAGAAAAAGACAGTGTTATTTTGGTTACCCTCGACAGGAAACGAGGTAAGCCAGCATGCCCAATTTTGAAATTTACCTACTCAGGAGGAAATTGCTATCTCTACTGAGAGAGGGAGCGGCTAAATATGAATAAGATAATGATGTTTTATGAAAATCATAAATAAAAATTAACTGAAATATTTTTCTAATATTATTCTGATAGGGTTGATTATGGATGGTAAATTTTTTAACGTCATACATGAAGAAATTACCAATGCTGCTTTTGGGAAAAATGGGAAATGTTTTCTGCTAATAGATGCATCTTTAGAACAGTATCATTCAGAACTTTTTTTGCCCGGTATTCTTAGAGAGTATAAATCTTTTCCGGTTACATTCCGCCAGGAAGAACTTCAGGGGGCTTTACCACTTTACCTTTTCCCTATTAGTGCCTCCAGCGAGAGAGATGGTCAATTGTTTAAGAATAGTATTTACCATTCATTAAATGAGTTGAAAATAGAAAAACTTGACTCCGGGGAAGGGCGTAGCGTCTGTGCGTGGATTTCGACGGATTTAACTGGGGAGCAGCTTGCTGAACAGGTCGCTTTGTCCGCCGTACAGTCGATTCAATCAGTTGGTAATATATTACTTCGCTATTACGACCCATCAGTATTTGGTTTGTTAATGTATACGCTAGATAAATGGCAAAAACAACAGCTATTAAGCAATATTAATACATGGTCTTATATTGATGGAGGCGGAATAGCTCAGGTGGTGAATGGTGATGGTAAATGCAAAAAAAAATTAAACTACTCACTTGGATTAACAGAGCAAAATGCATTAGAAATGGGCCGAATTTTAGTTGTTAATTATATTTTGCGAGCATATCTGAAAATGAGAATGCCGCATAAATTTAGTGAGCGTGATGTTATGGGATTATTGCATCCTGCGCTGGATTATTATTATTCAACTTTCTCAACATCCGATAAGGATGTTATTGATTTTGGGCTTGATGTGTTGAGCGCGCAGCGGCTATTTTATCAGGATGAGGTATTTAAGAAGATCTTATTTAGTAATCGCAGTAAAGACCTTCAGTCATACTCAGATATTAAATCCATAATTGACAGTATGGCATGTTAAGAAGTTTTTTCTCTTAAAGAAAATGTGCTGTTAACAATGATGGAGAATGATATGAATTGGCCTGTGCAAATAATCCCTCCAGTCGATAAAATTCCTGGAATTAAATGGAGTAAATGGTTTTTTTCTTTCATAAGTATTTTGTTGATTGTGGTGGTTAGTTGGGTTGGGGCTAAAATTATTTTGCCTGCTGAAGATGAAGAGCTTTTGAAATTGCTTACCCTGTTGTTTTTTTCGGTGCCCCTAGCTTTTTCTGTCATAATTTCCGTTAGAATCTATTACCATGGTTTGTGTTTGTCGGCATTCGAAGCAAGAGAGCGCGAAGCAGCATTGGTCAGGAAAGACTGGACTGAATGGGCAAGTAAAAAGTTTTATGTTTCCGCTTATAAACTATTTCTCCCTTCTGCAATATCGCAAACCGATATAGCAATGTCTCATTCGGTTGAAATATATAATAACCAGCGATTGAAACTACGGGGCCATAACGATGATTTATATACTGAAGAACAACTGATTTACGAACTGTTGTCGTCTGTCAGACCAAGGCTGTTACGGTTGAGTGAATCATGTATATTTGATGTTATATTTACCTATGATAGTAATTATATTACTTTCTCAATATTTCAAGAGTGTTGGGCTGCGATCGGGTTTGATGAAAATTGCTTGCGTAATTATTACTGTTGGAGTAAAGCATTAGGACAGGGATTTGATACATTATCCAACATCTCAAAAAATCGGGTGTCAATAATAATATCTGCAAACATTGAAACTTTTGTAAAATACCCCCCTGACTCAACAGAGTTCGCTTCAATATTGCTGGTGACTCATCAAGGGCAACCACCTGAAAAAGACAATAATGGTGTGGCTTTGCGACCAATGGTATGCAACAAAAATCTCACCAAACAAGAGGTCATCCACATGATGACTTACCAGTCAGATATTCTTAAAACGACAAGAGTACTTTTTAGCAATATGAGTGCAGAGGAAGCTTCAGAAGTTTCGGGGATATTAAGACTCTCATCTTTATCTATGAATGTTGAATGGGAGTGTGAGATAATGCATTTAAATTTGAAGCTGGGTAATTTAAATGAGCACCATTTTTGGTTGGTGTTTACTCTGGCACTTTTCATATCAGAAAAAAATAATGAGCCGGTTTTAATGGTCACTGGCGTTGGTGATGAATACCTTTTAAATGTCATTAAGCCATTTGATAATAGCAAGGAGCATTAAATTGAACACCTCGGCAAAATGGAGAGTGATTGGCCTTGTATCCTGTCTCATTATCTTTGGTGTGCTGACTTTTATAGGATGTTACTACTATGGGGATATCTTTGGATGGGTATCCTCAAAAGAAAAAGTGAGCCTTTGGTTCTTATGCATGTTTTTAATTTCTGTGTTCCTGATGTTGATGAACTTCGGTGTGTGGTTCCATCAAAAAGAGTATCGCTTTCAGCATATCGCGGGAGGGAAGTCCGTCACAGCTAATGTTCTTAATAACTATAAAAAGTCCAGTAAAAAGGATCCTGTAAAAGCTCATTTACGCCGACGCTATAGCTTCTTGTGGCAAAACAAGATCCGCCTGCTGTTGATCACCGGCGATGAAGCCGCGATTGAACAACTGGTACCCGGCCTGCAACAGCAGCAGTGGCTTGAAGGCAACCGCACCGTGCTGATTTACGGCGGCAACCTGGCATCGGAGCCTGACCGCGAAAAATACACCGCGCTGCGTAAACTACGCCGCGGGCGCCCGCTGGACGGGATTATCCGTGTACTGCCTGAGTCGCCTAAGCTGACCCCACATATCAGCGACAGCGATTTACGCGGCCTGGAAAAAATCAGCGAACTGCTGCGTTATTCCGCTCCGGTCTGGCTGTGGCAACTGTGCAGCAGTCACTGGTCGCAGGGTACGCGTCCTGAGCAGGCGGTAGGCGCAAGCTTTCCACCACGCGCAAAAGAAGATGATGTAATCCGCCAGCTGGAACTGATGCTGCCGGCCCTGCGGGCGCAGGGGATGAGTCAGGTCGCGGAAAACAGCAGCCACGACTTCCTGCTGCGCCTGAGCCAGCACCTGAACGACGGTGCTATTGCCCGCTGGGCTCAGCAGTTGCAGCCATGGTTCTTTGTTTCTCAGCAGCGCGTCCCGCTGCGTGGTCTGATGTTCAGCCTGTCGGAGAAGAAACCTGCCGGAATGTCAGCGGGAACAGCCGACGCTGAGAATTATGGATCACAGCGTCATGCCTTGACTCTGCCAGCAACCTGGCAGGGTATTGTTGACGACTGCACCCGCGTACGTGGCCGTCGTGTCGGTATGCCGTGGGAACGAGCGCTGGCCTGGTCACTGATGGCCATCATCAGTGTCTGGGGGGGAGGGATGCTGCTGTCTTTTGCGGTCAACCGCCCACAAATAGTTTCTGTTGCACAGCAGGCTCATGCTCTGGTTGAGCACCCTTCTGTATCGGATTACCAGCTGACGGCCCTGCATGCTTTGCGTAATGATGCCGGTCGCCTGCTGCACCATATTCAGGACGGCGCGCCATGGTATCAGCGCTTTGGTCTTAACCATAATCAGCAATTGCTTGACGCAATGCTGCCCTGGTACGGGGTGGCGAACAACCGTCTGATACGTGATCCGGCAAATGAAGCGCTTAAGCAGAAGCTCATTGCGCTGGTCAATTCGGCACCCAACAGCGACCAGCGGACACAGATGGCGAAACCAGGTTATGACCAGCTGAAAGCCTGGCTGATGATGTCCCGTCCGGATAAAGCTGATGGTGCATTCTACGCGCAAACCATGAAAACTGTGCAGCCGACGCGTTTAGGTATCTCAGCTGGCCTGTGGCAAAGCCTGTCACCGGATTTGTGGGCCTTCTACATCACCGAACTGCCAGCGCAGCCACAGTGGAAAATCACGCCGGATGCGCAACTGGTCAGCCAGAGCCGCCAGGTGTTGTTGCAGCAGATAGGACGGCGCAACGCGGAAAGTACGCTGTACGAGAACATGCTCAAATCCGTACGTCGTAACTTTGCCGATGTGTCTCTGGAGGACATGACTGGCGGTACCGATGCCCGTCGCCTGTTTACCACCGATGAGGTGGTGCCGGGCATGTTCACCCGTCAGGCCTGGGAGGGAGGGATTCAGCAGGCCATTGAGAAAGCGGCAAACTCCCGCCGCGATGAAATCGACTGGGTACTGAGCGACAGCCGGAAAACCGTTTCCTCAGACCTGTCGCCGGAAGCACTGAAAGCACGTCTGACGGAACGCTACTTCACCGACTTTGCCGGTAGCTGGCTGAGCTTCCTCAACAGCCTGCAACTTAATCCGGCAAACAATATTGCAGACGTCACTGACCAGCTGACGCTGATGAGTGATGTTCGCCAGTCACCGCTGATTGCCCTGATGAACACCCTCGCCTGGCAGGGGCAGGCCGGCCAGAAGAGTGAAGGCCTGTCGGACTCCATCATCAAATCGGCTAAAGACCTGGTAGGCGGGAAGGACAAACCGGTAATTGACCAGTCAGCCTCAGGCCCGCAGGGCCCACTGGATGAAACCTTTGGACCGTTGCTAACACTTATGGGTAAAAACAACGGCAGCAACGTTATGTCGGCTGACAATTCACTGAGCCTGCAAACGTATCTTACCCGTATCACCCGTGTGCGTCTGCGTCTGCAACAGGTCGCCAGCGCCTCTGACCCTCAGGAAATGATGCAGAGCCTGGCGCAGACCGTATTCCAGGGCAAAAGCGTGGACCTGACCGACACCCAGCAGTACGGCAGCCTGATTGCTGCAAGCCTGGGCGAAGAGTGGAGTGGTTTTGGCAGCACCATGTTTGTGCAGCCGCTGACCCAGGCCTGGGAAACTGTGCTTCAGCCATCGGCAGCGAGCCTGAATGACAAATGGAGTCGTTCCGTGGTGGCGAACTGGCATACGGCATTTGACGGACGTTTCCCATTTGCTGTCAGCAAGAGTGATTCCTCTCTGCCAATGCTGGCTGAGTTTGTGCGTAAGGACAGCGGACGCATTGAGCGCTTCCTGACCACGGAACTCGGCGGTGTGCTGCATAAGGAGGGCAGCCAGTGGGTACCGGATAAGGTCAACAGCCAGGGACTGAACTTTAACCCAGCCTTCCTGCGGGCGATTAATCAGCTCAGCCAGCTATCGGATATCTTGTTTACCGACGGCAGTCAGGGCATCAGCTTTGAACTACAGGCGCGTCCGGTACCGCAGGTGGTAGAAACGCAACTAACTATTGATGGACAAAAGCTACACTACTTCAACCAGATGGCAGACTGGCAGAGCTTCCGCTGGCCTGGTGACACCTACAAGCCCGGAACCATGCTGACATGGACCACCGTCAATGCGGGTGCACGTCTGTTTGGTGATTACAGCGGAACCTGGGGCTTTATTCGCTGGCTGGATGAGAGTAAACGAGAGCAGCTTGACCGCAGTCAGTGGATGATGAGTTTTACCGCCCCGGATGGTCGTACCCTACAGTGGGTACTGCGTTCACAACTGGGCAGTGGGCCGCTGGCGTTACTGGCACTGCGGGGCTTCACGCTGCCAGATCAAATATTTAGCGTAGATAGCGCGGCTATGGCGCAGGCGCTGATGACCAATACAGAAAACAGTGACATGGACGGAGTCGAATAATGGACGCTTTGCAGAATCTGGTTGTTGCCTGCCAGGCAGATGAAACCCTGCTGCGACAGCAGGCGCAGTCACATTCCGAAAGCTGGCAGCGCTGGCTTACCCCGATCAGTGAGAACAGTCCTACAGGAGAAGACCCGGGTTATGACGATGATTTCCAGCGTATCCGGGAGGAGGTCAATAAACTTTCCAGTATTGATACCGGGCTGATTTGCCAGCTGGCTGAAAAGGTGTTGAACACTGTGGCCAAAGATGTCCGGGTTGCTACTTACTATTGTTGGGCGCGCTTGCACCAGGACGGTGAAACCGGGTTTGCTGAAGGGCTTGAGCTACTTGCGGGATTACTAACGCGCTATGGAAAGCAGCTTCACCCACAGCGAGAGCGAAGCCGTAAACCAGCACTGGAGTGGCTCGCAGGCTCTCGTCTGCTTGACAGCCTGTTACTATGGCCAGAAGTGGTACGCGACGATGCCCAGCGTACGACCGGTGCGTTGCTTCTCATCCGAGACAGTCTTGAAACTGAGCCTGAAGCGTCACGTCCAGATCTGAATGCCCTGTACAGCGCGCTGAGTTCCCGCCTGATGAAAGCCGGTGGCGTGGATGCGGTAATACCCCAGAACGCCAGCAGTAAAACACGCGCGCAGTGGGCATCTCACGCGGCAGAGCAGGACGCGCCAGTGCTGAGCCACATCACGTCAGGTCAGGATTTGCTGGCTCAGGCCCGAACCCTGACGGGATATCTACGTGAGCAACCCGATGGCTGGCTTGCCGCACACCGACTGATGAAAAGTCTGCGTCACGACACGCTGAGAGCGATCCCGGCACCGGATGCCGAAGGGAAAACGCGCATCGAACCGCCGCGGGCTGACCAGCGGGCAATGCTCAAACGGCTGTATTTGCAACAGAGCTGGCTGGAGATATTGGAACAAGCGGACAGTACTTTCTCGCGTGGCGCCAATCATCTCTGGCTGGATTTGCAGTGGTACATCCATCAGGCCCTGATTAAATCAGGCCAGGATGTGCTGGCCGATATCATTATCGCTGACCTGAAAGGGCTGCTGCGGCGCCTTCCCGGACTTGAAACGCTGGCCTTCAATGACGGCACACCCTTTGCTGATGAGGTCACGCTGAACTGGATAAACCAGAGCGTGCAGGACGAGATGTCCAACTGGCGGGATGAGCCTGTCAATGCCTTGAGTGAAACTGGCAACGATATTCTGGCCCTTGAACCGGAAGCTTTGGAGAAAGCTGACACGGATGGTCTGGATGACACACTCCACTGGCTGCAAACGCGCCCGGGCACCGACACCACAAAAGACAAATGGTTGGTGCGTCTGCTGATGGCACGTGTGGCGGAGCAGAAGGGTAAGAATGAGCTGGCTCTGCATCTGCTGGGTGAGCTTGACGGTGCAGCACAGGCCATCACCCTCACGCAATGGACGCCAGCATTGTTGTTTGAAGTGAAATCGCGCCGCCTCAGGCTGCTGCGCATGAAAGCCGCCCGCAGCGAAACCGATAAGTCACGGCTTCAGCCAGAGATGGACCAGCTTCTGGCGGGCCTGATTGCGCTTGACCCGGCAGGCTGTGCGGTGCTTTGCGGGTAAAGCGACTGACATACCTTTAAAACACATTTATTCAGGTTCTTATGGATGATTTAACCCTGCGTTATTACGACGCTGAAATGCGCTACCTACTGGAAGCCGGCGAGGAATTCGCCCGTGCTCATCCCGAGCAGGCGGCAATGCTCAATCTCGATAAAGCGGGCGCGCGCGACCCATACGTGGAGCGCCTGTTCGAAGGTTTTGCCTTCCTGATGGGCCGTCTGCGCGAGAAGCTTGACGACGACCTGCCGGAACTGACCGAAGGGCTGGTCAGCCTGTTGTGGCCGCATTACCTGCGCACCATTCCCTCGATGTCGGTGGTGGAGTTCACTCCTGTCTGGCGTGAGATGAAAGAACCGATGCGTATCGCCAGAGGTTTCGAGGTCAATTCGCGACCGATCGGTGAAAAAGGCACGCGTTGTCGCTACACCACAACTAAAGAGATAACCCTTCAGCCACTGGCGTTGGAGCATGCCCGCCTGTCGACTGATCCTGACGGGCGCTCTGTCATCAGCCTGCGCTTCAGTTGTAGCCATCTTGCTGACTGGAGCCGTGTCGATCTCAGCCAGATCCCGTTCTATTTCAATGCTGACGCACCGCTGGCCTGCGCTATGCATGAAGCTTTTACCATGAATACGGCGCGTCTGTGGCTGCGCATGCCAGGTGACACGGACAGAAGGCCGATGGACGGGTATTTCACCGCACTGGGGTTTGGTGATGATGACAGGCTGTGGCCGAAGGGGGACAGCAGTTTCAGCGGTTACCAGTTGCTGCTGGAGTACTTCACCTTCCGCGAGAAATTTATGTTCATGGGGCTGCGCGGGCTGGAGGCCGTGATCTTTCCTTCTGAGCTTCCTTGGTTTGAAATCGACGTGGTGCTGGCGGAACGCTGGGAGCATGACTTCAGCTTTACCGAAAAGCACCTGCGCCTGAATTGCGTGCCGGTCATTAACCTTTTCCCGCTGGAATCCGATCCGCTGACGCTCAATTCTCTGCAAACCGAATACATGCTGCGCCCGATGCGCGTGCAGGATGGCCATACCGAGATATATACCGTGGATTCGGTGATGTCGTCGAGTCAGCATACCTACGTGCCGTTTTCGAGCTTCCGTCATAAGGGAGGAATGATGCGTCATGAAGCACCGGAATATTACTACCACACCCGCGTGCGCCGCGGTCCGTCCGGCCTGCATAACACCTGGCTCATTCTTGGCGGCGAAGCATTTGATAATCATACCGTCCCGGAAGACGAAAGCCTGTCGCTGACGCTCACCGGCACAAACGGTCAACTGCCACGACGTGCGCTGCAAAGCACCGTGCTTGATACGGTGATGAAAACCACTTCGGTCAGCATTGCCGTGCGCAACCTGTGTGCGCCGACGCTGCCTTGTTACCCACCGGCGCAGGACCGTTTCCACTGGCGCGTGCTGAGTCACCTTGGCAGCGGATTTCTGTCGATGATGGATAATGCCGACGTGCTGCGCGGTACCCTGGCGCTGTATGAATGGACCGACAGCGAGATGAACCGTCGCCGCCTGGAAGCCATCATTGACGTGAAGCACAGTGAAACCGAACGCTTTGAGCAGGGCTATCTGGTGCGCGGCGTGCAGATTGAGGTGACCCTGGACAGCCATGGCTTTGCCGGGCGCGGTGACATCTGCCTGTTTGGCGAGATGCTGAGTCGTTTCTTTGCGCTCTACACCGACATTTATTTGTTTAACCGACTGATTATCATCCTGCAACCTACCGGAGAGCGCCTGGAATGGGAAGAGAAGCACAATCGCCGTATTCCCGGCTGAGCCCACGGCTGGAAGCCGACCTGCATCGCATTAACTTTTACCGTTTATGCCAGTTACTGGAGAAGCGTAACCCGGGCAGGCCGCTGATGGGCTCGACCAGTCACCCGGGGGATGATCCGGTACGCTTTGCCCCACATCCGGGGATGGGATTTCCGGCCAGTGAGATGAAAGCCGTGGAATATGATGAGGAGGATGACAGCCGGCCACCACTCATCCGCACGACCTTTATGGGAATGTACGGTGTCGACTCACCCTTGCCGACGGCGTATCTCGATGACATCGCTCAGCGTCGGGAAGGGCATTATGCACTACAGGGTTTTCTGGATATCTTCAGCCATCGCATTCTGACGCAGTTTTACCGTATCTGGCGTAAATACTCTTATCCTGCCACCTTTGAACCCGGTGGTACAGACAGCATCTCGCAGTCACTGCTGGGCCTGGTGGGGCTGGGTATTCCCGGCACAGCAGACCACATTGCCACACCGGTATCCCGTTTTCTGGCTTTGCTGGCTGTCCTACAGCAACCGGGCAAAACGCAGGAGGGGATGCAGGCGCTGGTGACTTTGCTGGCCCCGGAAACCACCGTTAAGGTTAGCCCGTACTGCCTGCGGCCGGTGGAAATTGGTCAGCCACTGGGCTTTTACGGTGATGACGATTTTCTGTTGGACGGCAACACACCACTGGGTGACGAAGCGATGGATGCGGGTAGCCAACTGCTGGTTGCGCTTAGGACGGATAATGAACAGGAGGCACAGGGCTGGAAGCCGGACGGTCTGCTGTATCAGGACTTTATGGTGATGCTTCGTGTCTGGCTCGGTTGGCGTTTTAAGGCAAAACTCACCCTGACCACCCGGACCCGACTTCTTGCCGTTCCGCCGCTTGGTGAAGGCCCTTTCTGGCTCGGGATGAACGGCGTGCTGGGGGCTGATGAGGGGGAGTTTACAGACGATATCCCACCGACCTTTACGACGGAACTGGGCTATTACACCGGCCTGAAGCCGGCAATATCACAACAAGGAAACCGACGTGTTACGTACAAGTTCAATTAAACATGCGAGCTTGCTGCCTGCTCTGCTGGCATTCAGCCTGACGGGGTGCGGGGTGACGCAGGGCATCACTGATGGCACCAAATCGGCATTTAACTCCGTGTTCTACAAAAAAATTAAGATGCTGCACCTGGATTTCACGGCGCGTGAAGCGTTAAACACCGATTCCCGCGAAAATAACTCACTCTCCGAGCCGGTGGTAGTCCGCGTCTATCAACTGAAAGACCGTAAAATCTTCGATAAAACGGTTTACAAGCAACTCCTGAAAGATGGCGAAACCATCCTGAAAGCCGACCTGCTGGCGACCCGAGATGTGGTCGTAAAACCGGGTGGTGATACAAATCTTGATATGCCAATGGAAGAAGAAACGCAGTTTGTCGCGGTAGTCGGCCTGTTTCGTCACCCGGACCTGGACAACAATACCTGGAAGCAGGTTCTAAAACGTGAAGATCTCGATCCGGATAAGCCGCGCATTCTGGAGGCCGGGAATAACCACCTGACGTTACAGCCATTGAAGGATGACTGATGCCAAAGGGACATAATACGCCATCGCTGTATGAAATGCTGAGCGGCAATTTCTCAGGTGGCCTGAACCTCAACCAGGTCAGCGAACAGAATCAGGTGATTTTATCAGTACTCGATAACATGCAGCGCATCCTCAACTGCCGCGCTGGTACGCTGGCTCACCTGCCAGACTACGGCATGCCTGATATGACAAAAATCCTCCAGGGGATGCCCGGAACCGCCCATCAGCTGATCACCACACTGTCGGCCGTGTTGCTGAAATATGAGCCGCGCCTGAATCGAATTAACGTGGTGATGCAGGAACAGATTCAGGCCGGTGAGCTTCGCTACGCCATTGACGCGGAGCTGAAGGGGGTGGGGCTGGTGCGCTACGGCACGGAATTTATGCCCGAGGGCAGGGTATTAATCCGTCATCTGAAACAACAGCAATACCTCGATGCACGAGCCGCCATCTAGTTATTACTCAGGTTAAAACAGTTATGACAATAAATTCTGAACGCCAACTTAAAACCGGCGGGGATCCGCGCACGCTTGCGGATTACGCTGCCTTGCGCGAAGAAATGAACAAGCTCACCCATCCGGCACGCCCGGATGTGAACTGGCAACACGCGGAAACGCTCTGTCTGTCACTGTTCGGGCATAACGGTGTGGAGCTACAAACGGCTGCATGGTATACGCTCGCCCGTACGCATCTGGCCGGATTGTACGGTATGAATGAGGGGCTTGCGGTACTTGCTGCACTGGTAGCCCGCCAGTGGGGAAACCTCTGGCCACAGCCTGTCCATGCGCGAATCGAAATCCTCTGTGCACTCAGCAAGCGCCTGCAACAGGTAGTACGAACGCTATCGCTGACGTACGCTGACTTAGGGCAGCTGTATCAGTCTGAAGAGCATCTGAGCGCTTTGGGGGACGTCTTGCAGCGTCTGGAACTCAAGCATGCTACTCAGCTTGATGCTCTGCGCACGATGATGCAGAACGCAGCAGTGCGTCTGGAAAAGAGCGAAAATACGGACATGAGTCTGCACGGTGACGCATTGGGTGCTACGGAAATTCACCTCGTCGAACCGACTGAGCGTAGTAAATGGGTTTATGTGGTTGAGCCCGAGCCGGTGCTGAACGTTGGGGTGGTTAAAGAACCTCCGGTGTCGATGAAACCCTGGAAGCCATTTGCTGCTGGTATGTTGACCATGCTGGTGGCAGCCAGTGTCGTCGCAGGAGGATGGCAGATGTTGCATGCGCCAGATTCGGCACAAGCGCAGCTAGCCGCGGCTCTGGCTCCTCTACCTCAAGGGCTATCTACAGGGCAATTAGAGGTGCTGCAACAAACGTCACCATCACCGGAACCGGGGATTGGCAAGACACAACAGCTGTTAGCGCAGCTTTTACAGTTGAAACCAGACTGGGCTGTGAGCTTCGGCGACCGTCTGGTGCAGCAGGCGCTGACGCTGTGGCCGGAAGAAGCCAAACCCCTGGCGCAATATTGGCAGAAACAGATGAGTATCGCTGCGCTAGCAGATTTAGATCTGAATGGATGGCATCAGGGTATGGCGCAGTTGCAGGAGTTGACGAACAAGCTGAACGCACTGGATGAACAGAAAGGGAAGTACATGACGGTGAGTGAACTGAAATCAGACGTGTTTGCCATGTCGCAGTCATTTAGCCAAACCATACCGCTTGAGGAGCAGCTTCGTCTGCTTTCCACTTTACCTGCCGGGCAACCCCGGTCAGCAGCGCAGCAAAACAAGGTCGAACAACATCTTCAGCAGTTGATTGTCAGCTACGCCCTGCTGAAGCACAAAAAAGAACAATAAGACTGGCGAAAAACACGGAGTTAACATGTCAGCAAGAGAGCGTTTTTTTAAGAAAGTGCAGCAGAATAACGTAAATAAACCGATTCATATTAATTCGGCTGAAGCCGAAGTCAGGGTTTTTTGTCAGCGGATGGATGATCTTGCACAGCAAATTATTGTTTGGTTTGAGGGTTCTGGTATTGAAGTCCTGTTATCCCAAAAGCATATCACCGATTTGAGTACGGTCGGCTACAGCCTCAGTAGCTGTATATGTCGTTATGTCATCACGACTGTCATTCTGCGAAATGGAGATCGCAGCGTCAGCATTATGCCAGAACAGATCATCAGGGGATCAGAGAAGGGGTGTATGACAATGTGCATTAATGCCCCCGGCAGTATATCGGGGGAGAGGATATACCATTTAAGCATGGCGCCTGAAACAGGCTGGTATATTCGTCGCGGACATCAAAGTGTGAAAGAGAATGTTCTCATGACGGAGGACTATTTTTTCCAGTCAGTCGACTGTCTGGCCTGAACGTAAGCCAGCCTGGTGGGAGGTCACGGTAACGTAGTTGATATATATTAACTACGTTAACTTATTAAGCATGACTAAACAATGTTGCCCTACGGTACTCCTTCTTAAATAGGTAAGCGCTAATATTTAAGGGGGGGCGGTAACCAAACTACAAGCTGGATATTTACCGTATATCATGCTTTTTATCTGCCTTAAGCGAAACTGCTCAAATCAAACTGCAAAACAACAAACCAACGACGAACGTGAGGACAAAATACTGTGGCAATGCTATAAACCTTAGAGCCCACAAAAATATAAAGTCGTAGGAAAAACTATGCTAAGAAATATTAGTGTCAGAACCTTCATTGTCTATTTCCTTTTATGTGTGTTTTTGGTAAGTGATGGAGTTATAGCGCTATTTTCAGGGAGTTTTTCGCTTTTTATTGCAGTCATTATCGTACAATGTATCGCCTTAATTTTACTCTGGGCGTATATGACAAAATATCTTGTGACGCCGATCAATACTGTGAAAAAAAGTATTGAAGAAGTGACGTCAGGCAATCTCGGCGTGTCGATCCCTGAATTCGGCAACAACTGTGCGGGACGACTGATCCCGGGCATTAATAGTCTCTCCAGCAACATTGCAACGCTGGTCCGTGAAATCCGCGCCTCCTCGCAAACCGCGATGACCCTGTCAGATCAGCTTTCTTCACGCAGCGCGCAGCTTTCCGTTAAAACAGAACAGCAGTCAGCTTCGCTGGTGCAAACGGCAGCCAGCATGGAAGAGATGGCTGCAAGTACAAAAAATAATGCCGACAATACCCGTTTAGCCAGCGAACAGGCGAATATCGCGACGTTGCAGGCGCGTAAAGGCGGAGAGTTAATGGGGCAGGTCGCGAACAATATGCAATCAATTACCGACTGCGCCCAGCAAATGACAGAGATTATCTCGCTGATTGACGGTATCGCTTTCCAAACCAATATACTGGCGCTTAATGCTGCCGTTGAAGCGGCAAGAGCGGGCGACCATGGTAAAGGATTTTCAGTAGTCGCCGGTGAGGTCAGAAGCCTGGCGCATCGTAGCGCCGAAGCGGCAAAAAATATTAAGTCATTGATTGAAGTCACCAGCCATAACGTGACGCAGGGCGTTAACGTAGTCTCTGAAGCTGAAAAAAACATGCACGACATCGTTACCGGCTCGGGCAACGTGAGCCGACTGATGGATGAAATTTCCGCCTCAACATCGGAACAAGAAAAAGGGATTTCACAAATCACGCTGGCATTGTCAGAGCTGGAACGCGTAACACAGAGCAATGTGTCGATGGTTGAAGAACTGAACGGTTCGTCAGATGTGTTGCGCAATCAGGTGATTGAACTTCAGACACGAACACGTAATTTCCGTCTGAAGAACGAGTACCAGGCTGATAATGCGTTAATAAGCCGCGAATGGGTGGTGAATTCCTGAGCATATTCAGGATGATGCCTCACATAATTATTGCTTAACCCTCGACGAAAGCTAGACTGACACCGAAAGAGATAAATCGGTGGAGGCGCTGTGGAGAGCATTAAAGGGTCTGAAGTTAACGTACCTGACGCGGTTTTTGCATGGGTACTTGATGGGCGCGGGGGCGCAAGGCCGCTTGAAGATCAGGATCACATCGACAACGAACACCCATGCTGGCTGCACCTCAACTACACGCACCCGGACAGCGCCGAGTGGCTCGCGTCCACGCCGCTATTGCCCAACAACGTTCGGGATGCGCTGGCGGGAGAAAGTCTCAGACCTCGCGTCAGCCGGATGGGTGAGGGGACGTTAATAACACTGCGTTGCATAAACGGCAGTACGGATGAGCGTCCGGATCAGCTGGTGGCAATGCGTGTCTACATGAATGAACGATTGATTGTTTCCACCCGTCAGCGAAAAGTGCTGGCGCTGGATGACGTCATTAACGATCTGAAAGAGGGCACGGGGCCTACGGATTGCGGAAGCTGGCTGGTGGATGTATGTGATGCGCTGACCGATCATGCCAGCGAGTTTATTGAAGAACTCCACGATAAAATCATCGATCTGGAAGACAACCTGCTCGATCAGCAAATTCCCCCACGTGGTTTTCTGGCGTTGTTGCGAAAACAGCTTATTGTTATGCGCCGCTATATGACCCCGCAGCGCGACGTCTATGCGAGACTGGCCAGCGAACGCATGAGCTGGATGAATGACGATCAGCGTCGCAGAATGCAGGATATTGCTGACCGGCTGGGACGTGGTCTGGACGAAATTGATTCGTGTATCGCCAGAACGGCGGTCATGGCGGATGAGATAGCACAGGTAATGCAGGAGTCATTAGCCAGGAGAACCTATACCATGTCGCTGATGGCGATGGTCTTTTTACCGAGTACGTTCTTAACCGGGTTGTTTGGCGTCAATCTTGGGGGGATCCCCGGCGGTGAATATCACTATGGCTTCACCACGTTTTGCATCATGTTAGTGGTTTTGATTGGGGGTGTTGCATGGTGGTTGCATCGTAGTAAATGGCTGTAAATTTACGCATTTTCTAATGCTGCGACTGCTTCAAAACGACATTTTAATTGAGCGAAGTCAATAAACTTAGACCATGTTAGGTGCAATATGACTCCCGCAGGTGAATGCAACGTCAAGCGATGGGCGTTGCGCTCCATATTGTCTTACTTCCTTTTTTTGAATTACTGCATAGCACAATTGATTCGTACGACGCCGACTTCATAGTCGGCTTTTTTTTGCCTCCTGTTTATCTGCGTCTACCCTTTAGGGGTAAGCACCCTAATCTGGAGGAAAAGATGAGTATGCTACTTGCCCTGCAACGCCTGAACACATGGCAGTCCGATCCGGTGCCCACCGATCCGACCCCAATTCCCGATCCCATCCCGCGTCCGCAGCCGATGCCGGATCCGCCACCGGACGAAGAACCGATTAAATTGTCGCATCGTTAGCGGAGATCTGCGAGGATACGCGCCATCTGACTGCAATCATTACCATGAGAGTATATTGTGACCGCTTTTTCCACGCTGAACGTTCTGCCTGAAGCCCAACTGACAAACCTGAATGAGTTGGGTTACCTCACTATGACCCCTGTCCAGGCCGCCGCGCTGCCGGCTATCCTTGAAGGCCGGGATGTGCGCGTGCAGGCGAAAACCGGTAGTGGAAAAACGGCTGCATTTGGACTCGGCCTGTTGCAGCATATTGATGCAACCCTGTTTCAGACCCAGTCCCTGATACTCTGCCCGACGCGCGAGCTGGCCGACCAGGTCGCGGGTGAGCTGCGTCGTCTGGCGCGTTTTTTGCCTAACACTAAAATTTTAACGCTCTGCGGCGGGCAACCGTTCGGTGCGCAGCGCGATTCCCTTCAACACGCCCCGCATATCATTGTGGCAACGCCGGGCCGTCTGCTCGATCACCTGCAAAAAGGCACCGTTTCACTCGATGCACTGCAAACGCTGGTGATGGATGAAGCTGACCGCATGCTGGATATGGGCTTCAGCGATGCGATTGACGAAGTGATTCGCTTTGCGCCAGCCACGCGTCAGACGCTGCTTTTTTCTGCCACCTGGCCAGAGGCGATTGCGGCGATCAGCGGGCGCGTGCAGAAGAACCCGCTGACCATTGAAATCGATACTGTCGATGCATTGCCAGCGATTGAGCAGCAGTTCTTCGAGACGTCGCAGCAGGGCAAAATTCCACTGCTGCAAAAATTGCTTAGCCAACACCAGCCAGCGTCCTGCGTGGTGTTCTGTAATACCAAAAAAGATTGTCAGGCGGTGTGCGATGCCCTGAATGATGCCGGACAGAGCGCATTATCGCTGCATGGCGATCTGGAGCAGCGCGATCGCGATCAGACGCTGGTGCGTTTCGCTAACGGCAGCGCTCGCGTGCTGGTTGCAACGGATGTGGCGGCTCGTGGCCTGGATATTAAATCGCTTGAACTGGTGGTGAATTTCGAACTGGCATGGGATCCGGAAGTGCATGTCCACCGCATCGGGCGTACCGCGCGTGCGGGTAACAGCGGTCTCGCGATCAGCTTCTGCGCACCTGAAGAGGCGCAGCGCGCTAATATTCTTGCGGAAATGCTGCAACTGAAACTCAACTGGGTGAATGCCCCCGGTAATATCAGCATCGCTCCGCTGGCGGCGGAAATGGCCACCCTGTGCATCGACGGCGGAAAAAAAGCCAAAATGCGACCCGGTGACGTTCTGGGGGCGTTAACAGGGGATATTGGTCTCGACGGGGCAGATATTGGCAAGATCACGGTCCATCCTGCACATGTCTATGTAGCGGTTCGCCAGTCGGTTGCGCATAAGGCCTGGAAACAGTTGCAGGGCGGGAAGATTAAAGGGAAAACCTGCCGTGTTCGGCTGCTGAAGTAAGGGTAAAAGCGTCTCAGAAGCACTGTCTGAGACGCAGTCAGGTTATTTCACTTCCAGCACGTTCAGGCGCAGTTCATCGAATTGCGCATCCTCTTCCTCTGGCTGCCAGCCAGCAGGCTGCATCGGGATCTCTTCGCGGTCAAACGCCAGATCCCCGCCGTTCACCACCTCTGAACCGTGGTTAATCCCTTTGAAATCGAACAGTTCAACATCGGCGAGGTGCGAAGGCACCACGTTCTGCATGGCGCTGAACATGGTTTCAATGCGACCCGGATAGCGTTTATCCCAGTCACGCAGCATGTCGCCAATGACCTGACGTTGCAGGTTCGGCTGTGAACCGCACAGATTGCACGGAATGATAGGGAAGGCTTTGGCCTGAGAGAAACGCTCAATGTCTTTCTCGCGGCAGTAGGCGAGTGGGCGGATCACGATGTGTTTGCCGTCGTCACTCATCAGCTTCGGTGGCATTCCCTTCATTTTGCCGCCGTAGAACATATTCAGAAACAGTGTTTGAAGAATGTCGTCCCGGTGATGACCAAGCGCAATCTTGGTGGCGCCCAGTTCGGTTGCGGTGCGGTACAGAATGCCGCGACGCAAACGTGAGCAAAGCGAGCAGGTCGTTTTGCCCTCCGGGATCTTCTCTTTAACAATGCTGTAGGTATTCTCTTCTACGATTTTGTACTCAACACCCAGGTTTTCAAGGTACTCCGGCAGGATATGCTCAGGGAATCCTGGCTGTTTCTGATCGAGGTTAACCGCGACCAGGGAAAAGTTCACCGGTGCGCTTTGCTGTAGATTGCGCAGGATCTCTAGCATGGTGTAGCTGTCTTTACCGCCCGACAGGCAGACCATGATGCGATCGCCTTCTTCAATCATGTTGAAGTCTGCAATGGCTTCGCCCACGTTACGGCGCAGTCGCTTTTGCAGTTTATTCAGGTTGTACTGTTCTTTCTTGTTAATCTCTTGATTTTGTTGCATCTATTCGTTACTCAGATCTCAAATGGGGCACAGGGTGAGAAAACGATTTCAAAGCGTCAGCTTCGTGTTCATCTCTTCTATCCATGTAGCATAGATTTCATACACCATCTGCGCATTTACGTGCCCCATCTGGTTAGCGATAAAAGACGGGTTTGCGGCTACCGGTAAAAACCAGCATGCGAAAGTGTGTCGTGTATGGTACGGATTGCAGCGCCGAATGCCAGCACGATTTACAAATGAGCCCCTCAAAGAAGTTTGGTTAAGACTAACGGGTTGTCTACACTTACAGCTTACGCAGTAAAAACGGAGGTGAAAATGACTGACCGTCCCGTTAATGGTGACCATCCTGATTATAATCCCAGCCCGGATAACCCGGAAAAGGATGGAAGAAAACCGAAAGATGATCCTGGCTCAGCGCCTGAATCAGGCGATAAAGATCCAGAGTAATGACCAGCCGCCTTTACGAAGGCGGTTTTAACACCCATTACGGCCTCGCTATGCGCAACGCTATTCACGATATTCCGATACCCGCTCAGAACCCCCCTGTTTTGCCGGACGAGAAGGTGAGATAAAGCACCGATCTCATCCCCGCGTTCCAGCACGTTTTACAGTTCTCCTGCTACGCTTTTGAGGGGAACAAGGGAGCGCTTCTATGAAAAATAAAGACGAACAGACAGGATTAGTTGGGCTGGCGATTGGTGCCGCCGTTATCGGGCTGGTTTCAGCGCAGAAGATCATCAACCGTGAAAGTATTGTCGATGAGCTGGTGAGGCTCGGCAGGCAGAAGGGGGATGGTGTCGAAGATGAGGTCTTTTTGAAAGCGGCTGAGTTAGTGAGAAAAGGGGTATAAGCGATGGCTGAAATTCGTCATGCACAGTGTCATTGTGGGGCGGTGAAATTTACTGTTGAGCTGACGGACGGCCTGAATACCGCACGGCGATGTAGCTGCTCGTTTTGCAGGATGCGCGGGGCAGTAGTGGTTTCCGCGCCGTTGACGGGTATTAAGGTGACGCAGGGCGCGGACACGCTCACAGAGTACCGTTTCAACACCGGCACGGCGCGCCATTTCTTCTGCTCGGTTTGCGGTATTTACACGTTCCATCAACGACGTTCCAATCCCAATGAATATGGTGTGAATGTCGCCTGTCTGGAAAATGTTACGCCATTCGACTTCCCGGAAGTGGCGGTAATGGATGGGATAAATCACCCTATGGATGGCGACAGCGGGGTAATTGGCTATCTCTCTTTTCGCAAAGAACAGGCGAAACAGAGATAAAATTAGCCCGCAGATCGCTGCGGGCTAACGGGATTAGAACTGGTAAACCAGACCTAACGCTACGATGTCATCCGTACCGATGCCATTGTTTTTGTAGAATGAATCATCTTCATCCAGCAGGTTGATTTTATAATCAACATAGGTGGACATGTTTTTGTTGAAATAGTAGGTAGCACCGACGTCAGCGTATTTCACCAGGTCTTTATCGTCCTGACCATTGCCCAGATCTTTACCTTTGGACTGTAAATAGGAAACAGCCGGGCGCAGACCGAAATCGAACTGATATTGTGCGGTCACTTCAAAGTTCTGGGTTTTATTTGCAACCGCATCTGCATTGTCGCCGTACGGCGTCATATTACGGGTTTCGGAATACATTGCAGCCAGGTAAATGTTGTTGGCATCGTATTTGAGGCCTGCGGTCCATGCATCCGCAGTATTACCTCCCGCAGTAGTGTAATTTACCTGATCGTTAGTACGGTCAGATGAAGCATATGCCGCGCCTGCGCTGAAGCCCATGCCGAAATCATAGGTTGCGGAGATACCGTAACCGTCACCATTTTCATGACGTGTATCACGACCGTTGTTGGTCCCTTCATTGGTAGAGCAGAAATTCTCATCGCAGTTATTACCTTCATTATTACCCTGATACTGCACCGCGAAGTTCAGACCCTGCACCAGACCAAAGAAGTCGGTGTTACGGTAGGTCGCCACGCCGTTTGCACGACCGGTCATAAAGTTATCGGCATAAGTATAAGAGTCGCCACCAAATTCTGGCAGCATATCGGTCCAGCCTTCTACGTCGTACAGGACGCCATAGTTACGGCCGTAATCGAAGGATCCGTAGTCGCCTACCTTCACACCCGCGAAGGCCAGACGCGTCCAGGACTGATTGTCAGAGCCTTCGGTGTTGTTTGCCTGAATGTTGTATTCCCACTGCGCGTAACCGGTCATCATGTCGTTGATTTGGGTTTCACCTTTGAAACCCAGACGCATATAGGTTTGGTCGCCATCTTTTGACGCATCGTCAGAGAAATAATGCAGACCATCTACTTTGCCATACAGATCCAGTTTATTGCCGTCTTTATTATAAATTTCAGCTGCGTGAGCGGCTCCAGCCATTAACAAAGCGGGGATCATCAGTGCCAGTACTTTTCTTTGCATTTTGATTATTCCTTTGCAGTTATTTTTTATTGCTTAGTGAACTTTCCGGGCTGGAAAGCTGTCCCATGCTAAATCACACTGAGGGCTGATGAATAAAATATAATTGTTACGGGTTGAGTAAAATCTAAAGCAAATGATGCGTTTGAAATAACAATTGATGCCGTGAATTAATCGTTATAATCGATACAAAATAAAAATTATTAATTAAGTGGTAAAGCAGGTATTCTCCATGGCGTTATATGCCTTTAAGATTTTTTCATCCATAATTCACGTGAATATTGTTCAGAACATTGAGGCAATTTTCACCGAACTTCTGGATTAGCCCGGTGCACGTGCATCGGGTTTTTTTATGGCAAAAAAATGCCCGGACAAGCCGGGCATAATGGTTATTCGCTGGTTGATTTTTCTGCTTTCCCCGCCAGCTGAGCAAGGAAGTCATAACGCTTCTGAAGATCCGCTGCCGCGTCCCTCCATAGCTGCTCTGCTACTTCTGGTTGTTGGGCGTTCAGCCTGCGGAAACGCTGCTCCTGAAGTAAGGTTTCGGCAAGGGCGTCTGAAGGCGGACGGGAATCCAGCGCCAGCGGTAATTTTCCTTCATCGGCACGGCGCGGGTCAAAGCGGTACAGCGGCCAGAAGCCGGTTGCGGTAAGCTGACGCATCTGGTCGTGGCTAAGCGCCAGATCGTAGCCATGCTCCTCACACGGGCTATAGGCGATGATCAGCGACGGGCCAGGATACGCTTCCGCTTCCTGAATGGCTTTCACCGTCTGGTTAAGCTGCGCGCCCAGCGAAATCTGCGCGACGTAGACGTGTCCATACATCATCATGCTGACGCCCAAATCTTTACGCGCCTTTCGTTTGCCATGCTCACCAAATTTCGTGACCGCACCCAGTGGCGTTGCTTTCGAGGCCTGTCCGCCGGTGTTGGAATAACACTGAGTATCAAGCACCAGAATGTTAACGTTTTCGGTGAGGCTCAGGACGTGATCAAGACCACCGAAACCAATATCGTAGGCCCATCCGTCGCCACCGATCAGCCAGATAGATTTTTCAACCAGCGCGTCAGCATCGGTCAGCAGTTGTTCAGCCCCTTCAACACCCTGAAGCGCGTGGCGCAGTTCAGCAACCTGTGCGCGACGAACGTCAGGCGTGGCCTCCGCATGCAGGGCGTCATTCAGCTCTGCCGGGATTTTATCGGCAAACTGTTCCAGCAGACGCATTACGCGGGCGCGGTGCTGATCGACCGTCAGGCGGAATCCCAGACCAAATTCTGCGTTATCTTCAAATAGCGAGTTTGCCCAAGCCGGGCCGCGGCCATACGCGTCGGTGGTATAAGGCGTAGACGGCAAGTTCCCCCCATAGATTGACGAGCAGCCCGTCGCGTTGGCAATCAGCATCCGGTCGCCGTAAAGCTGGGTAAGCAGTTTGATGTACGGCGTTTCACCGCATCCGGAACACGCCCCGGAGTACTCGAAGAGGGGGGTGATGAGCTGCGAGGTACGAATGTCAATGCGTTCCAGCTTGTTGCGATCGATTTCGGGCAGGTCGAGGAAGAAGTCATAATTCACTTTCTCTTCTTCAACATGTTCCAGACGCGACATCATATTAATGGCTTTGATTGAGGGATCCTGACGATCTTTCGCCGGGCACACCTCGACGCACAGGTTACAGCCGGTACAGTCCTCTGGTGCCACCTGAAGGACATATTTCTGGCCACGCATATCACGGGATTTTACATCCAGCGAGTGCAGACTTTCCGGTGCGTCCGCCATTGCTTCTGGCGACACCACTTTGGCGCGAATGGCCGAGTGCGGGCAGGCCGCCACGCAGTGGTTGCACTGGGTGCACAGCTCTTCTTTCCAGATAGGGATCGCTTCGGCAATGTTACGTTTTTCCCAGCGGGTCGTGCCCATCGGCCAGGTGCCATCAGGCGGAAGCGCAGAGACGGGAAGAGTGTCGCCCAACCCGGCAAGCATCGCCGCCGTAACGGTTTTGACGAAATCCGGGGCAGCGTCAGACACCACTGGCGGCCGGTTCGGGCTGCTGGTATTGACCGGCTGCAACGGCACCTCGAACAGCGACTCGCGGGCCAGCGCCAGCGCCTGCCAGTTGCGCTCAACCAGCTCCTGACCTTTGCTGCTGTAGCTTTTGGCTATCGCCCCCTGGAGCTCCATCAGCGCACTGTCGCCCGGCAGAATATTGGTCAGATGGAAGAACGCCATCTGCATAACCGTATTGATACGCGCGGCCAGGCCGCACTCGCGGGCGATCTTCGCGGCGTTAATGACATACAGGCGCGCCTGTTTCTGGTTTAGCACCGCCTGGACTTCCTGGGGCAGTCGTGCCCAGACCTCATCGGCGCTATACGGGGTGTTGATCAGGAAAATACCGCCGGGCTTCAGGCGCTCGGCCATCTGGTATCTATCGATAAACTGGAGCTGATGACAGCCAACAAAATCCGCCTGAGAAATCAGGTATGCCGAGCGGATTGGATGTTCGCTGACGCGCAGGTGCGAGACGGTCAACCCGCCCGCTTTTTTGGAATCGTAAACGAAATACCCTTGCGCATACCACGGCGTGGAGTTACCGATAATTTTGATGTTGTTCTTGGTCGCCGAGACGCTGCCGTCGCTGCCCAGACCGTAGAACAGCGCTTCCAGTTTCGCATTCGAGGGCAGGGTGTTTTCCGGCAAAGGGAGAGAAAGGTTAGTCACGTCATCATAAATGCCGACCGTAAAGCGCGGCTTCGGTTTTGCCTCGCGCAGTTCAGCAAATACGGCCAGGACGCACTCCGGCCCGAACTCTTTGGAAGACAAACCATAACGCCCGCCAATGACGCGCGGCAGCGTTTCGCGTTCACCGTGATTAAACGCCTCAGCCAGAGCGGTCATTACATCAAGGTAAAGGGGTTCAGCCTGCGCGCCAGGCTCTTTGGTGCGGTCAAGTACCGCCACGGCACGCGCGCTTTCCGGCAGGGCTGCGAGCAGATGTTTCGCAGAGAATGGACGGTAGAGGCGAACTTTTAGCACGCCAACTTTTTCACCACGCGTAAGAAGCTCATCGACCACCTCTTCGCAGGTGCCGATGGCGGAGCCCATCAGGACGATCACGCGCTCGGCCTGCGGATGACCGTAATATTCAAATGGCTTATATGCGCGACCCGTCGCAGCGGCAAAATCGTCCATCGCCTGTTCGACGTGCTCATATACCGCGTTGTACCACGGGTTTGTCGCCTCGCGGGACTGGAAATAGGTATCCGGGTTGGCAGAGGTACCCCGGATCACCGGATGTTCCGGATTGAGGGCCCGAGCGCGATGGGCATCAATGTCAGCCTGCGGCAGCAGGTTCAGTATGGTGTCATCCGGCAGCGGAACGATTTTATTGATCTCGTGAGAGGTGCGAAAACCATCGAAGAAATGAATAAATGGCACTCGACTTTTCAGCGTGGCGATATGCGAAATCAGCGCGAAGTCCTGTGCTTCCTGCACGCTGCTGGCGCAGAGCATAGCGCAGCCGGTCTGACGCACGGCCATCACGTCTGAGTGGTCGCCAAAAATAGAGAGCGCGTGTGTGGCTACAGTACGTGCGGCGACGTGCAGGACAAACGGCGTTAATTGTCCTGCCAGCTTGTAAAGCGTGGGGATCATCAACAGCAGCCCCTGAGACGAGGTGAACGAGGTCGACAGGGCACCGGTCTGCAACGCACCATGCACGGTGGCAATGGCGCCGGCTTCGGACTGCATCTCAACAACCCGCGGGACATCGCCCCAGACGTTTTTTACCCCATTACCAGCCCAGGCGTCAGCCTGTTCAGCCATCGTGGAGCTTGGGGTGATGGGGTAGATGGCGATAACTTCGCTGGTGCGAAACGCAACAGACGCGACTGCACCATTGCCGTCAATAGTTTGCATAGGACAACACCCTTACATTGCGCAAAAATGAAGGGCCTGTAAAACGACGACAGACCCTGAATATTATCTGTGTATTTTAGCAAAGCTCAGGTTTTACGATTTTCGCTTTTGTGTCCTTGGGATGCGCTGTATCAATGACTGGATGGCTATTCGCGATAAAAAATTGCGAGAAATTGTTACCAGAGCGCATAAATACGCACATCCGCTCTCGACGATGCGGTGCGTGATGCCTATTATGCATAGGTTTCGCTTTAACTATGGGGAGGAAGGTATGCGTTCTGCATTTTGGGTCGGATGTGCCGCGTTACTGTTGTCGGCATGCAGCAATGAACCTGTACAGCAGGCGACTGCGGCACACGTTACGCCAGGTATGCGAGCGGCTATGTCCAGTTCAGGCCAGGCCAACTGCGCAATGATCGGAGGGTCACTCTCCGTTGCCCGTCAGCTCGACGGCTCCGCTATCGGCATGTGCGCGTTGCCAAACGGCAAACGCTGTAGTGAGCAGTCGCTTGCCGTAGGATCGTGCGGAAGTTACTGAGTTATTCAACTCGCTTAAACATTAAAGACTTATTGGCTGTCGCCAGCGTTAACTGGTCTTCGGTCAGGTCTACCTGAGCGCCTGTGCGTAGCATATCGGCGAGGGTCTGATCCAGTTCATTAAGCTGCGGCTCGGTGCAGAGTTTCCGCGTCATTGCCAGCGTTTTGACCGTCAACTCTCCTTCGGACAATTTTCCCTGGCCGTTGAAGCCGTTGCACATTGTGCCGGAGACGGCAATGTTGTTAATCAGGCTGATACTGGGCTGCGCGCTGAACCGAATTTCAGGCTGCGTTTTCAGGCCCTTAACCGCTTTTCCATCAACGTTTTCCAGCACGAAACGGTGATTCTCTAACTGATCGGTCTGAACGGAGGCTTTACCGGGATTAACGCATCCAGCCAGTGCGAGGCTGATTAAACTTACTGCCGCGAGCTTTTTCATTTTTCTTCTCAAACTATCAATGCTGTAAATATTTTCTCAGTGTAACCATACCCGCCAGGGTGTTAATGGGGTTTATCTGAAAGTGCGAGATAAGGACCGGGCGGCAACGCACCCGGTGAATAAATTAGTGCGATGTAAATCCGGCTGCGGCCATCAGCATTTTAAAGAGCATACTTACGCAGGCCAGTGCCAGGACGCTGCCGCCCCAGATGATGGCAAGCCACATCAAACGTTTCCATACAGGTTGTTGCATCAGTGATAACCCTCCCCATGCTGTACTTTTCCGCGAAAAACGTAATAACTCCAGAAGGTGTAGACCAGAATCACAGGAATGATCAACAGTGCGCCCACCAGCATGAAGCCCTGGCTTTGGGCTGGCGCAGCGGCCTGCCAGAGGGTAATGTCCGGCGGGATGATATGCGGCCAGATGCTGATCCCAAGCCCGCTAAAGCCAAGAAAAACCAGCCCTAACGTCATGATAAACGGCAGTGTATGGCTCGCAGGATCGTTCAGGCAGCGCCACTGGCACAGACTCAGGATCGCAACCAGCGCAGGAACGGGCAGCAGATAAAACAGATTTGGCAGCGTAAACCAGCGCGCAGCAATGGCTGCTTGGGCGAGAGGGGTCCATATACTGATTACCGCAATGAATACCAGAAGCAGGAGCAGAAGCACTTTCGATACCTGACGCATCCGCTGTTGCAGGGCATTTTCACTTTTCATTACCAGCCACGTTGATCCTAACAGCGCGTAAGCCACCACAAGACCCGCACCGCAGAAAAGATTGAACGCGGTAAACCAGTCAAACGGACCACCGCTGTAAGCGCGACCGGTGACGCTGAACCCGTGGATGACCGCGCCGACGGTGATGCCCTGGCTGAAGGCCGCCACAATTGACCCGCCAATAAAGGCCTTATCCCAGAACGGACGGTGCGCCGGAGTCGCTTTGAAGCGAAATTCGAAGGCGACGCCACGAAATATAAGCCCGATCAGCATTATTGTCAGTGGAATGGTTAGCGCGTCGATGATCACCGCATAGGCGAGAGGAAAGGCGCCAAACAGGGCCGCACCGCCAAGCACCAGCCAGGTTTCGTTGCCGTCCCAGACGGGAGCCACGCTGTTGACCATTACGTCGCGATCGTCCGCATTCGGCGTTATCGGAAACAGTATGCCTATCCCCAGATCAAAACCGTCCATCACGATATACATCAACGTGGCGAAAACGATAATCACGAACCAGATAATGGAAAGATCGATACCCATTACGGTTACTCCTTAAATTCAGTGGTGACGGCAGAAAGCGGACGAGCAGGGCGGCCATCGGATTCAGTCGCGAAGGATTCATAAGGCTGCGGCCCTTTTTTAATCAGACGCACCATATAGCTGTAACCCACGCCGAACACCGCGGTATAAACCACGAAGAAGGCCAGCAAGCTGATGCTCATGTGCAGATCGCCATGTGCGGAAACCGCATCCTTCGTACGCTGTAGCCCATAGACGACCCAGGGCTGGCGGCCGACCTCCGTTGTTACCCATCCGGCGAGGATCGCGATCAGCCCGGACGGCCCCATCAGCAGGGCAAACCACAGGAAGGAACGTGAGGTGTAGAGGCGCTGTTTGTAACGCAGCCAGACCGCCACCATGCCCAGGAAGAGCATCAACATCCCTAAACCGGCCATGATGCGGAAAGACCAAAAGACAATGGTGGCGTTCGGGCGATCGTCTTTTGAGAACTCCTTCAATGCCGGAACCTGTTTATCGAAACTGTGGGTCAGGATAAGGCTGCCGAGAGCGGGAATTTCAAGGCTAAAACGGGTCCGTTCCTGTTCCATATCCGGCCAGCCAAACAGCAGCAACGGAGTAGGCTCACCCGGGGGATTCTCCCAGTGGCCTTCAATGGCGGCTATTTTCGCGGGCTGGTGTTTTAAGGTGTTAAGCCCGTGCATATCACCCACCAGTGCCTGAACAGGGGCTACGATCAACGTCATCCACAACGCCATGGAGAACATGGTGCGAATGGCAGGGGTGTTGTTTCCGCGCAGCAAATGCCAGGCCGCGGAGGCTCCGACAAACAGTGCACTGCTGAGAAATGCCGCTATCGACATGTGCAGCAGGCGGTAAGGGAAGGAGGGGTTAAACACCACGGCAAACCAGTCCACCGGAACGACCTGACCGTTGATGATTTCATACCCTTGCGGTGTTTGCATCCAGCTGTTTGACGAGAGGATCCAGAACGTAGACATGAGGGTCCCCAGTGCCACCATGCAGGTCGAAAAGAAGTGCAGCCCCGGCCCGACCTTATTCCAGCCAAATAACATGACCCCGAGGAACCCCGCCTCAAGGAAGAACGCGGTGAGCACTTCATAGGTCAGCAGAGGGCCGGTAATGCTGCCCGCAAACTGCGAAAACCCGCTCCAGTTGGTGCCAAACTGATAAGCCATCACAAGGCCGGAGACCACGCCCATCCCAAAGTTGACGGCGAAGATCTTCGACCAGAAATGGTACAGCGAACGCCAGACGGGGTTTTTTGTTTTCAGCCACAGCCCTTCCAGCACGGCGAGATAGCTCGCCAGGCCAATGGTTATCGCCGGAAAAATAATATGAAAGGATACGGTAAAGGCGAACTGTATTCGCGCAAGATGAAACGCATCGAAACCAAACATGCAAAACTCCGCAGTGCAAAAAATTCGATGCCATTCTAAGCTTTGCCAGGTCTGGGTTGCAGAGACAGACCGATGTTATTTATCTATAACAGTTTTCTTGACCGTCTATGTGAAACTTGTATCGGGCGGTAATATTACCGCCCATGTTAACGCTCACTTTCGTAACGCCCAAAGGTAGATCAATACGGCGTTAAGCAGAAAGGAAAAAATAAAAAGTAATAATGTGTAGCTTTCACTCCATTCAAGTTCAGTTACAAATCCAAAATGTCTGGTGTAGAGGTGATAAAGCAAAACATCCGGCATGATGTAGCATACCAGCGAATAAATAATGAAAAGCATCAATGTTTCGACCACCCACGTAAGGGCATGTTTTCTTGCATTCATCAATATACCTGTATGGTGCCAAGTGCATTTAATCCAGCAGCGACTTTTATTGTGCCGGACGCCAGTAGTCCATGCATTAATATTCTGAAGTGAGCATGGTTTGGTAATGTGATGCATCCATTACTAATACCGGACTGTCCCGCAGGGTGTAGACGAAAAGATCCTCGCTCAACTCTGTTGATAAAGGTTGTATCGTCAATGTGATTATCATGACGATAAAGAGCAAACCAAAAATCACGGTTCGATCCGCTTTCAAACTCTTTGATAACATCATGCCAGTGGGTAGCTAACCCACCTCGAGGACGTGTAACGTTATAATAGAGTCCGGGTGGTAATGGCCCTACCTCAGGCGTTGAAACGGCATCAGGATTGTTTCTGTTGTGACCTGAGTTTCCTGAATATGCGGGGAAAAAACCCAGGCCAGGACAGCTCAGCGTTGAAAGTTGTCCCCCGTTTAAATGAAAAGTACATCGAATCATCTGTCTTTCCATTCATCAGAGAAGAGAATATTCCCGTCGCAATGCTTCGAGGTAATCTTTTCGTAGCGAAGTGCGATACTTTCGAGATGGTTATGTTTTTCAGTCGCGGGATTTTTTATATCATGCATGAGTGGGCAGATAGAGACAACTTTCACGTTCTCCAGTAGCATGTTGAAGTATTCGACCTCCTGGCCTGCATTATTGATATGATACCACTTAATCTCAGCGCTTTTTAAGGTTTGTCCTTTTGCTACTGCTTTGTACAAATAGGGGCTTGAGCTGTCGAACTCTTTTTCAAAATTAAGTGGGCTATGAATACGGGTACCTGTGATCTTACCGGTCATGTCGTCGGTAGGGAGATACAGGCCGTGCCCAAAACTCAAAATTTCGATACTTCCCTCACGATTTACAACGTCGACAGAACCCTTAATATTCGCGCCACCGTCATCTTTAGCCAGAGGTATGCTGGAATTGCCATCCTATAGTTCCTTTTTTCTGAGTGAATCTGAAAAGTTAATACCTCTGTTGAACCAACCAGGTAGGCATAAAATGCCATATAAAACAAATATATTTCAATGTGTTATGTGTTGGTGCTTCGAAATCGGTTTCTTGAATAATCAATGAAGCTGTAGACAATCTTGAATAAAAAATTTCTTTTTATGATTTTTACGCATTAAACAGCTTGCTTTGTCGCCAGCAACATGCGTTAATGGATTTCTGGTTTTGAATCCAAATAAATATCTGACGTAGTTTTATAAAGCAGTTCTCATCACGTTGTGCCTCTCCGCAGCCTCTCTTGGGTCTTTATCTACATTCCGATTAGTTTTGTATCGAACCAACTTTTGCCTGATCGGCTCATGAGTAATTTACGTTTTTACGTTTACAGGAGAATCCTATGACTTCTTATATCCATTTCCGCTGCCCATGCTGTCATGGCTCGCAGTACCGCACCTCAGCTTTTGATGTGTCTGACAAAAATCCGTTCGGCGCAAAATGCATTTTCTGCAAATCGTCGATGATCACGCTCGACCACCTGGCCGCAGCGCGTTCTGCTCAGAATCACATTACTGAGTACCGCAAGTAATCTACCGCGTTTCCCATAACAGTTAGCAAATTCTTCTCTTTTTCTCCTGCTGATATACACTGTCAGCAATAAGGAGAATCTGATGAAAAAATACCAGCGTCTGGCGCAACAAATTATCTCGCAGATTGAGCTTGGCGTATGGTTGCCGGGCGATAAGCTGCCTTCTCTGCGAGAGCAGGTGGCAAGCAGCGGCATGAGTTTCATGACCGTGGGCCACGCGTATCAGATGCTGGAAAGTCAGGGGCGCATTGTTGCCAGACCGCAGTCAGGCTATTACGTTGCCGCCCGTCCGACCACACATCAGCCAGCACCGCCCGCGCAGGTGATGCGCGATGAAGTAGTTGACATCAACACCTATATCTTCGACGTGCTACAGGCCAGCCGCGACCCCTCCGTTGTCCCTTTTGCCTCGGCATTTCCCGATCCGCGCCTATTCCCGCTTCAGCAACTCAACCGCTCGCTTGCTAATGTCAGTAAAACGGCCACGGCCATGAGCGTGATTGAAAACCTGCCGCCGGGTAACGTCGACTTACGTCATGCCATTGCCCGTCGCTACGCTCAGCAGGGGATGAATATCTCCCCGGACGAAATTGTGATCACCGCGGGCGCGCTCGAAGCACTCAACCTTAGTTTGCAGGCTGTCACTGAACCAGGTGACTGGGTTATCGTTGAAAACCCCTGTTTTTATGGCGCACTCCAGGCACTTGAACGTCTGAAACTGAAAGCGCTGTCGGTTGCTACTGACGTGCGTGAGGGCATCGATCTCAGTGCCCTTGAGCAGGCGTTAAATGATTATCCGGTGAAAGCCTGCTGGCTGATGACCAACAGTCAGAACCCGCTCGGCTTCACGCTGAGTGCAGAGAAGAAAGCTCAGCTGGTGGCCTTATTAACCCGGCATAACGTCACGCTGATTGAAGACGATGTTTACAGCGAACTCTACTTTGGCCGCGAAAAGCCGCTTCCGGCAAAGGCCTGGGATAAGCAGGATATGACGTTGCACTGCTCCTCATTCTCCAAGTGTCTGGTGGCCGGTTTCCGTATTGGCTGGGTGGCGGCGGGAAAACATGCGCGCCGTATTCAGCAGTTACAGCTGATGAGTACGTTATCCACCAGCTCCCCCATGCAGCTGGCGCTGGTGGATTACCTGGCGACCAAACGTTACGACGCCCACCTTCGTCGCCTGCGGCGCACGCTTGCTGAACGCAAACAGCAGGCCTGGCAATCGCTTTTGCGCCATATGCCTGCTGGCGTCAAAATCCATCATAACGACAGCGGCTACTTTTTATGGCTGGAACTGCCTGAACAGCTGGATGCGGGGCAGTTGAGTGAAAAGGCATTAACTCATCAAATCAGCATTGCGCCCGGTAAGATGTTTTCCACCTCCAATATCTGGACACCGTTTTTCCGTTTCAATACCTCATGGGGCTGGGGCGAGCGGGAGGAGCAGGCGGTCGTCCAGCTGGCGGGGTTAATCCGCGAAATGATGCTGCACCCAGTCACACCTTGATGAAAATTCCTGAAGCGACATGACGCGCGGTCTACCTTTAGTAAGGGAGCGCGGATTGGTAACGTGACGTTGTCACGTATCGGCCCGCCAGAACGTGTGCTGACAGCGAAAACAATGTCGATTTCAACAGGACGATGCTATGCAAAATCAATTGCTGATTAATGGTGAACTGGTGACCGGCGAAGGTGAGAAGCAGGCGGTTTATAATCCTGCCACGGGTGAAGTGCTGCTGGAGATGGCTGAAGCGTCGGCAGCACAGGTGGACGCTGCCGTCCAGGCTGCCGATCGCGCGTTCACAGAGTGGGGACAAACGACGCCGAAAACGCGCGCCGAATGTCTGTTGAAACTGGCTGATGTGATAGAAGCCAACGCTGACGCGTTCGCAAAACTGGAGTCCCTTAACTGCGGGAAACCGCTGCACTGCGTCCAGGGGGATGAGATCCCGGCCGTGGTCGATGTGTTTCGCTTCTTTGCAGGAGCCGCTCGCTGCCTGAACGGGCTGGCTGCCGGAGAATATCTCGAAGGACATACCTCGATGATCCGCCGCGACCCGGTTGGCGTTGTCGCCTCTATTGCCCCCTGGAACTATCCTCTGATGATGGCGGCGTGGAAGCTGGCGCCCGCGCTGGCGGCGGGAAACTGTGTCGTCATCAAGCCATCTGAAATTACCCCGTTGACGGCGCTGAAGCTGGCGGAACTGGCGAAAGATATCTTCCCGCCAGGCGTGCTGAACGTGCTGTTTGGTCGCGGCAAAACCGTAGGAGATCCGCTGACCGGTCACGAAAAAGTCCGTATGGTTTCTCTCACTGGCTCTATTGCCACCGGAGAACATATTATCGGGCATACCGCATCTTCAGTGAAACGTACCCATATGGAATTGGGCGGAAAAGCCCCGGTCATTGTCTTTGACGATGCAGATTTGGATGCCGTGGTTGAAGGCGTGCGCACGTTTGGTTTCTACAATGCCGGTCAGGATTGCACCGCAGCCTGTCGTATCTATGCCCAGAAGGGGATTTACCCCGCGCTGGTCGAAAAGCTGGGCGCAGCCGTTGCCAGCCTGAAAATGGGCGCGCCGGACGATGCGTCAACGGAGCTGGGACCGCTCAGCTCCGCAGCGCATCTTTCCCGCGTTAGTGCTGCCGTGGATGAAGCCAAAGCCCTCGGACATATCCGCGTCGTCACCGGTGGCAGTAAAAAAGAGGGGGCAGGATATTACTTCCAGCCAACGCTGCTGGCCGGGGCGAAGCAGGAAGATGCGATCGTCCAGCGAGAAGTGTTTGGCCCGGTGGTCAGCGTGACAGAATTTGAGGATGAAGCGCAGGTGCTGAACTGGGCTAACGATTCGCAATACGGCCTGGCCTCGTCCGTCTGGACAAAAGACGTCGGACGCGCCCATCGCCTCAGCGCACGGTTGCAGTATGGCTGCACCTGGGTCAATACCCATTTTATGCTGGTGAGCGAAATGCCGCACGGCGGGATGAAGTTATCCGGTTACGGAAAAGATATGTCGGTCTACGGACTTGAGGATTACACGGTAGTCCGACATGTCATGTTTAAACACTAAACCCTCATGCCCGGCGCAGTGCCGGGCGATTCAGCTTACCAGCCACATACCTCGTGTTCATTTTCCGTATCGTAGGCGCGAACGGTGTTCACCAGATCCTTCACGACATCTGCCGCGACGTCCGGGATCAACAGCTCCATTGGCGCTTCTGTTTCATAATCCACTGACACGCCATTGCTGTTGTTGGTGACGGTCACGGTATAGGTAGCCTTACCCATTATTTACTCCTTATGCGTGTTGACCACTTTACCGATGCCCGCACCGCTGAGCGTGACGGCAGGATCCGCGAAAAAGTCGATATTAAAATAGGTGTCGTCGGTCAGAAGCTCAATGCGGTGCCATTTTTGCGGTGGGGAGATGCCAAAAGAACCGGCCTCAATAACCACTTCCAGATCGGGCTCGGTGGCGTCGCCATCGGCAAAGCCAAAGTAACGCACCGCACCCTGCATGACGGACAACCGACCGTACACGCCTGCTTTGGTGTTGTGATGGGTAAAAAGCGCTTTTGGGGCGGTCTCTTTATTCCAGAACGGCGTCGAGCGGGTATGAACAAAGTTTTCAGGAATACGTAACATCATAGTTTCCTTCATGTTGGCGGGTGCTTAAAGGGATTTAAGCACCTCAGGTTCAACAAAGAATTCAATATTGAACAGGGTGTCGTCGGTCATCACCTCAATGTGGTGCCATCTCTCTGGCGGGAAAACGCCGAAACGACCCGCTTCAATGACGAGCTCGCTGTCAGGCTCAGGTATAAATTCATCAGCATAGCCCAGATAACGCACTGCGCCACGCATCACCGACAGGCGAGGGTAAACGCCCGGACGCGTGCCCGTATCAAGGTGACGTTTAAAAATGCCAGCTGGGGCCGTTTCTTTGTTCCAGAAAGGCGTGGAACGGGTGTGAATGCAACTCTGCGGAATGCGTAGCATGTTTCCTCCCTTAAAAGCCTGCTGTTATTAAACTGCTTTCTGAGGGGATGGATTTATCAAAAAGTGTATTTAATATACATCTTATCAATAATAACCGTTTTGCTTTACCCGGCGTTGTTACACAAGGTACTCAGTTGTTATTATCATTAATAATTAAGTGGTTATTGTGTAACGAAAAAACTTGATCTGTGTCAACATATGACGCATATTGCGTGCGGTTATTTTTCGGCTCAGGTAAACAGAATGACGTTGTATCAAAAGATGTTGGTTTTCTACGCAATCATGGCCTCCATCTGCGCATTAATTACCTGGTTCCTGTCTAAAGATCGTAAACGTATTCGCCTGTTGAGCGCATTCCTGGTGGGTTCCACCTGGCCGATGAGCTTTCCTGTTGCCCTGTTAATCTCTCTTTTCTGAAGCACGCGTCCAGAATCGGCATCCAGACATAGCATTCCATACATTGAGGCTGTATAAATATACAGTCCGTCATACATGGAGTGCTTATGAACAGTTTCTATTCACAGCAAGCAGGCTGCACGGTGCGCTGGCAGGATCTTCCCGGTTTCGGTGACCCGGTTGTGTTTATCCACGGGTTGGGCTGTGCATCGTCGTATGAATATCCTCGTATTGTCTGTGATACCCGTTTTGGGGGGCGCAGAGCCATTCTGATCGATCTCCCCGGTAGCGGTTACAGTGACAAACCTGACAACTACCGTTATCGCACAAGTGAACAGGCGCAGGTAGTGGTTGAACTGTTAGACCATCTCGGCCTGGATAGTCTTTGGCTCTATGGTCATAGCATGGGGGGGAGTATCGCGATCGAAACGGCAACGCTGCTAAAGTCACGCGTTAAAGGCCTGATAGTGTCTGAACCCAATTTTCATGCGGGTGGCGGGATGTTCAGCCGGGCAATTGCGGCCCAAACGGAACAACATTTTCTGGAACAGGGCTATGATGACATGCTGCGGGCGGAAACGACGGCGTGGTCTGGAAGCCTTCAAAGCAATGCCCCCTGGGCCGTCTGGCGCGGCGCAACGAGCCTGGTCAAGGGCGTTAAACCCGACTGGGAACACCTGTTTTTGTCATTGAGCTGCCCGGTCATGTTAGTTTTTGGTGAGTGGTCCCTGCCTGATGAAGATTTTAATCGCCTGCAACAAAAAGGCGTTGCTGTAAAATTATCCCTGATGCGGGCCATTCAATGTCCTGGGAAAACCCGTCAGCGTTGGCTCAGGCTTTGTCTGGCTTCATAAACGGATCATGAAGGGGTAGCCCGCATTGCTGCGGGCTGCAATGATTAAGACAGCAAGGCAGACAAGGCTTTCCGCGCAGCAGGCTTAATGTCATACGGGCACTGATAATCCACATTCTCAATCGCGCGGGTGTAGAGCGCAACCAGCCAGTCATAAACATAGGCTGTCGCCGCATGAACAGGCTGCTCGCCAAGTCGGGTAAGACGGGGTGAAGCGCTGCTCACAACGGGCGTCACAAAAATTGGCTGACCTTTGCGGATCCGGCTTGCAGGCCGTTCAGAAACGGGCGTCAGTTCATAGCCAAGCCAGCTAATGAAATTGCCTGTCGCGGCATGCAGCTGCGCAGCACTGCTTTTATCTGTTTCTGCAATGCGTTGCAGTTGCAGCGGCAGATCCAGCCGGTAGCTGGTAACGATTAACACATCCGCAATCTGCTGTAATACCTCTGGGTCCAGGCCCAGACGGGCGGCGGCCGCGTCGTTGCGACTCCACTGACGAAGATGGTTAACCCACACGTTATGGGCCAGTCGCGCCTTGTCTTTGGTCTGCAACGCGCCTGGATATTCCGGCGTCTCTTCCGCAAACAGATCGATAACGTCGTTAAACAGGCCGTTGACCTTTTCCTCACGGGGCTGGTGAACCGTCAGCAGCGTCTCAAACGCGTTTAACGGCGGCAGAAGCCCCTCAAGCAGTTCACCATGACGAGCGGCACTGCCTTGCAGCGTTCGGACCATTTTTTCGGCCATTGCCCGCCCTGCGCCTGGCTCCTGAGTGAGAGGCGCGACGTATGCGCGCATCAGCGTCGACAGCGACTCTTGTAACAGCCTTTTCAGCGCGCGGAGACGCTTCTGGCGCTGTGCCGGCAGGGTAGCCTGCGACAGCCACTCAATCACTCGCTGCATGCTGTGGCTATCGAGCGCCTGGAGCGTGCCCCAGCGCAGACCCGGCTGGCCCAGCAACTGTTGCACCGCTTCGTCCAGATTCTGCTTTGTGGTAAACCGCGCATCGTGAGGGGTAATGGCCCAGACCAGGCCCGGCAACGCGGACTCTTCCACCGGCTGCGTCTCTTTGACCCAGTTTTGCAGGAGTCTGGCCGTTTTTGCCGTCTGCTGGTGGTGGGCCGTCGCATTGCAGATAACCAGGACATCAGGCTGTATGTGCTGACGATAATACTCCAGCAGCCACAGGCATTTTGCCTGCGTCATCAGCGGCGTGTTTTCCTCAGAAATGGCCGGAATATCAATAATATCTACGTTATCCAGAACGCAGTTTTCAACGGGCAGCACCACTTCGCGGGTCAGACTGGCCAGCACATCGACGGGCAGGCTAATGGCATTAAGTAACTCGCCGTTATTTACCGGATGAAGCAATGTTTCCTGCGCTTCCGGCACGGTAAACGCCCCGTGAGTAAGGAAACCTTCACACGGCAGACCAAAACTGTCCACCAGCAGACTCAACGGCGCCGCAAGCGCGCTGGCATGGCTGGTTTGATGCAGCACCTGGGCGAGTTTAAGCCACTGCTGGGTTAACTCCTGCTGCTCACCCCACAGCAGAGACCAGACGCTGGCGCGGGTGCTGAGATCAAGCGACGGAACCAGCAGGGCAAACTGGTGCCACAGGGCATCATCAATATGCTGCTTAGCGCCGGGTACTACGGTTTGCCAGAACCGGGCAACGGTCGCGACTTCCTGCGCCGTTATTCCCGGCACGCTGTGCGGCTGACGCAGCGTACGCCACTTCTCAAGCCGGGATTCAATCACCGATTTATCCACCGCACGGATCTGCGGATCCAACGTGGTGCGGGCGATAAACAGCTGTACCAGCTCGGCCTCCGTTACCAGGCTCAGGCGCAGGGGAAACGCGTCGTCTGCGACCTCGCTGGTCGCTCTGGTGAAACGCACGGCCATATTGGTCGGCGCATGCCCGGGGTTAATATGCGAGAAGTAATCAAACGTGCGTTGACCCGGCGTAACGTTCAGCCGTTCGTCGCCGCTGCCGCACAGGGAGGCCAGCAGATGCGCTTTCGCGGCCTGCGAGTGGCCGTATAAGCCGATGCTGCCCTGGCAGACAAGGGCACGTTCGAGGGCCTCTTCACGCGCGCTTACTGCGTTAAGGCGGGCAAGCAGGGCGTCGGCTTCGTTATCCAGCATCGGGGCGTGCTGTCGCGTCTCATTGATCCACCCGATTAAGGCCTGAGTGGTGGCAGTCGTCGCAGTCATTTAAGGTATACGCTCCCGCTGTCGATCCAGTAGTGGCTGCCGCTGTGTCGGCGATCGGCCAGAGTATTCAGTTTAAAGGTCAGGGCGTCCGGGGGCACTGGCGTGCCGTCCTGTAGCCAGGCATCACTCAGCTCGAAAGATTCCGGCCCCTCCTGCTTATTGCCGCCACGCAGCTTCAGGCGCACGTTCAGTACGCCGTCGCCCGCAATGGCTTTCGCCAGCTCGGCAGAGTTGATGCTCAGGGTATAGAGCGGCGTCGCGGGCCAGCGGGCATTGGCCAGTTGCCGGAAGCCCAGCGTGACGTTGCCGCGCAGCGGGAAGTGCAGACGGGCGTCCAGTTTCGCGCCGGGCTTATCGAGGTCGATATCGTGATACCAGACGTTCTCGTCCCGCAGGGTATTGATGGTGTTATCCAGCACGCCCAGATAGCGCACCGTAGAGTACGCGCCAATATCCGCTGCTTTAAAGTTAAAGCGCGGCAGACGAAGATCCAGCGCCAGACTACAGAGCATCGCACCCACGGCGGCGGTGGATTTCGGGTTGCCGATCCGTCCCTGCTGGCTGAACGGATACCATTCATGAACCTGGTATTTATCCAGCCAGACGATGCGGTTGACGGGCACCGGTTGCAGGTGGCGAATCAAGGCCTGAACGCCTGGCAGACAGCCTGGCCGTCCCGTGATCAGCAGAATATCGCAGCTGTAGTGAGAGATCGCCTCACATACTGCATGCAGCGGGGCGGCAAGCGTGAACTGACCCGCCAGCATCGCGTCCTGCATCTCGCGGAAACTGACGTGCAGCGGGACGCTGAACAGATCAAAGTGTTCTGAGCCGGCAGGCAACGCATGGTCGATCGCCTGCCGGAGATAGTTCATCACGTTGCGGGTCGGTTTTTGCGCAAGCAGATCGCCAAAGCTGGCATGCAGCCCGGCCAGCGGATCGTCAACATCGCTCGATTCCCACGCCGCCAGGATCGCGTGGCCGATCGGCATAAAGAGCTGAAGTGCCGTCTGCTGGCGCAGGACCGCCTGGGTATCGATCCGCCCGGAGTCGCCGAACAGGGATGCCATCAGCTGGGAGGCATCGGCAATGCCGGATTTCTGAAGCTGGGTTTGCAGCGCGGGCAAAACGTAGCGCTGGATCACGTCCAGCAGCGTGTCGTCGCCAGCGACCTTGAACCCTTCGCGGAACAGTAGTTGCGGGGTGATTTTGACGTTATTACCGGTACCATCATCTAGCTGATAGTGCGTGATGGCCATATCCGTCGTGCCGCCGCCGATATCAATCGAGGCCACGCGCAGAGCGCGCCCCGGCTGGACGCCAGGCTCAGGCGCGCGATCCGGACGGGCAAGGGAGGCGAAAAAGGCCTCGGTCTGGCCACCGAAGTGGGAAATGGCTTCGTTATACAGCCACACCAGCTGGCCGCAGCTGGCCTCGTCCCACTCCATCTGGATCTCAGGGACCGGCACCACGCTTTTTTCCTGCTGTTTACGGCTGGCAAAATCTTCATCCTGCGGGTGCCAGCCCATCGCTTTCCAGACGATGGCGATGGCTTCGAACATGCGGCGCCGGAAAATCTCGCGCTCCTGTTTCGGCATCGCCGAAGGCAGGGTGAGGATCAGCGTCCGCAGCTGGCGGGGAGAGGCCGGGAAGCCGAGCCGCAAGCGGGTGGCTACGCTGTTAATCTGGCCAAGCGCCTGAGCCAGCAGCTCGCAGAGCATGTGCGTCATAAGGGTGCTGCGGCTGTACTGCGGAGAGAACACCGGCAGGCGCTCATCCTGCGGCAGCGTAAAGAGCGGTTCCCCGTCGTCGTTCATCAGGTTCATCAGCGGAAACGCGGTTGCCAGCGGTTCGCGCTGAGTTTTGCTGTTCATCTGGCTAAAGCGCCAGTCCTGCACCACCGGCGTCTCGTCCCACAGATAGCGACGCGGGCTGGAGATACCGCTGTTGCCCTCCGTGCCCAGACGCTGCATCGCCAGCTTACGCGCTTCATCACCCACGCGGACTATCGACGGCCAGACGAACGCATCCTCCCGGCCGCTTTCCACCGAGAAGTGCTGCTTGCCAAAACGCGCTTCGGAAAATTCAAGACGGCTGGTAAAAAGCGGCTCATTCAGGAACTGCGGCTCACTCAGGGAACGCACCTGGAGCTCAGCCGTCTGGCGCAGGCCGTCGTTGGCATCACCATGATCTTCAATAATCACGCCGCAGGTGTGGGTGTTGCCTACGTCAAGGATCAGATCGACAGGAATAGCAGGGGTGCTCAGGGTATGGGTGACAAACTTCACTTCCGGCACGGTGAGTTGTTCACCGAGCATAGAGAGCAGGTTGAGCCAGTGCGCCTGATATTCAAAGCTGCGCATGGCCTGATGCAGCTCGCGCTCGGCGCGTTTTTCAACACCGTCAGCATATTGTGTGAAGGCTTCACGCAGCCAGCCGTCAATCCAGGTCTGGTCGAGGAAACTCTCAACCTCATTGTCGCGCCAGGCGAGGGCGAAACGCGTGCCGTTAAGAATGTCGTTTTCAACCGGCGACAGGGCAGACGTCGCATGCTCCGCAATCTGGCTGTCGAGCGCGACGGTGACCCGGTGCGTATTGCCAGCCGCGTCGGGCGTGGACAGCTTCCGTACCTGGACGCGCGCCCAGTTATCCGGGCCATCAACAAACGTCCGCGGCGGGTTAAAGCGCAGGAAAGGGAGCGGCAGCCAGACACCGTCCAGCACGGTCAGGGAGTCATGCAGTGGAATGGTGCTTTCAGGCTTGACCACTTCCGGCTTCCCACCATCGGTGGCAGGCAGCGTGTACCGGCCGTTGACCAGGTCAAAATCCAGGCGCAGCAGCGGGCCATTTGCCGTTTTACGCACGAAACGCCCGTTGCTGGCGGTGTCCTGCGGAGTCAGGCCAAAATCGAGAAACTGTACGCCGCTGTTAGCAATCAGCGTCACGCTCTGTTTATAGTCGCAAAGATTAACCAGCATAGGATCAGACACCTGCTTTCTTGAACGTCAGAGGAACGACGGTGTTGGCATCGTAACGTGCGGTGCATTCCGCCACGTCGCTGGCACCTGCCTTACAGGTCACTTCCGGCATCGGATAGCGTGAACCGTCGGTGCAACGAGCGTTTCCGCGCGTTTTGATCAACAGCTCGCCGTTGCTGTGTAATCCGGAAAAGACGTCTACCCGGCAGACAATGTTGTCGCCATGCACGACCCGGGCGAAACCTTTATTGTTCTGGATCTGGTAGCGCAGAGACGGCGGTTTGCCGGTGAGCGGATCCTGCACATCGAGAAACGCGCGCCAGGTGCCGTTCAGGAAGCGCGTTAACCCCGCTTTGACCTGGTTTGCTTCCATCACCATCGCATCTTTCGGTATCGCGGTAATGACCACCGGTTCGGCTGCCGGGGCAGGCGTCTTCACCTTCGGCACTACCACTTCTGCCTGATGCAGTGGGAGTTTCAGCTCAAGCGGCTCAACCGTCTTCACGGGGGCCGGAGCAATGGCGACAGGTGCTGGCGCTGGTGAGGTAACTGGCGCTGCGGTCGGGGCCTGTTTTGGCCAGAGCAGCGGCGTGGCAATGGCTGCAATAATGACGGCGGCAACCGGCAGCAACCACAGGGGGGAGCGACGTTTTTTCTGCACCACCGATGGTGCGGGCTCTGACGGCACGGTGTTCATGCGCACCGGCTCTGGCGTATACAGCTCATCTTCGGTGATACGCACGGTAGCCACAGGCGTGATAAGCGGCGCGTCGGCCTGCTCGAAGGTCACCACCGGGGCCGGTTCTGGCTCAGGTTCAGGTTCAGGTTCGTTAATCATCACGGGTTCAGGTTCAGGGACCAACGATTCGCGCAGGCAGTCCAGCACGTCGTCGCGCGCGTTTTCGTTAAGACTGACGAAACCCCAGAAGCAGATCACCGGTTTGCCATCCACCAGGAAAACAAAGTTTTCACCGGGAAACTGGAAAGCTTTAGAGAGCAGAGATCCAAACAGTTGCTGCGCCATTTTCGGTGACTGAAGGCATTTTTTACTCAGCGACTCCATGCTGGCGAGCGTGTTTTCCAGATAGCGCAGGGCGCGAAAACGATCGTCTTCATCCGCCGCCTTCCAGCTGGAGACGGTTCCCTCAACCGGGGAGTACCAGTCAACGCGATCGCCGCCGTCATTGACCTGAGGAATGGCCAGGCAATCGACGATAGCCTGCTGTTTGCGCAACCGAAGCGCTTCGCGGATTTGCAGCGCTGATTCAAAAACGGCCTGTCCGCCGCCGCCAACGGCCTGAAAATCATCCAGATTGCCGCTGCGTAAAAGTGTTTTTGCCACGATTTGGTCCTGTAGACTTCTTCACGCCATTACTTTAACGAAACAGGTAAGCAAGCAAACGGCGGAGGAGACGACAAAAGGGACGATTTCTTGCGGCATTGATCGTAACGGTTGTGCTTGACGAATAATGGACCTTAAGGCAAATCGGTTTCTGCGGGCTGATGCTAAAACCAGCGAAATGTACGGCTTTAGAATAACCTGATAGTGATTCGTTATTTGTCAGGCCAAAACGTCTGTGCTGTTATTACTGTTCACTATAATAAAACCGAAAGGGTAATAACCATGTTTACAGGGAAAACCGTGCTCGCCCTCGCGCTGAGCGCGCTGCTACCGGCAAGCGCCGCATGGGCGGCAAACAAAGACACCATTATCTACTGCTCCGAGGCGTCGCCGGAGTCGTTTAACCCGCAGATCGCCAGCTCTGGCCCCTCGTTTGTCGCCAGCTCGCAAACGCTGTATAACCGTCTGATTAACTTCGACCCGGTAAAAAACACGCCGGTGCCTTCTCTTGCGGAGTCGTGGACCATTTCGCCAGACGGCAAAACATACACGTTTACCCTACGTAAAGGGGTAAAATTCAACAGCAATAAATATTTCAAACCGACCCGTGATTTTAACGCTGATGACGTTATTTTCTCCGTTATGCGTCAGAAAGACCCTAAGCATCCCTATCACAATGTTTCCCAGGGTAATTACGAATACTTTAATGACGTGGGCCTCGACAAGCTCATTCAGGATGTGAAAAAGATCGACGATTATCACGTTCAGTTCACGCTGAGCGAACCCAACGCGGCTTTCCTGGCCGACTGGGGAATGGACTTCGCCTCGATCCTCTCTGCCGAGTACGCGGACGCGATGCTGAAAAAGGGCACGCCTGAAAATGTGGACACCTGGCCAATCGGCACCGGGCCGTATGTGCTTCAGCAGTACAAGGTGGATTCGCTGATCCGCTACGTCGCCAATCCGAACTACTGGGACGGTGAGGTGCCGACCAAACACCTGATCTTCTCCATCACGCCAAACGTTGAGACGCGTCTGGCGAAGCTGCAAACGAACGAGTGTCAGATCATTCCTGCGCCGTCGCCGGTGCAGTTTGAAGCGATCAAGAAAAACAAAGACCTGACGCTGCACTCGGTGGATGCGCTGAACGTGGGGTACCTGGCGTTCAACACGGAGAAAAAACCGTTTGATAACGTGCTGGTGCGCCAGGCTCTGAATTACGCGACGGACAAAAAGGCCATTGTGAACGCGGTCTTTATGGGGTCTGGTACGGTCGCTAAATCGCCGATCCCGCCGAACATGCTCGGCTTTAATAAAGACCTGAAGGATTACGGCTACGATCCGCAAAAAGCGAAAGCGCTGCTGAAGCAGGCGGGTCTGGAGAAAGGCGCGGAAGTGACCCTCTGGTCCATGCCGGTTCAGCGTCCGTACAACCCGAACTCCCGACGCATTGCAGAGATGATCCAGGCTGACTGGGCGAAGGTGGGCGTGAAGGCGAAAATCGTCTCTTACGAGTGGGGGGAATATCTCTCCGGCATGCGCAAAGGCGAGCATGATTCCGCGCTGTTCGGCTGGATGTCTGATAACGGCGATCCGGACAACTTCGCCGATGTGCTACTGGGTTGTAACAGCATCAAAACCGGATCTAACGCCGCGCGCTGGTGTGATAAGGGGTATGATGAGCTGGTGCAAAAGGCCAAACTGACCAGCAACCCGGACGAACGTGCGAAGCTGTATGGTCAGGCACAGGAGATTTTCTACCAGCAGGCACCGTGGATTGCGTTAGCTAACGGCAAAACGTTCTACGCGACCCGCAGCAATGTGACCGGGTACAGCGTAAGCCTGATGGGCAGCGATTTCTCGAAAGCGAAGCTGAACTGATCGTATTTTGCCGGGTGGCGGCTATGCCTTACCCGGCCTACGGGTTTCAAATGTAGGCCCGGTAAGCGTAGCGCCACCGGGCACGTGAAAAGGAGTGACAATGTCACATTTAAATGATGTTATCGCCCGCGTCGATGCCACCATCCAAGAGAGCGTAATTACTCACATGAACGAACTGCTGATCGAATTAAGCGATGATGCAGAGCTCAGCCGTGAAGATCGCTATACCCAGCAGCAGCGCCTGCGTACCGCGATTGCGCATCATGGTAAGCAGCATAAAGAAGAGGCGGAGGCGCGCCATGCCCACCTTACGCAGGGTGGGACTATTCTGTAAGGGTTAAAACTGGCGCCGCGCCACCAGCCAGGCGCCGACCACCAGCATCACTGCGCCGCAGACCGGGCCAACCAGCGCGCGCAGGGGAACGCCGTTGCTCTTAAGGATGTCCATCACCAGGCCGCCAATCAGCTGGCTTGCCACCAGGACGGCAATGGTCGTTGCCGCGCCCACATTCTGATAGCCGCTAATACTGGCAAAGACAAAAAAAGACCCCAGCAGGCCGGGGATCAACGTCCACCAGCGCACCGTTGACGCCAGTTCGTTAAACCCCGCCAGGCCATTTTTCACCAGCAAAATGCTGACAAACAGCACAATCCCCACCAGCGAGTTCAGCAGCATGGCGATAAGAATGGTGGAGGAAGATTGCGTAATGCGCACCATCAGGGTGTTTTGCACCACCAGCCCAATCCCGGCGGCTACCAGAAACGCTAACGTCAACGATTGATTCATGGCAGAGCATCCGGATCGCTGCGCTCATCAAGCTGGAGCTGCATAAAGGTTAAGTCCAGCCAGCGACCGAATTTGGTTCCCACCTGCGGCATATTGCCGGTGGTAATAAAGCCAAGGGTTTCGTGCAGATGAATTGACGCCTGGTTCTGCGCCTCAATACCGGCAACCATCACGTGTTTACCGATCTGGCGGGCTTCCTTGATTAACTCCGTCATCAGCAGCCGGCCAATGCCTTTGCCCTGATGTTCGGGATGAACGTACACCGAGTGCTCCACCGTGTGGCGAAATCCGTCGAACGCTCTCCAGTCGCCAAATGAGGCGTATCCCGTCACCACTCCGTCTTCTTCACTGACCAGCACTGGATAACCCGACAGAGTACGCGCCTCAAACCATGCGATACGGTTATCGGTGTCGACAGTTTTATCATTCCAGATGGCGGCGGTGTGCAGCACCGCATGGTTATAAATTTCACCGATAGCGGCACAATCTTCTTTGCAGGCATGACGAACAATCATGGGTAACCTCTGGCTGTGTTGTTCACTATAGTAGTACGATTTACTCACAATATTACACAGTTCTTATATTGCATCGCTACGACAAAATCCCTATTTTTTTGTCACAAAACTGCCCCGAAAAACCATCCGTACACTATAGTATGACGTCATGAATACAATGACAGACAATATGAATCAACGCATTAGCGCCCGCATACGCCTTGAACGCGAGTCGCGGGGCTGGTCATTAAGCGAACTGGCCGAACGGGCAGGTATCTCACGCGCCATGATCCATAAGATTGAACGGGGTGACAGTAGCCCAACGGCGACGCTGCTTGCGCGGTTATCCGGTGCCTTCGGTATTAGCATGTCTACGCTTATTGCGCGCGCGGAAATGCAGGAGGGCAAACTGTTACGTCTGGCGAACCAGCCCGTCTGGCGCGATCCGCAAACCCACTATTTGCGTCGCCATGTGTCGCCGCGCAGCGATATGCCTATCGACCTCGTCCAGGTGGAGCTACCCGCAGGTAGCGATGTGCCGATGCCCGCCTCCTCTTATGCGCTGGCACGACAGCTGATTTGGTTGCAGGCAGGTGAACTGGTCTTTCTGGAGGGGGATACTCGCCATGAAATGAAGGCCGGAGATTGTCTGGAACTCGGGCCGCCGAACGACTGCCGGTTTATCAACGAAACGGATGAATCGTGCCTTTATCTGGTCGTGCGGCTTAATCAGTCCGGCTCATAATGCACAGGCGATCCGCAGGATAACGTGCCAGACTTGAATGACATTTTCAGCAGTAAGGAGCGATGAATGAGTCAATCTACTACGCAAAACCGACGCTGGGTACTGGCTTCCCGTCCACACGGCGCGCCGGTTGCCGATAATTTCCGCCTGGAAGAGCAGCCGATCCCCGCGCCCGCAGAGGGGCAGGTGTTATTACGCACCGTATGGCTCTCGCTTGATCCGTACATGCGAGGCCGTATGAGCGATGCGCCATCCTATTCACCTCCGGTCGAGATTGGCGCGGTGATGGTGGGCGGCACGGTAAGCCGCGTCGAGACCTCCCGTCATCCGGATTATAAAGAGGGTGAATGGGTTCTGGGTTACAGCGGCTGGCAGGAGTATGAACTATCCGACGGGCAGGGGCTGGTGAAGTTGGGTGAAAACCCGTCGCATCCTTCATGGGCACTCGGTGTGCTGGGGATGCCGGGCTTCACCGCGTATATGGGGCTGCTCGATATCGGCCAGCCTCAGGCAGGGGAAACCCTTGTCGTGGCGGCGGCCACGGGGCCGGTCGGCGCAACGGTGGGGCAGATCGGTAAAATCAAAGGATGCCGGGTCATCGGCGTGGCTGGCGGGGAGGAGAAATGCCGTCATGCGGTCGACGTGCTCGGTTTCGATGCCTGTCTGGATCACCATGCGGATGATTTTGACGAACAACTGGCTAAAGCCTGCCCGCAGGGCATTGATGTGTATTACGAAAACGTCGGCGGTAAAGTCTTTGACGCCGTGCTGCCGCTCTTGAATACCTCCGCGCGCGTGCCGGTTTGCGGACTGGTCAGCGGCTACAATGCGACCAACCTGCCGGAGGGTCCGGACCGCTTACCGCTACTGATGGGGACCATCCTGAAAAAACGCATCCGTATGCAGGGTTTTATTATCGCGCAGGACTATGGTCATCGTATTGACGAGTTCCAGCAGGAAATGGGCCGCTGGGTGCAGGAAGGCAAAATTCACTATCGCGAGCAGGTTACGGAAGGGCTGGACGCGGCGCCGGACGCCCTGATTGGCCTGCTTGAGGGGAAAAACTTCGGCAAGGTTGTGATCCGCGTGGCGGCCGACTAAACAGAGCATCGGTTATGGCGGGCAGTGTCCGCCATAATTATTTGTGAAGATACGATATATTGTCTTTAATTAATCCATAAGCTTTGCGCGCCTCGGCCCAGCTGAGCCAGAAGTGAAAAATGCAATATTATTTGAACGATTTTAATATTACGCGCGCCCCTCATACCAGGCATGACGATACAGGATATATCTAACCGGCGATGTTTTTTTAAACAGACGCTGAAAATGGCATTTTGTTTGGCTACGGGAATTAAACATGCTTGATTTGGAACATATGGAAAAAGCACAAAGAATCAGTCTGACTTTGCAAGTAGAGAACAGTTTAAAGGGAGCATTAATTACGGGCTCATTAAAACCTGGGGCTCGACTCGTTACAAAAGAGATTGCGGATAAATTGGGCACCAGTATCACACCGGTGCGCGAAGCCCTGCTGCGCCTGGTGTCGGCGGGGGCATTACAGGCCACGCCAGCGCAGGCGTTTTTGGTGCCAGAAGTGACGCTGGAACGCTATAACGAAATTAACGCCATCAGAAAGCAGCTTGAACCGATGGCCGTTGCGGCGGCGTGCCAGAATATGACCGAGACCAAACTGGATGCGTTACGCGCGCTGTCAGATAACTTCAGTGCCGCCATGCATCAGGGCGATGTACAGAAAGCGATCCATGCCAACCGCGTGTTCCGGTTCACGCTCTATCAGTATGCCGAGATGCCGACCCTTCACTCGCTGATTGAGCAGCTCTGGGTACGGATTGGTCCGTGCATTCACTATCTGCATGAAGAGTTAAGCGAGGTTCCCGCAGCGACCTATCATTATGACGATCTGCTTTCTGCGCTTGAGCAAAGGGATGTGACGGCCAGCCGGGAAGCGATCGACAAAGCCATTGATGAAGCCAATATTCTTCTGCAACGGCAATACTACAGTTAAGGATCCCTCTGGCGCACTTATTTGTTTATTTGTATCAAACGTCCTTGATTATATTCCCGGCGCATCAGGCAACCGGGAATGATGTTATTTTGCTTATTTTTTTACCGGCAACGTGCGCTGCCGGAGAATGGTTTACTCAAAACGATAAGAGACCGACAGGCCCACGCCATAGTTACGACCAGGGGAAGGTTCGTAATAGCGGTTGTAGCCAGCGTTAACAATCTCTGAACCGGCGTACTCTTTATCGAACAGGTTATCGACGCGACCAAAGACGTCCATTCCCCATTTGCCGTAGTTGAGTTTATACCCGGTATTCAGGCCCACTACGGTATAAGAGGGCGCTTTAGCGGTGTTGGTATCGTTGGCCATGACATCACTCATGTAGCGGGCATCTGCCCCTGCGTACCAGCCTTCCTCAGGCTCCCAGCCAAACGACGCATATCCCATGTTACGGGCGATCCCCGGCATCCGGTTGCCGCTACAGTCTGCATTGCTACAGACGTTGGTGCGGTAGGTGGCATCAAGATAGGTCCACGCCATCTTCAGCTTCCAGTTCTCGGCAAACTGCTGGTCGAGCGCAATTTCCACACCCTGACGGCGCGTTTTTCCCGCGTTTTTATAAGTCGTGCGACCATCCTTGCTTTCGTCCACCACGATCTCGTTGTCGGTATCCGTGCGGAACAGCGCCGCCGTCAGGATGCCATTGCCGATGCGGGTTTTGCTGCCAATCTCATAGGTGTTGTTGGTGGACGGTTGCAGGTTCATATTGAGGCCACCTTTGCCATCAGAACGGTAGGAAAGTTCGTTGATGGTCGGCGTCTCAAATCCCCGTCCTGCCGCGGCATACAGGTTCCATGCGTCGGTCACGGCGTATTTCACCGCACCTGCCGGGAGCCATTTGTGGTAGCTGGCGTCACCGCTGTCATCGCCGTTTTGCGGGGTAATGTAACGATCGTTGGAGTCAAACCAGACGGAGCTATAACGTACGCCCGCCTCTAAGGACAGTTTTTGCGTTAGCTGCCACTGGGTTTGTAGGTAGGGATCCAGGTTCCACATCAGATTGCGTTCGTCACGGCGTTTATTACCCTTCACGCCATAATCCGGCACGCCGTTGTCCATCACGAAGTTCTCATACCCGCGACGATTTTCACTCATATTTTCGTAGTTCAGCCCGGTGGTGAATGTCACCGGAACCAGCAGCTCACCGCGGTGGGTCCAGCGCGTATCAATACCCTGATAGTGACGCTGCATATCAATCACACCGCCCGAATGCGCAGGATTCTCGCGCTGAGTGGACGCCGGAATGGACTGGTACTGAGTCATTTCACGCTCACCGGCATACATCATCACGCTGAGGTCGTCCTGTTCGCTCAGCTGACGGTCGTAGCGGATCCCGGCCTGGGTCTGCTTAATGGTCTTACGCGTGTTGTACTGATCGCCACGTGGTGACTGGCGCGGGTTATTCTGCCACTCCTGATAGCTCAGTCCGCCCGGATCGTTGGCTTTCATGTCCACGCTGTTAAAAATCAGCGTCAGCTTGCTGACATCATCAATACGCACGCCCAGTTTCGCGTTGGCGAGGTTTTTGCGCGCGCCGCTGTGGTCGCGATAGCCATGGGTGGTTAAACGGGTAGTGGATACGGCGTAATCCACATCGCCCGCCTGAGTACCATCACCCACCGCCCCGGTGGCCTTCATGCCGTAACGCCAGGTGCCGTAGCTGCCGTAATAGCTGCTGGCTTCAATGGTGGCTGGCTGTTGTCCGGTCTGGGTGTTGATGTTGATCACGCCGCCGGAGGCATTACCGTACAGGGCCGAGAAGGGGCCGCGCAGCACGTCGACGCTCTCTATGCTGTTGAGGTCAATGTTTGATGTCTGCCCCTGGCCATCGGGCATGGTTGCCGGAATGCCGTCCACGTACATGCGGATCCCGCGTACGCCGAAGGTTGAGCGCGCGCCGAATCCGCGAACGGAAAGTTGCAGATCCTGAGCATAGTTCTGGCGGTTCTGGATTTGCAGGCCAGGTACGCTCCCAAGGGATTCAGAAAGGTTGATGCGCGGTGTGGCATGTCGCATATCCTCGCCGCTCACCACGCTGACTGCGGCCGGGGTGTCCAGTTCGGAGACGGTTTGCGGCGTGGCGCTGACGATCAGGGTCTGTTCATCCGCGGCCATCGCACTCAGCGGGCCAAAAATGACGGGAACGAACAACAGGGGTAGTGATGCCTTATGGGCAGTAATAATTTTCATGGAGTAAGCCGGTTAAGAAAAATTTCGAACCAAATCAACTGGAACCTGTGTATATATGTTAAATCCTTTGTAAATGTTATGAAAACTATAACCGCACATTTCGTGAATGTAAGGTTTTGCAGGAAAGAAAGACTCCACATTCAACTCATTAATGATTACTATTCTCATTAAAATAACGGCAAAGCGATGACTTTGCCCGCCGGAAGCGATGTCAGCGGTAAATATCCTCATTTAAAAAGGAATTGTTATGTCTTTACGTCATCTGTGCTCGCCGCGCCTGCGTGGGTCTCTGCTGTTGGGCTCTTTACTGTTTGCCGGTACGTTCCAGGTTCATGCCGCTGAAGAGATGCTGCGCAAAGCGGTCGGCAAGGGCGCGTATGAAATGGCCGTCAGCCAGCAGGAAAACGCGCTGTGGGTTGCGACGTCACAAAGCCGCAAAACCGATAAGGGCGGCGTGGTCTATCGTCTGGATCCGGTCACGCTGGAAGTGACGCAGGCGATTCATAACGATCTCAAGCCGTTTGGCGCCACGATCGATAACGCCACCCAGACGCTGTGGTTCGGTAACACCGTCAACAGTGCCGTGACGGCGATTGACGCCAAAACGAGCGAGGTGAAAGGGCGCCTGGTGCTGGACGATCGCAAACGTAGCGACACGGTGAAGCCGCTTCAGCCGCGCCAGCTGGTGGCCGATGACACGACCAATACGGTATACATTACCGGCATCGGCAAGGAGAGCGTGATCTGGGTTGTTGATGGCGCAACGCTGAAGCTGAAGGACACCATCACGAACACCGGCACGTTCAGCACCGGACTGGCGCTGGATGCGAAGGCAAAACGCCTGTATACCACCAATGCGGACGGTGAGCTGGTGACCATTGATACCGCGACCAACAAAATCCTCAGCCGTAAGAAAGTACAGGAAGACGGAAAAGAGCACTTCTACCTGAACCTGAGCCTGGACACTGCCGGCCAGCGTGCGTTTGTGACGGATTCAAAACAGCCTGAAGTGCTGGTGGTGAATTTGAAAGATGGCAGCGTAATGCAGAAAATCGCCGCGCCAGAATCGCTGGCCGTACTGTTTAACCCGGCGCGTAACGAAGCCTATGTGACGCACCGCGAGGCGGGCAAGGTGAGCGTGATTGACGCCAAAACTTACAAAGTGACCAAAACCTTCGATACGCCGGTTTACCCGAACAGCCTGGCGCTGTCTGCGGACGGTAAAACGCTGTACGTGACGGTGAAACAGAAGTCTACCCGTCAGCAGGAAGCCACTCAGCCTGACGATGTGATTCGTATCGCGCTTTAAGGTGGGAATTGCCCGGTGGCGCTGCGCTTACCGGGCCTGGAAAACCATGAAATGCAGGCCGGGTAAGGCGTAGCCGCCACCCGGCTTTTTTATTAACGCGACGTCTCTTCCACCAGCGGACCATCCTGTTTGTCATCTCCAGGATGAACCGGGGCGGTACTGTGGATTTCATTCACGCGTTTACGCACGCCAAACCAGCCAGCAATCAACAGCACCGCCAGCAGCGGGATTGTAGCGATGGTGTAGGTGCCGTTAGGGTAGTCGAACGCCATCAGCACCAGCACGCTCAACAGGAATAGCAGGGTAAGCCAGGATGTTACCGGCGCGCCCGGCAGCTTGAAGCTGACGTCAGCCGCTTTCCCTTCTTTAATTGCTTTGCGCAGACGCATCTGACACACCACGATAAAGGCCCAGGAGGCGATGATGCCCAGCGCAGCGACGTTCAGCACGATCTCAAACACCTGAGACGGCACGAGATAGTTCAGGAACACGCCAAAGATATACACCACCAGCGTAGCCAGAATACCCGCGTAAGGCACCTGCTGCTTGCTCATCTTCGACATAAACTTCGGCGCAGAGCCCCCCATCGACATGGAGCGCAGGATACGGCCCGTCGAATAGAGCCCGGAGTTCAGGCTGGAGAGCGCGGCAGTCAGTACCACGATGTTCATGATGCTGCCCACGTACGGCACGCCCAGCTTAGAGAAGAAGGTCACAAACGGACTTTGCCCCGCCTGGTATGCATTCCACGGCAGCAGCAGTACCAGCAATACCACGGAGCCCACATAGAACAGACCGATACGCCAGATCACGCTGTTGATGGCTTTTGGCACCATCGTCTGCGGATCTTTACATTCACCTGCCGCCGTACCGACCAGTTCGATGGAGGCAAAGGCGAATACCACGCCCTGGACCAGAACCAGCGCTGGCAGCAGGCCGTGCGGGAAGAAACCACCGTTATCGGTAATCAGGTGGAAGCCGGTGGCGTTGCCGTCCAGCGGTTTACCGGTGCCGAGGAATACGGTCCCGACCACCAGGAAGATCACAATGGCCAGCACCTTCACCAGCGCGAACCAGAACTCCATCTCGGCGAACCATTTCACGCCGATCATGTTCATGGTCCCGACGATTGCCAGCGCCCCGAGGGCGAACACCCACTGCGGCACATCGCCAAACGCGCCCCAGTAGTGCATGTACAGCGCAACGGCGGTGATATCGACGATACCGGTCATTGCCCAGTTAACGAAGTACATCCAGCCCGCGACATACGCGGCTTTTTCACCGAGAAATTCACGGGCGTAAGAGACAAAGCTGCCGCTGGAAGGGCGGTGGAGCACCAGCTCGCCGAGGGCGCGAAGAATGAAGAAAGAGAAGATCCCGCACACCAGATAGACCAGGGCGAGAGCGGGGCCAGCCATTTGCAGACGTGCGCCTGCACCTAAAAAAAGACCTGTACCGATAGCGCCGCCGATGGCGATCATCTGCACCTGACGGTTGCCCATCGCCTTGTGATAGCCCTCTTCATGAGAGTTCAACCAGCGACGTTTAGCAGCATGATGATCGGCTGCGCTTTTATTGCTTGTTTTCATTGAGTTACCTGTTTGCCTGTCTGAACCATTAACGTGATAGTCCTGCCTGGCAGAAGCCGAAACAAACGATTGCTTCTGCGCAGACACATGCTGCCTTTCCAGTCATTCTGTGTATGGATAAGGCAAAACATGGCGAGGCATCCTACCCGCAATTGATAAGCGACGCAAAATATAACCGTGCCGAAAGTGATGCTCGTCGAAGGAAATCGTGTGGTCAGAGCAGACTGCGATCACAACGCGCTGAATCGTGACGTTTTTTTAGGCAAAAAGGTCGGCCAATACTGATTTAATCATCAGGTTTACTTAATAGTTACCTATAGGTAGAACTTATGGATGCCGCAGAGCTGCGATAAGTAATGAAAACGCGGAAGTGTGCTGGCGGCGGCTCGGATAATAGAGATGATAACCGGCAAAAGCCGGACACCAGGCTTCAAGCACACGCACTAACCGGCCCTCAGCAAGGGCGTCCTGAACCGCATCTTCCGGGACGTACGCCAGCCCCAGACCGTTTTCGGCGGCATCGATGCGTTGCGGCAGGCTGTTGAGGATCAACTGGCCGTCAACCCGCACGCGCAGCTCACGTCCGTCCCGTTCAAATTCCCAGGCATATAATCCGCCGCGTGTGGGCAGGCGCATATTAATGCAGCGGTGCTGATCAAGCTGCTCCGGCGTTTCCGGTACCCCGAAACGATGCAAATAGTCTGCCGACCCGACGACCGCCATGCGCATGTCCGGCGCAATACGTACCGCAATCATATCTTTCGCCACCTGCTCACCCAGACGCACCCCCGCGTCAAAGCGGCCATCGACAATATCTGTCAGCCCATCGTCCACCGTGACTTCAACGTTGATGTCAGGATACTGCGCCATAAAGGGTTTAAGCACAGGCCACAGCACGGCAGACATGGCGTGCTCCCCGGCGGTTAGGCGAATATTCCCGGCAGGTCTGTCGCGGGTATCACGCAGCGCGGTAAGTTCCTGCTCGATCTCCAGCAGATGGGGGCTTAAGCGCATGAAAAGTTGCTCGCCGGCCTCGGTAGGGGCCACGCTGCGGGTGGTGCGGGTTAACAGACGGACTTCCAGCCTCGCTTCCAGATTGCGCATTGCGTGACTGAGCGCCGACTGAGATACCCCAAGCTGCGCCGCGGCGCGGGTAAAACTGCGCTCCCGGGCGACAACCATAAAGGAGAGCAGATCGTTGAAGTTGTCTTTTAACATGGCGGCTTATCCTATTTATGAATTGAACTCATAGTTCCTTTCTGATTATGCACTCTAATGCTCCCCATGGCTTTACGCTACTGTTAACGCAATAGCAAACGAGGAGTAGATCATGAAAATTATCCGTAGCGGTTCGCTACCTTCCGTTCATGGGCCAGAGGCCTGGTTTACCGGCAGCGTGCGCATTGACGCACCTTTCCAGGCGACTGAACCGGCAAAAGTCGGCGGCGCGACCGTCACCTTTGAACCCGGCGCACGTACCGCCTGGCATACGCATCCTCTTGGACAAACGCTGATCGTGACGCAGGGGCGCGGCTGGTTACAGGAGTGGGGGAAAGAGGCGGAACCGCTGAATCAGGGTGATATCGCCTGGATCCCACCCGGCGTGAAGCACTGGCACGGTGCAAGCGTGCAGACGGCCATGACCCATATCGCCATCGCAGAAGCTGTCGACGGGAGCCCGGTGGCATGGCTGGAGAAGGTCACCGACGAGCAGTATCCGAACGAGTAGCGGTAAGCTATAGCTGATTTCCGGCAATCCAAATGTAAATTAATTGTTTCTCAGAGGTGAAATCCGCCTTTAATAATGACGACATGTTAAGTCAAACGAGAACGCAACATGTCATGGCGAATCAGCATTCTGGATAAAAGCCCCGTCGCAGAACACGAAACAGCCGCCGATGCGCTGGCGCGAACCTTAGCACTGGCGCAACAGGCAGAAACGCTGGGTTATCACCGCTTCTGGATTGCCGAACACCACAATACCCCGCAGCTTGCCAGCCCCTCGCCGGAGCTGCTGATTGCCTGGATCCTCGGGCAAACAAAACGTATTCGCGTGGGCTCAGGCGGCGTCATGCTGCAACATTACAGCCCCTATAAAGTCGCCGAAAATTTTAACGTACTGGCCGCCATTGCGCCGGGCCGGGTTGATCTGGGCGTTGGCAAAGCGCCCGGCGGTCTGCCGCTCTCTACCCGCGCCTTGCAGTACGGCCTAAATCCGCAGGAAAAAGGCAGCTTTACTGAACAACTGACGCAGCTTGATCGCTGGATCCGCCCTGAAAATCAGTCAGCGGAGGAGGACGTTCGCGCCACGCCGCTGCCGCCGGTGCCTGCCCGGGGATTTCTGCTGGGCGCCAGTACCGAAAGCGCGCTACTGGCGGCCTCCCTCGACTGGCATTTTGTCTTTGCCGCCCATCTGAACGGTGATCCTGAGCTGCTGCGCGAGGTCGTCACAGCGTGGCGTCAACACAGCGTCCGGGAGGTGATTGTGGCCGTGCAGGTCATTGTTGCCCCAACCCAGGCTGAGGCCGATGCGCTGGCGCAGAAGGTTGAAGTGTGGGGCGTGGAGCTGGTAAACGGACAGCGCGTTACCGTGGCCAGCGAAGAACAGGCCTACGCCTTTGCGCGGCAGGCGGGGAGTGAACCGGTGCGCATCGCGCGTCGGGCGCAGTCTCTGCTGGCCGGAACGGCGGCGTCGGTGCTTGAACAGCTCAACGCGCTGCATCAGCAGTGGGGGATTGACGAATTTATCATCGACACGCCGGTCGCTGATGGCGCAACGCGCGTGCAGTCACTGCGACTGCTGGCCGAGGCGCGATTTAACAGGGAGGTGACCGTATGAGCTTTAGCGAACAACTGATTGCCTGGCGCCGTGAGCTGCACCAAAACCCTGAACTCTCCGGTCAGGAGGTCGAAACAACGGCGCGCCTGCGCGAGTGGCTGACGGCGGCCGGTATTGCACCGCTGCCTTACGATCTCCAGACCGGGCTGGTTGCGGAGATCGGCACGGGCAACGCACTGGTTGCGCTGCGCGCCGATATCGACGCGTTACCCATCGACGAGCGCAGTGGGGTGCCGTTTAGCTCCCGGCGTGCGGGGGTGATGCATGCCTGTGGCCATGACATCCACACCAGCGTGATCCTCGGCGCTGCGTTAAAGCTAAAGGAGCGGGAAGCCTCGCTCAACGGTCGCGTGCGGATCCTGTTCCAGCCTGCGGAAGAGAATTTCGGCGGAGCAAAAAGTATGGTGCGGGCCGGGGCGTTACGTGACGTACGCGCGATTTTCGGAATGCATAACGAGCCTTCACTGCCGGTCGGCGAGTTTGCCACGCGCGGCGGCCCGTTCTATGCCAACGTCGATCGCTTCGTTATTCATGTTACCGGCAAAGGCGCGCATGCCGCACGTCCCCATGAAGGCAACGACGCCATCGTGCTGGCAAGCCAGCTGGTGACCGCGCTGCAAAGCGTTGCCAGCCGTAACGTCAATACGCTGGATTCGGTTGTTCTGAGCGTGACGCGCATCGCCGGGGGGAATACCTGGAACGTGCTGCCGGAAAGCGTTGAGCTGGAGGGCACGCTGCGCACGCACCGTACGGAAGTGCAGCAGAACGTGAAAGCGCGCGTCGGTGAAATCGCCGCCGGATTTGCCAGCGCCTTTAGCGCGCAGATCAACATCACCTGGTACGCCGGGCCCACCGCGCTGGTGAACGATGAGCACTGGGCCGGGTTTGCCACCTCGGTTGCGCGCGAAGCGGGATATGAAACCCGGCATGCGGAACTGCACATGGGCGGGGAGGATTTCGCGGTCTATCTGCAAAACATACCCGGCGCGTTTGTCAGCATTGGCAGCAACAGTCCGTTTGGGTTACATCACCCGGCATTTAACCCGGACGAAGCATTAATCGAACCCGCTGCCCGCTATTTTGCTCAGCTCGCGGAAAAAGCCCTGCAACACGTTTAATTAATTTGAGGTGAATATGTCTGCACATCGTCAATTGCGGCTGGGGACCATTTTGCATGGTGCATCCGGAAATATGTCTGCCTGGCGCCATCCCGCGGCGGTCGCGGATGCCAGCATTAATTTTGATTTCGTCAAAGAAACGGCTTTAAAAGCAGAAGAGGGCAAGCTCGACTTTATATTTGTGGCCGACGGTCTTTATATTAACGAGAAATCCATTCCGCATTTTTTAAACCGCTTTGAGCCGCTGACGCTGTTGTCCGCGCTGGCGAGTATCACCTCGCGCCTGGGGCTGGTCGGCACGTTATCCACCTCGTACAGCGAGCCTTTCACCGTTGCACGCCAGTTCGCCAGCCTCGATCACCTGAGCAACGGACGCGCGGGCTGGAACGTGGTGACGTCGCCGCTGGAAGGGTCAGCGAAGAACTTCTCCCGCGAAAAACACCCGGAGCATGCGCTGCGCTACCGCATTGCCGATGAGTATCTCGACGTGGTGAAAGGGCTGTGGGACTCCTGGGAAGGGGATGCCTTTATCCGCAATAAAGAGAGCGGACAGTTCTTTGATGCGTCGAAACTGCATACTCTGGATCACCACGGTGATTTCTTCCGGGTTTCTGGCCCGCTGAATATTGGCCGCACCCCACAGGGACGTCCGATTGTCTTTCAGGCTGGTGCGTCCGACGACGGTAAAAAGCTGGCGGCAAAACATGCTGACGCGATTTTTACCCACCATGACACGCTGGAAGAAGCCCAGGCTTTTTACCGCGATGTTAAACAGCAGCTGGAAAGTCACGGCCGCCGCGCAGGGGATTTACATATATTCCAGGGCGTCAGCGTGATTGTTGGAAACGACGCCGATGACGTAGAAAACCAGTATCAAACCACGGCGGCACTGGTCTCCATTAATGATGCGCTGCATTACCTTGGACGTTATTTCGAGCATCACGACTTCAGCCAGTATTCCCTCGACGCGCCGTTCCCGGATATTGGCGATTTGGGCAAAAACAGCTTCCGCAGCACCACCGATGAAATCAAGCGTAACGCCCGTGAGCGCAACTTAACTCTGCGTCAGGTCGCGCTGGAAGCCGCATCGCCGCGCCCGCGTTTTTCCGGCACACCGGAGCAGGTGGCCGATGGTTTACAGGCCTGGTTCGAGGAGAAGGCGGCGGATGGCTTCATCATTCAGGGCGGTACGCCGGACACCTTCCCGCGCTTTGTCGACCAGGTGGTCCCCCTTTTACAGGCGCGCGGCCTGTTCCGCACCGACTATCCCGGCACCACGCTGCGCGAAAGTCTGGGCTTAGACGAGCCCAAAAATCAGTTCACACAACAATAAAAGAGAAAAACGCTATGCAGAAATCATCGCTTATTCTGGCGCTTGCGCTGGCTTTTACCCCTGCCGTCTGGGCAGAGAACGTCAATATTAACGGCACCGGCGTGAGCATTGAGGCCAATAAAACGCCGATCAATACCGCCAAAAACAGCGATGCGATCGCGCAACTGCCGAAAGACTATCGCTTTGCCGTGCCGGGGAAATTTACCGTGGCGGTAGCGGGACTGAATCAACCGCCGCTGACGGTCTTTTCCGACGACAACAAGACCCTGCTGGGAAGTGAGGTCGACATTGCGCGTCTGGTGGCGGACAGCCTTGGGCTGGAGCTGAACGTGGTTCCCACCTCCTGGGAGGACTGGCCGCTGGGGGTGGCCTCCGGGAAATACGATGCGGCTATCAGCAACATCACCGTCACCAAAGCGCGCAAAGAGAAGTTCGACTTCGCCACCTATCGCAAGGATTCACTTGGCTTCTACGTGAAATCCACCAGTCCCATCAACTCGCTTGTGAAGGCAGAGGATATCGCCGGGCTGCGCATCATCGTGGGTTCCGGCACCAACCAGGAAGCCATTCTGCTGGCATGGAACGAAGAGAACCTCAAAAAAGGGCTTAAACCCTTTACGCCGATCTACACCAAAGACGACGCGGCCCAAACGCTGGCGCTTCAGTCCGGACGCGCGGACGCCTACTTTGGCCCGAACGTGATCGGCGCCTGGAAAGCGGCGCTCAACGGTAAAACCAAACTTGTCGGCAGCGTCGACGGCGGCTGGCCGAAGGCGGCGCATATCGCGGTGACGCTGAAAAAAGGCAGCGGCCTGGTCGAACCGGTACAAACCGCGCTGAACGGCGCGATCAAGAACGGAGATTACGACAAAGTGCTAAACCGCTGGGGGGAAGGCGTGGAGCGTATCTCCAGTTCCGAAGTTAACCCGGCGGGTCTGGGCGATTAAGGAGGCGCTATGCGCGAACAATTTCGTGACGTTTCGCCGGAAGATGTCGATCTTCAGCCCATTATCGCGGGGCTTTTCGGTGAGTACGCCGCTCGTTACGGCGACTACTTTTCAAAGGATGCGGAAGTCGAGCTGACAGAGTGGTACCTGGCGCCGCAGGGGCTGTTTATCGTCCTGGAGCGCGATGGCGAGATCATCGCCACCGGGGCGTACAAGCCCTTCGACGAACATACCGCAGAGATCAAACGTATCTGGACGAATAAAACGCTGCGCCAGCAGGGACTGGCCGCGCGCCTGGTACAGGAGCTGGAGCGCCGGGCGGTGCTGGCGGGTTACAGCCACATCTACCTGACTACGGGGTTTCGTCAGCCGGAGGCGGTGCGGCTCTATCTCAGTCAGGGGTATCAGCCGCAGTTCGATCTCAACCGCGACCCGGAAGAGTATAGCCAGCCGCCGTTCGACGGTCGGCTGCGTTTCACCAAGACGCTGATCCGCGAAGCGCTCAGCAAAACCGCATAAGGAGCGACGATGAGCAACGTTGAAACCATAAAAGTGGTCCCGGCACGTTATCCGCTGCGCGCTGCTGGCGCCGTGGTGGCGCTGTTTGTGCTGGCTGTCGTGATCCAGTCCGTGGCCTTTAATCCGCGCTGGGAGTGGGCGGTATTTGCCCGCTGGTTCTTTGACCCGGTGATCCTCGAAGGCGTCGGACAGACGCTGCTGCTGACGTTGATAAGTACCGTACTGAGCGTGGTGATTGGCGGCATGCTGGCGCTGGCTCGGCTCTCGTCATCATGGCTGTTGAACAGCCTGGCGTGGGGTTACATCTGGCTGTTCCGATCGCTGCCGCTGATCGTGGTACTGATTATCCTCTATAACTTCTCCTATCTCTACGACACGCTCTCTCTCGGCGTGCCTTTTACCGGCATTACCTGGGGCAGCTTTGAAACCATCAACGTTCTCGGGCAGTTTTCTACCGCCATCGTGGGGCTGACGCTGGTGCAGAGCGCCTATACGGCGGAGATCATTCGCGGGGGCTTCCTTGGGGTCGACCACGGTCAGTATGAGGCGGCCGCTGCGCTGGGTCTGCCGGCGTGGCGTCGCACCGTGCGCATAATTCTCCCCCAGGCGCTGCGTACCATCCTGCCGTCCGGGTTTAACGAAATCATCAGCCTCGCCAAAGGGACGGCGATGGTTTACGTGCTGGCGATGCCGGAACTGTTCTACACGATCCAGATGATCTACAACCGCACCCAGGAGGTGATCCCGCTGTTGATGGTGGGGGCCGTCTGGTATCTGGTGATCACCACCGTACTGTCTGCCATCCAGCATGTTATTGAGCGTGGACTCGCCCGCAGCGAGCGCCGCTCCGCCGTAAACCAGAGCCGGGCGACCAGCCGCGCGCGTTCCGTCACCACTTCGTCAGCACAGGAGCCCGTTCATGCAAGCCTCTCCTGAAGGACACATTTCCATAACCGGCGTCAGTAAGTTGTTTGGCCGACATAAAGCGCTCGATAACGTCACGCTTGAGATCCCACCGGGCTCCGTGACGGTGATCCTCGGACCCTCTGGATCGGGAAAATTGACGCTGCTGCGCACTATTAACCATCTGGAGCGCGTAGACGAAGGCTTTATCCAGATTGACGGGGATTACATCGGCTATCGCCGTCAGGGTGACAAACTCTACGAGCTCAAAGAGAAAGAGATCCTCAAACAGCGCGTCAACGTTGGGTACGTGTTTCAGAACTTCAATCTTTTTCCGCATCTCACGGTGCTGGAAAACCTGATTGAAGCACCCATCGCGCATAAAAAGTTCAGTAAAAAAGAGGCTGTTGAAAACGCCAACAGCCTTCTGGATGTGGTAGGTCTGCGCGATAAAGCCGATGCCTGGTCGCGTCACCTCTCCGGCGGCCAACAGCAGCGCATTGCCATTGCCCGCGCGCTGGCGCTGCGCCCGCGCGTGATGCTGTTTGATGAGCCAACTTCGGCGCTGGATCCGGAGCTGGTTGGCGAAGTGCTGGACGTGATTAAAAAGCTCGCCCGCTCCGGCACTACGCTGGTGGTGGTCACCCATGAGATCGGCTTTGCACGGGAAGTGGCGGACCAGGTGGTATTTATGGTCGACGGTAAAATTGTGGAGCAGGGCAGCAGCGACGACGTGTTAAACCGACCGTCGCATCCGCGAACGCGCCAGTTCCTCTCAAAAGTGCTGTAAGGAGCGCAGATGAAATATGGACTCCTGGCGGGGCTGGTCTTCACGACAGCGAGCCACGCCAGCATTGATTTAAAGGCCAACGAACAGCCGCTGCCAGTGACGGTTGATCAACAGGCAGTGGCGAAAATCCCGGCGAACTATAAATTTGTTGAGCCGGGTACCCTCACGGTGGCGATTTCAGCCCTGAATTCTCCGCCGCTGGCGCTGCTGGCCAGTGATAACCGCACCCGTATTGGCAGCGACCCGGATATCGCCCGGTTGCTGGCGGGCAGTCTGGGGCTGAAGCTGAAGCTGGTGCCAACGGCGTGGGAAGACTGGCCGCTGGGGATCACTTCCGGGCGCTATGACGTGGCGTTGGTGAATATCGCCGTCACCGAGCAACGTAAGGAGAAGTTCGATTTTGCAACCTATCGCGTCGATTCCCTGGCCTTCTCGGTGAAATCCACCAGCAACGTACAGTCGATCACCAGTGCGAAAGATCTGGCCGGTAAAAAGGTGATTGTCGGGTCAGGCACCAATCAGGAACGTATTCTGCTGGGCTGGAACGAAGAGAATAAAAAGGCCGGACGCGAGCCTGCGTTGCCGGTTTATCTGACCGACGACGCCTCAGGCAATCTCTATATTCAGTCCGGCAGGGCGGATGTCTTCTTTGGACCGCAGTCCGTTTCGGCCTACAAAGCCGCGTTAACCGGCAAAACCCGCGTCGTGGGATTAGGCCCGAAGAAAGCCTATGTCGCCACCACAACCAAAAAAGGCAATGGGCTGGTGTATGCGTTGCAGGCTGCGCTGGACGGTGCGATTAAGCGCGGGGATTATCAAAAGGTGCTGGCGCGCTGGGGGGAAGCGGGCGAAGCGGTGACGTCTTCAGACGTTAATCCGCCCGGGATAACCTACTAATGGTGCTCTATACCCTAAATAATTCGAGTTGCAGGAAGGCGGCAAGGGAACGAATCCCCGGGAGCGTACATAAGTACGTGACTGGGGTGAGTGAATGCAGCCAACACACCTGCAACTTGAAGTATGACGGGTATACACTTAGGGTTTTCATCCCTGAGGAGGCAACATGATCAAACTCTATGGCGTACCCGGCTGGGGATCGGCAATCAGTGAGGTGATGCTGACTCTGGCAGACATCCCGTATCAGTTCGTCAACGTGGATGGGTTTGACCAGCCCGGCCCGCAGCGCGAACTGCTGTTGAAACTGAACCCGCTGTGCCAGGTGCCGACGCTGGAGCTGGAAAATGGGGCGATCGTGACGGAAACCGCGGCGATCGCCCTGATGGTGCTCGACAGACGACCCGACCTCGCGCCGCCCGTTGGGCAGGCCGAGCGCCAGCAGTTTCAGCGCCTGCTCATCTGGTTTGTGGCGAACGTCTATCCCACCTTTACGTATGCAGATTACCCGGAACGCTGGGTGCCTGATGCCCCGGAACAGCTGAAGAAAAACTGTATTGAGTACCGGAAATCCCTCTATCTATGGTTTGACAGCCAGCTCAGCGCCTCGCCTTATGCCTTTGGCCAACAGCTAACGCTGCTTGACGTCTATATTGCCGTCGTGCGTACCTGGGGGCCAGGTCATGAGTGGTTTACCACCAACGCACCTAATATCACCGCCATCGCGGATGCCGTCTGCGCGTTGCCAGAACTGCACAAGGTGCTAAAAGCTAACGACATAATCTGATAACGTGGAACGCTAACCTATAAAAGGAGCCCTGCCCATGCCTCACGTTGATATCAAATGTTTTCCACGCGATCTGACTGACGAACAAAAAACGGCCCTGGCGGCGGATATCGCCGAAACGATAGTCCGTCATCTGAACAGCAAAGATCGCTCAATCTCCGTGGCGCTTCACGAAGTCCAGGAAGCTGACTGGAAGGCGCAGGTCTGGGATACCGAGATTGGACCTAAACTGGATGAACTGATTAAGAAGCCCGGCTATTCGATGTAACTCGCCTGCCGGGTGGTGCAGTATCACCCGGCGATCCCCGCCTTTCATTCCTTTCGCAAAAATCGATAATAAACAGCACAACGTTTCCGCTACAATTCACTCCTCCGAACAATATTCGTTAAATCAGCAGGTAAGCACTACAACTGCGCCAGATTAAGTACAGATAGAAAAGGATAATTTTTTCATGACAAAATTACCTCGGTTTTCACTCGCCTTTATTCATCCTCGTTACTGGTTCAGTTGGGCAGGCATCGCCGCACTCTGGTGTACGGTCCAGCTCCCATATTCGCTTCTGTTAAAAGCAGGGCACGGACTCGGGCGTCTGGCTATGCGCATGCTTCCACGCCGCGTGGAAATCGCCAGACGAAATCTTGAGCTTTGCTTTCCGGAGATGAAAGAGGGTGAGCGCGAGCGTTTGCTTGAGCGTAATTTTGAATCGGTTGGAATGGGCGTCATCGAAACGGGCATCGCGTGGTTCTGGCCTGACTGGCGCGTGCGCAAACACTTCAGCGTGACCGGCTACGAACATATGGAACAGGCACGGGCGCAAGGAAGGGGCGTGGTGCTCATTGGCATGCATTTTCTCACGCTGGAATTAGGCGCACGCATCTTTGGCATGCTCAACGCGGGTATTGGCGTCTATCGTCCCAACAACAATGCGTTGCTCGACTGGCTACAGACGCGCGGTCGTCTGCGTTCCAATAAAACCATGCTCGACCGCTACGATTTGAAGGGCATGATCCGCGCGCTTAAGCAAAACGAGATCCTTTGGTATGCCCCGGATCACGACTATGGAAAAACGAATAGCGTGTTTGTGCCGTTTTTTGCCGTCCCGGACGCCGCGACAACTGCCGGGAGCTATATGCTGGTGAAAAGTGCCAGACCGGCCGTGATCCCGTTTGTACCACGCAGAAAAGCAGACGGCACAGGGTATGAGCTGATTATCCTGGACGATATTAGCGATACCTTGCAGGGAGGCGATAAAGTGGCCGTGGCTACGCAGATGAACAGGGCGATTGAGCGTGCGGTGATGATGGCACCCGAGCAATATATGTGGCTGCATCGTCGCTTCAAAACGCGTCCTGAAGGGCAACCGGACCGGTATGCGCGAAAAAAACAGGTCCAGTCCTCAGTCAGAACTTTCTCTGCCAGCGATATGTCGGATCGGTCGAGTATCCAGCAGTAGCACAGGGGGCGGATGCCGTTGCGCTCCGCCCTTTATAAAATCTGCGCCGCTGGATAGAATTACCGCATCCACCTTGTCGGGATGCAAAATATGACCGGAAGAGTCGACTATCACCTTGAAAAATATCTCCTCACCGAAGTCGTCGAGCCAGAACGTCTGACCCGCCAGTGGGCAGAAGTGATGCGCGAGTGTCGCGAGCAAAAATCCGGTGCGGAAGAGCGTTTGCGTCTCGCGCTGCTGAATGTGGATTATGTGACCAGCTTTGAGCTTCCCTTCCGGTTACTCCTCACCCGCGCCCCGCAGTTGATTGATGGGATCAGAAATGAGTTCCAGCTCAGTCAAAAAAATGTCCTGTTCAACGGCAAGCGGTTTGGCTGCGTTTACAGCCTTAAACAGGACCTGGAAGGCGTTCCTGACGAATTTACCTATCACCTGAAAACGCGGATCCAGCGAAGCGACAGCACTGGCGGAAGTGAAGTACCTTACCGGCAAATTGCACAGCAGGTGAAAGCGCCCAGGGAACGACTCAAACTGGCACTCGAAAATGGACTATCTGTAACGGCGCTCGACAGGCTTTTCTGGTTTGGCATTCAGCGCATCGCGGCCGATGTGCAGAGGCTAAGAAAAACGGGCACGAGGATTGTGACGTCAGAGACTGAGGTATTTGATACGCTAACGATGACAACCCGGCGGATCCCTGTCTACAGCCTGACGCAGCCGGAATGAGCCTCGGTCGCTGAATCGTCGAGCGTCTCAGAGAAAACAAAAAAAGACGGTAAGCTCTTTCTCAGATATATCGTGCTTCAGCAACGCTTTCATTGACATTATGCCCCTTAGAAAGAGGGGCATTTCACGCGATGGCATTGCTACTCAGCAAATGCCCGCAATGCCTCGCCATCAAGACGATAGCGTACCCATTCGGACTGCGGTACCGCGCCGATGCTCAGATAAAAATCAATTGCAGACTGGTTCCAGTCAAGCACGCTCCATTCCAGCCGGCCGCAGTGACGTTCCACTGCGCATTGCGCGATATTTTTAAGCAGTGCTTTTCCCGCACCCTTGCTGCGGTATTCCGGGGAGACATACAAATCTTCCATATAGATGCCGTTGCGACCAAGCCAGGTGGAATAGCTGGTGAAAAAAACGGCATACCCCACAGCATGGCCTGCATATTCGGCAACCAGCGCTTCGGTTTTACTGTCTGCACCAAACAGCGTTTTACGGATTTCGTCCGGCGTGGTGACCACTTCTTCTGGCGCTTTTTCATAGACTGCGAGTTCGTAAATCATATCGTATATTGCCGCTGCATCTTCAGGTCGCGCCTGACGAATCGTAATGCTCATTCCTTTCCCTTTATCTTTGTTTGTAGTTGATGGGGATAAGCATAAAGGCTAATGTCAGAAGAATTAAGTGCAATGAAATCAATAAATGATGAATATTATGCATCCAGCCTTAAGGCGCCTTGATTTAAACCTTCTGCCGGTTTTTGACGCGATTTATCGCCACAGTTCCGTTCGACTTGCGGCAGATGAGCTGGCGATGAGCACCTCGGCGCTCAGCCATACCCTGTCACGGCTGCGTGTTTCGCTCAACGACCCGCTGTTCTACCGGGAAGGACATCGAATGTGTCCCAGCGTCTATGCCACCCAGCTTGCGCCAGTTATTGCATCGGCCCTGAAATATCTCGACCAGGAGCTGTCGCCGCAGCCGGAATTTGATTCTGCTATTAGTACAGCGTGTTTGCAGATCGCGATAACGGACTTTACCGCGTTCTGCATATTCCCTGCGCTCATGAATACGCTTCAACATGCGGCGCCTGGCTTGCGTCTGGAATTACGATATTTGCCGCACAGCCCGGCGTTGACGGAATTACTGGCAGGAGAGGTGGATCTGGCCCTGGGATTCAGCACCATTGAGGATCGCCGGTACCCGGAGCTGGAAGAGATCAGCTGGTTCGAAGATGAATATGTGGTGATTAGCAATGCGAGCCGGAGCGCGCTCACGCTGGAGGATTATCTCGCCGCCCGGCATCTTGTGGTTACGCCGTGGAATGAGAAGCAGGGGGTGCTGGATTTGCAGCTGGAACGCATGGGTTATACCCGACACATTGCGATCAAAACCCCGTCTATGCTCAGCGCCCCGTTTGTTATTGCAGAAAGCGATCTGCTGATGGCGTTACCTCGATTCGCCGCTGAAAAGCTGCTGCCAGCTACCCGTATTAAAATTTTTGATTTACCGTTCCACATCAGTCCGTTTGAAGTAAAAATTTATTCGCACAAGCGCAGCGGGAAACGAGGCGTCACGAACTGGCTCAAAGCTACGCTGCGCGCGCTGGCCGAAGGGCAACAGTCAGAGCGCTTATGATTTCGACTGTAACAGGATCGCCATCAGCCCCGGAAAGCGGGCGTCCAGATCTTCTCTTCTCAGTGAAATCATATTCTCGCGCCCCTGCGGGCGCTGCCAGATCACGCCGCTGTCGCGCAGTACACGCCAGTGGTGAGTCATGGTTGATTTCACCACCTCGTCCGGGCGCAGCGCGTTGCAGCTCAGCTCACTGCCGTCGGCCAGCCGTCGAATAATCGCCAGCCGCAGCGGATTGCCGAGGGCGAACAGCACATTTTCCAGCAGTATTTGTTCAGGTTCCGGGTGGTTTGGGATCATCGTTTTCCTGCGTCTCGCGTGAGATTGAGCTATATCAACAATAGGTCAACCGTTAAAAAATAGTTCGATAATACTCGTACAATAGGACTATTATAACAAACGAACAAACACGCGACTATCCTGGTCGTCACAAACCCGTCATGAAGACGTAAGGAAATATCATGCCCCGACCCATTCCACTCGAACGTTATCGCAACATCGGTATCTCCGCGCATATCGATGCGGGCAAAACAACCACCACTGAGCGCATCCTGTTTTACACCGGGATGAGCCACAAGCTGGGTGAAGTACACGATGGCGCGGCAACCACCGACTGGATGGCGCAGGAGCAGGAGCGCGGGATCACCATTACGTCGGCGGCGGTGAGCTGTTTTTGGCCCGGCATGGACAGAGGCTTTGAACCGCACCGCATCAATATTATCGACACCCCCGGGCATGTGGATTTCACCATTGAGGTGGAACGTTCCATGCGTGTGCTCGACGGCGCGGTGATGGTTTATGACTCCGTCGGCGGCGTGCAGCCGCAGTCGGAAACCGTCTGGCGTCAGGCGAATAAATATCACGTCCCGCGTCTGGCATTCGTCAACAAAATGGACCGCCCGGGTGCGGATTTCTTCCGCGTAGTGCGGATGATGCAGGAGCGGCTGAAAGCTAATCCGGTCCCGATTGTGATCCCCGTGGGCGCAGAGGAACACTTCACCGGCGTGGTTGATCTCAACAAGATGCGCACCATTCTTTGGGATGATGCGACCCAGGGCATGGCGTTCACCTACGCGCCGGTGCCCGACGATCTGCTGAGCACCGCGCAGACGTGGCGAGAAAAAATGGTCTCGTCTGCGGCAGAAGCCAGCGATGAGCTTATGGATAAGTACCTTGAGACGGGCGAACTGGATGAGGCGGAAATCATCAAAGGGTTACGGATCCGGACGATCTCCGGTGAAATACAGCCCATGCTGTGCGGCAGCGCTTTCAAGAACAAGGGTGTGCAGCGCATGCTCGACGCGGTGATTGAATTGATGCCGTCTCCACTGGACGTGCCCGCTATTGATGGGGTAGACGAAGATGGACAGCACGCCGAGCGCCACCCAAGCGATGATGAACCATTCTCTGCGCTGGCCTTCAAGCTGATGAGCGATCCGTACGTCGGACAGTTGACCTTTATTCGTGTCTATTCCGGCATACTGCGCAAAGGCGACGCGGTATATAACCCGGTAAAGGGCAAAAAAGAGCGAATCGGGCGCATCGTGCTGATGCATGCCAACGACCGCCATGAGGTGGACGAGTTGCGCACAGGGGATATCGCAGCCTGTGTCGGGCTGAAAGACGTCACCACCGGTGACACGCTGACCGACCCGAATGCGGTGATCACCCTTGAACGGATGGAGTTCCCGGACCCGGTTATTTCGCTGGCGATTGAGCCGAAAACCAAGGCCGATCAGGAGAAAATGGGGATCGCCCTACAGCGCCTGGCGGCGGAGGATCCGTCTTTCCGCCTGCACACGGACGAAGAGTCCGGTCAGACCATTATCTCCGGGATGGGCGAACTGCATCTCGAAATCATCGTTGACCGCATGAAGCGTGAGTTTGGCGTTGAGGCAAACATTGGTCGTCCGCAGGTCACCTACCGTGAAACCCTGCGTAAAGCGGTGAAGGATATTGAAGGTAAATTTGTCCGACAGTCCGGCGGGAAAGGGCAGTACGGTCATGTGGTCCTGAGTCTGGAGCCGATAGCAGCCGGAAGTGGTTTTGTGTTTGAAGATGCCACCAAAGGCGGGGTAGTGCCGCGGGAGTACATCCCGTCGGTGGAAAAAGGCTTGCGAGAAGCCATGAATACGGGTGTGCTGGCGGGCTATCCGGTTGTCGATGTGAAAGCGACCCTGACGTTTGGTTCCTACCATGACGTTGACTCCTCGGAGATGGCCTTCCGCATGGCGGCGATCCTCGGCTTCAAAGAGGGCGCGCGGCGGGCGGATCCGGTTATTCTTGAGCCGGTGATGCACGTTGAGGTGGAAACGCCGGAAGAGTATGCCGGGAACATTATGGGCGATCTCTCCTCCCGCCGCGGCATGGTGCAGGGGATGGCAGAGCAGTACGGCAGCCAGATTATTCGCGCTGACGTCCCGCTGGCTGAAATGTTTGGCTACGCCACCACGCTGCGCTCGATGTCCCAGGGGCGCGCGACGTATACGATGGAGTTCCATCATTTTGCGGAAGCTCCGCGGAATGTGGCGGATGAGATTATTGCGAAGCGCGTGAAGAGTTAATTAATTGCACATGGTAGTCATTTGGCTACCATGTGCCTTTATTATTACGACAGGGAGTTTATGCCTGTTACTTAATTAGCGTCGCCGATCGCACTTTCCATTTTCCTTGCTCTTCAACGAGACAATCTGCAATAACATGATCTTGCTTCTTACCAAATGCGACATAGACGTTTGTGCAAACGGCGTCAAAATCAGAATGTAAGACGGTTATCTGATTCCAGTCATCATCCCAGTCCTGCGCTTTGATAAACATATCCGCATCGGGCATATCTTTGTCGTTACTGTCGCCAGAGTACATTTCTTTAATTGCTGCAATGGTCCCTGAGGCTACGTACTCGTTCATAATGTCTGGATTGAGTACGGGCGGTTTGTTCTGATCTAACTGCGCTATATACCATTGATTGAATTTAAGCGCCGCCTGACCCGGTGCATAAATGTTTTCTGCGGCCGCGAGCGGAGGCAGGGCGAAAAGTAAAAAGTAGAGTGGTTTCATTAACCATGCCTGAACAGTTCGTAATGAGGTTGTATGTTGCGGTAAGCCTGCCCAGGATACATGGTGCGTTGCACAAAATCGCTGATCCACTGTTGACCATCGTATATACAAACGTGACCGCTATCATGACCAACTATATTTTGGATAACTGCGACGTCACCAGCATGGGGTTGATCATATACCAGGTGAAAGCCTGCATTGACTAATGTGCGCCCCATATCTTTTGCCAGACGCGTGTTGGGGATTTTTAATCGACCACCCGCTCTGATCGCTTCTGTTACGTAACGAGCACAATAGCCCGTGCTGCTGGGCTGCGCGTGTGATTTCGCATATGATATTGCGCCATCTTTGTTCCATGACATGGATATTTCCTTTACGAAAGATTGTTTATGCAACAGCTTCTGAAATATCCTCCGTTTAACATCGTTATGATAAACATAAAATGCCATAGAAATTTTATATAATTCAGATGGGTATAATTAAAAAATCAATCCAGCGCCTTCACCATCTTCCCACTCGTCACAAACGTCCCGGCCCCCAGATGATGCAGCGTATTCAGCTTATCCCCGTCAAACTGCCAGCGTCCGGAGACAAATGCGCGTTCATCTGCCGCGGCGGAAACCACTTCGCCAAACAGGGTGTCATATTTCTCGGCCGCAGAAGTGACAGGTAATAACCGACACTCCATCCACGCCAGACATTTCTCTTCTATAACCGGCAGACCAAGCTCAGGGCCATGAATAACCGGGATCCCGTAGCAGTTAAATTTATCCTCGTCGCGCCCGCTGACGCTGCCGACCGCCCAGGTCCAGTTGGCTGCCGCCACGCCGGGGATCACAATGCCGAATTTCCCGCTGCGTTCGATCAACTCCCGTGACCACGCGCTTTTGTCTACCACAATCGCGATACGCGGGGGTTCAAATTCCACCGGCATAGACCATGCGGCGGCCATGACGTTGCGACGATCGATGGTCTCATCCCGGCTGGTGATGAGCACGGTTGGACCGTGATTCAGAAGACGGCTGGCATGACGTAATTCAACAGGACGAAAGTGGCTCATAGGATCTCCTCATGTACACGATGAGTATGCCGAAAAAGCACTTTTGCGCATATGCATTAGGGAAAATAGTTTATAAACAGGGGATATCACATCATGGAGCAAATCATGTCCCCATTTCTGAGTGCTTATTTTGCCCGCACGGGCTGGCAGCAGCCCGTACAGGTTAATATCGATACCCTGCGGGGGCTCCATTTACACCATAACTGCGCGATCCCTTTTGAAAATATTGACGTCGTTTTGCCGCGGGAAATTCATCTGGACGACGGGTGTCTGGTGGATAAACTGGTCACCGCGCGTCGGGGGGGATATTGCTTCGAGCAAAATGGCCTGTTTGAACGGGTGTTGCGCGAAGTTGGGTTTACGGTACGCAGCGTGCTGGGGCGGGTTGTGCTGGCGAATCCGTCGCAGATGCCGCCGCGCACGCACCGGTTGCTGCTGGTTGAGCTGAACGGCGAGCGCTGGATCGCTGATGTAGGATTTGGCGGACAAACGCTGACGGCGCCGATTCGTTTGATCGCTAACGAGGAGCAGGAAACCCCGCACGGGAGTTATCGTTTGCTGAGCGAGGGTAACGACTGGGTACTGCAATTCCGCCATCACGAGCACTGGCAGTCGATGTACCAATTTGACCTGGGGACGCAGTACTTCAACGATTACGTGATGGGTAACTTCTGGTCGGCGCACTGGCCTCAGTCCCATTTTCGTCATCACCTGCTGATGTGTCGCCACCTGCCGGACGGGGGCAAGCTGACGCTGACCAACTTTAATTTTACCCACTGGCAGAACGGTCATGTGGAGGAGCAGATCCATTTGCCGGATGCGGAGGCGCTATATAAGCTCATGCAGGAGCGGTTTGGCCTGGGCGTTGATGACCCGAAGCACGGCTTTACACTGGCAGAGCTGACGGCAGTAATGGCAGGGTTTGATACGCATCCGCAGGCAGGGAAATAGCCCGGTGGCGACTACGCCTTACCGGGCCTACGGGAGTATACGTAGGTCGGGTAAGGCGTAGCCGCCACCCGACAAATCAACGGCGCGATCTTACCACCTGATACCGACGCGTGAAGTACTCAAACGGCGCGCTCCACACGTGCACCAGGCGGGTGAACGGGAAGATGAGGAAGATCGTCATCCCCAGCACCAGATGCACGCGGAAGATCGGCGCGACGCCGCTCAGCATTTCCGACGAGCCGCCCTTAAACGTGACGATCCCCTGCGCCCAGCCAACCAGCTTCATCATCTCGCTTCCGTCAGGGTACTGAGCGGAGAAAGGAATGGTCGACAGCCCAAGGATGCACTGAAGCAGCAGGATACTCATGATGATAATATCCGGCGTGGTGGACGTGGCGCGCACCCGCTGGTTGAACAGGCGTCGGATCAAAAGCATCGACCCACCGATCAGCGTCAGCACCCCGCAAATACCTCCCGCAATCATGGCTAACTGCTGTTTAACCGCGACGGGTAAAAACCAGGCGTACATCCAGTGCGGGGTTAACATGCCGAACAGGTGCCCGAAGAAGATCCCCAGAATCCCAATATGAAACAGGTTCGAAGCCCAGTTCATCCCGCGCTTGCTGAGCATCTGGCTTGATGACGCCCGCCAGGTGTACTGCCCATAGTCGTAGCGCAACCAACTGCCGAGGAAGAAGACGGTGGCGCAGATGTACGGATAAATGTCATAGAAAAACACGTTCAGGTAATGAGTCATTTTGGGCCTCCGGCGCTGACGTCCACGTACTGCGGCGCGACGTCCTGGCTAAAGCGTCGTTGATATTGCTGCATCGGCGAACTGTCGCACGATGTGGCGTTGTCTTCGATAAACTTGACCTGTTCCTCTTCCCACACGGCGTCCAGCGCCTGACGGGTATCATCACGTTTTTCACCGGATACCTGTTTCGCCACGCTGTCGCTGGAAAGCCGTGTTTCCGCCAGCGACAGCAGGGCGTCAAACAGCTGGTAATGCGCTACCTCGCGCTGTTTCAGGCGGCCTCCAATCAGCGCCAGTATAGGCGCGACGTTTTGCAGCCCTTCACGCGCCTCGTCGTCGCTGACGATACTGAGATATTCCAGATAGAGCGGCAGATAGTCCGGCAGCTCGCGGCAATCCAGCTCCAGCCCGGCTTTCTCATACTGGCTCATCAGGTCGACCATCGCCTGACCGCGATCGCGGGACTCGGCGTGAACGTGCTCGAACAGCAGTAGTGAAGTCGCGCGCCCCCGCTCGAAAACTTCACACCATTCGGCCTGCTTATCCAGCAGCGGGGCGCTCAGGTGCTGCTGCGCAAACGGCAGTAGCATGGGCGCATCCTGTTCCACCAGGGAAAGCGCTTCTTCACGGTTATCCCAAAGCAGCTCATCGGGATACTCAATCAGTAGCGCGATGATTTTAAGGATCTGCATTATTCTCCCTCCCCGTGATCGCGCACCTCGGTAATGTTGATCGCGTCGATGCGGCTGCTGTTGAAGAGGTTGAATTTGGTGTCGGAGCCGTGACAGCCGTCACCGAAGGTGAAGCCGCAGCCGTTTTTCTCCGGGAAGGCGTCGCGCGCCATTTCGCGGTGGCTGGTCGGGATCACGAAGCGGTCTTCGTAGTTAGCGATGGCCAGATAGCGGTACATCTCCTCAACCTGCGCTTCGGTCAGGCCCACTTCCTCAATGGCGCGGGTATCGGTCACGCCTTCCACGGTCTGGGAGCGTTTGTAGTGACGCATCGCCATCATGCGCTTCAGAGCGCGCAGCACCGGGCCGGTATCGCCCGCGCTGAGCATATTTGCCAGGTATTGCATCGGGATGCGCAGGCTTTCGACCGCAGGCAGTACACCGTCGCTCTGCGGCAGACCACCCGCGTCCGCGTAGGACTGAATCGGTGACAGCGGCGGCACATACCAGACCATCGGCAGGGTGCGGTATTCCGGATGCAGCGGCAGGGCGAGCTTCCAGTCCATCGCCATTTTGTAAACCGGGGAACGCTGCGCTGCGTCGATGACGTTCTGCGGGATGCCCTGCTTCAGGGCTTCTTCAATCACCGCCGGATCGTTCGGGTTAAGGAACACGTCGCACTGGCGCTCATACAGATCGGTTTCATGCTCGGTGCTGGCCGCCTCTTCAATACGGTCCGCGTCATACAACAGCACGCCAAGGTAGCGGATGCGTCCAACGCAGGTTTCTGAGCAGACGGTCGGCTGGCCGGACTCGATGCGCGGATAGCAGAAGATGCACTTCTCTGACTTGCCGCTTTTCCAGTTGAAGTAGATTTTCTTGTACGGACAGCCGCTAATACACAGACGCCAGCCGCGGCATTTGTCCTGGTCGATCAGCACAATGCCGTCCTCTTCGCGTTTGTAAATCGCACCGCTCGGGCAGGTGGCGACGCAGCTCGGGTTGAGGCAATGCTCGCACAGGCGCGGCAGGTACATCATGAAGGTGTTTTCGAACTGGCCGTACATCTCTTTCTGGATCTTCTGAAAGTTTCGATCGCGGGCGCGTTTTTCGAACTCGCCGCCCAGCAGCTCCTCCCAGTTTGGTCCCCAGACGATCTTATCCATCCGCTTACCGTCAATCAGCGAGCGGGGGCGGGCGGTAGGGAGGTGATCCCCCTCCGGGGCGCGGTGCAGATCCTGGTAATCGAAGGTGAAAGGTTCATAGTAATCGTCAATCTGCGGCAACACGGGGTTGGCGAAAATTTTCGACAGGACGCCCATTTTTCCGCCGAGGCGCGGGGTCAGCTTGCCGTGAATACTGCGGATCCATCCGCCTTGCCACTCATCCTGATCTTCCCAGTTTTTCGGATAGCCGATACCCGGTTTGGTTTCGACGTTATTAAACCACGCATACTCCATCCCTTCGCGCCCGGTCCAGACGTTCTTACAGGTGACCGAGCAGGTGTGGCAGCCAATGCATTTATCGAGATTCAGTACCATGCCAACCTGTGAGCGTATTTTCATTTTTTCGCCTCCTGAACCTGATCCCGACCTTCGCCGTCCAGCCAGTTAATGTTTTTCATTTTGCGGATCATAATGAACTCGTCGCGATTCGAGCCGACGGTGCCGTAATAGTTAAAGCTGTACGCCAGCTGCGCGTAGCCGCCAATCATGTGGGTCGGTTTCGGACAGACGCGGGTGACCGAGTTGTGGATCCCGCCGCGCCGTCCGGTCACTTCTGACCCCGGAATGTTCAGAATGCGCTCCTGAGCGTGGTACATCATGGTCATGCCCGGCGGCACGCGCTGGCTAACCACCGCGCGGGCGGTGAGGGCGCCGTTGGCGTTGAAGGCTTCGATCCAGTCGTTGTCCTCAATCCCCAGCTCGCGCGCGTCGGTTTCGCTGATCCAGACGATTGGCCCCCCGCGTGACAGGGTCTGCATCAGCAGGTTTTCGCTGTAGGTGGAGTGAATGCCCCATTTCTGGTGCGGCGTCAGGAAGTTAAGCGCTTTTTCCGGGAAGCCGTTCGGCGGGATCTCGCGCATGTGGGTGACGCTGCGGGTATCAATCGGTGGACGATAGGCCACCAGACTTTCACCGAAGGCGCGCATCCAGGTGTGATCCTGATACAGCTGCTGGCGGCCGGAAATCGTGCGCCACGGGATCAGCTCGTGAACGTTGGTATAGCCTGCGTTATACGACACGTGCTCGCTCTCAAGGCCGGACCACGTTGGGCTGGAGATAATTTTGCGCGGCTGCGCCTGAATATCGCGGAAGCGAATTTTCTCGTCTTCTTTGTTCAGCGCCAGATGGGTGTGATCGCGCCCGGTCAGTTCGCCGAGGGCCTCCCAGGCTTTGACCGCGACCTGACCGTTGGTTTCCGGCGCAAGAGCGAGGATCACCTCTGAAGCATCAATGGCGGTTTCAATGCGCGGTCGGCCTTTGGCCGGGCCGTAGAGCTTGACGTAATTGAGCTTGCCGAGGAAATCGACTTCGTTTTGCGTGTTCCACGATATGCCTTTTCCGCCGTTGCCGAGTTTGTCCAGCAGCGGACCGAGAGAAGTGAAGCGCTCGTAGGTTTCCGGATAGTTGCGCTCGACGACCGCAATGTTTGGCGCGGTTTTACCGGGGATGAGATCGCACTCGCCTTTGCGCCAGTCCAGAATATCAAAAGGCTGCGACAGTTCCCCCGGGGAGTCATGCTGTAGCGGCTGTAGCACCACGTCAGTTTCGGTGCCGAGATGCCCGACGCACACTTCAGAGAAGACTTTGGCGATGCCTTTGTAGATCTCCCAGTCACTGCGGGACTCCCACGCGGGGTCAACGGCGGCAGAGAGCGGGTGAATAAACGGATGCATGTCCGAGGTATTCATATCGTCTTTTTCATACCATGTGGCGGTCGGCAGGACGATATCGGAGAACAGGCAGGTGCTGGACATACGGAAATCGAGCGTCACCAGCAGATCCAGCTTGCCCTCAATGGCGGCGGTTTGCCATTCCACCTCTTCAGGTTTGACATCATCCGTTGAGCCTAAATCCTCGCCCTGGATCCCGCTCTCGGTGCCAAGCAGGTATTTGAGCATGTACTCATGGCCTTTTCCGGACGAGCCAAGCAGGTTAGAACGCCAGACAAACAGGTTGCGCGGGTGGTTCTTGCCGTTGTCCGGCTGTTCGCAGGCGAAGCGAATATCGCCCGATTTTAACGCCTGCACGGTGTAATCCTGCGGCGACATCCCGGCGGCGTCGGCACGGGCCTTAACGTGCAGCGGGTTGAGGTTGAGCTGCGGCGCGGAAGGGAGCCAGCCCATGCGCTCGGCGCGGACGTTGAAATCAATCAGATGTCCGGTGAATTTCGACGCGTCTGCAAGAGGAGAAAGCAGCTCCTGTGCGGTGAGCTTCTCATAGCGCCACTGGCTGGCGTGGTTGTAGAAGTAAGAGGTGCTGTTCATCTGGCGCGGCGGACGGTTCCAGTCCAGTGCGAAGGCCAGCGGCAGCCAGCCGGTTTGCGGGCGCAGTTTCTCCTGGCCGACATAGTGCGACCAGCCGCCGCCGCTTTGCCCGACGCAGCCGCAGAAGACCAGCATGTTGATCATCCCGCGGTAGTTCATGTCCATGTGGTACCAGTGGTTCACACCGGCTCCGAGGATGATCATCGAACGACCATGGGTTTTGTGCGCCGTGTCGGCAAATTCACGGGCGATTTTTTCTATCAGGTAAGCGGGTACGCCGGTAATTTGTTCGCCCCAGGCCGGGGTGTAGGCTTTGATCTCGGCGTAGTTTGCCGCCGCGTTACTGTCTTCCAGACCGCGATCGAGGCCGTAGTTTGCGAGCACCAGATCGTACACGCTGACCACGCGTCTCTGGCTGCCGTCGGCCAGCGTCAGGGTTTTACTCGGTACGCGGCGCGTCAGCACCGGCTCCTGCTTCACGCTGCGGAAATGCGGGTTCTCGTTGCCCCCGAAGTAAGGGAAGGCCACGTCTGCCACACTGTCGTGGGTGATGAGCAGGGAAAGCGTCAGCTCGGTCTCCTGTCCCGCGGCCAGCGACTCCAGGTTCCATTTGCCTTTTTCGCCCCAGCGGAAACCGATAGAGCCGTTCGGCGCCACCAGATTTCCGGCGACGTCAAAGGCGATGGTTTTCCACTCCGGATTATTGGTTTCACCCAGCCCGTCGGCCAGATCCGACGCGCGCAGCATGCGGCCCGGCACCACGCGACCGTCAGCCTGTTCATCCAGCAGGACCAGCATCGGCATGTCGGTGTAGCGGCGGCAATAGTTGAGGAAGTAATCGCTCGGGTTATCAAGGTGGAACTCTTTGAGGATCACATGCCCCATCGCCATGGCAAGGGCACTGTCGGTACCCTGTTTGGGGGCCAGCCACTGGTCGCTGAGCTTCGCCACCTCCGAGAAGTCCGGCGTAATGGCGACGGTCTTGGTGCCTTTGTAACGCACTTCGGTAAAGAAGTGGGCGTCCGGGGTACGCGTCTGTGGCACGTTCGAGCCCCAGGCAATGATATAGCTGGAGTTGTACCAGTCCGCCGATTCCGGCACGTCGGTCTGCTCGCCCCAGGTCATCGGCGATGCCGGAGGCAGATCGCAGTACCAGTCATAGAAACTCAGGCACGTGCCGCCGAGCAGGGAGAGATAGCGCGTACCGGCGGCATAAGAGACCATCGACATGGCCGGGATGGGGGAAAAACCGGCTACCCGATCCGGGCCGTAGTTTTTGATGGTCCAGACGTTGGCGGCAGCAATCAGCTGGTTAAGCTCTTTCCAGTTTGAGCGGATAAACCCGCCTTTACCGCGCGCCTTTCTGTAGCTTTGCGCTTTCTGTGGATCGTTCTGAATGGCATCCCAGGCCAGCACCGGATCGGTATGCTGCGCCAGCGCCTCGCGCCAGAGCTCGATCAGCCTGCGGCGTACCAGCGGGTACTTGAGACGGTTGGCGCTGTAGAGATACCAGGAGTAGCTTGCGCCACGCGGGCAGCCGCGCGGTTCGTGGTTAGGCAGGTCAGGGCGGGTACGCGGGTAGTCGGTCTGCTGGGTTTCCCATGTCACCAGGCCATTTTTGACATAAATCTTCCAGCTACAGGAGCCGGTGCAGTTAACGCCGTGGGTGGATCGCACAATCTTGTCGAACTGCCAGCGCTGACGGTAACTGTCCTCCCAGTCGCGGTTGGTGTGGTACACCTGGCCGTGCCCATCGGCGAAACTGTCGCCTTTTGTTTTGAAGTAACGGAAGCGGTCCAACAGTTTGCTCATGACATTTCTCCTGCTTCGATAACATGGCCGGAGGGTGAGGCATCACGCTCCGGCGAAGAGGTAGTTATTATTTTTGTGAGGATTTGCGGCCGTACACCAGCCAGGTGACGAGCACGCAGACGATGTAAAACACGAGGAAGACTTTCATGGCGCCCACCGGGGAACCGGTCATCGCCAGGGAGGTGCCAAAGGCTTTGGGAATAAAGAACCCGCCCACCGCACCGATGGCAGAGATAAAGCCCAGCGCCGCAGCCGTTTCGGTCACCGCTTCATGCTGTGCCTGTTCATCGCTCCCGCCCTGTTTTTTCACGCGGTCGAGGGTGATTTGGCGAAAGATAATCGCGATCATCTGGAAGGTCGAGCCGCTACCCAGGCCTGCGGTCAGAAACAGGCCCATAAAGACCAGATAGAAGGCGATAAAGCTGCCTGAACCAGACCCGGGGAGCGTCAGGAAAATCAGGGCGCTAAAGATGGCCATAAAGACGAAGTTGATCAGCGTCACCCTTACGCCGCCCAGTCTGTCCGAAATCATTCCGCCAGCCGAACGCGCCAGGGCGCCGATCAGTGGGCCAAAGAAGGCGAGGTGGAGGATATTAACGTCCGGAAACTGGGTTTTCGACAGCATGGCAAAGCCTGCCGAGAAACCGATAAACGAGCCGAAGGTTGCCAGATAAAGCAGGCTCAGCAGCCAGAGATGAAAGCGCTTAAGCACCGGAAGCTGGCTGGCAATGGACGCTTTCGAGCTGGCGATGTCATTCATGCCTAAAAACGCCGCAATGGTGGCCAGAATCAGCAGCGGCGCCCAGATCCACGCCGCGTTCGCCAGCCACATCGTCGATCCATCCTCCTGCGGTACGCCGTGCACGCCGAGGAAGGTAAACATCGGCAGGAAAATCACCAGCGGCGCAACCAGCTGCATCACACTCACGCCCAGGTTACCCAGCCCGCCGTTAATGCCCAGTGCGCTGCCCTGTCTGGCTTTCGGGAAGAAGAAGCTGATGTTTCCCATACTGGAAGCGAAGTTGGCACCGGCAAAACCGCAAAGCAGCGCGATGATGATGAAGATCCAATAGGGCGTGGCGGTATTCTGAATGGCGATCCCAAGCCAGACACAGGGTGCGACCAGGATAACGGTGCTTAACACGGTCCAGTAACGCCCGCCAAATATCGGCACCATAAAAGAGTAGGGGACACGCAATATCGCGCCGGAGAGAGAAGGTAATGCCGTTAGCATAAAAAGCTGATCGGTGCTGAAATTAAATCCGACCTTATTAAGATTTACCGCAATAGCGCTCAACAACATCCAGACACAAAATGCGAGCAACAAACACGCCACGGAAATCCACAGGTTTCTTCGTGCGATATGTTTCCCTTTATTCTCCCAAAATTGCGCGTTTTCCGGTTTCCAGTTACTCAACAGATGCTGATTACTCTTCTCGCTTTGATGTGACATATCACCCTCTTGCTTACCGAAGTGGAGAGAAAAAAGAAGGAAAAACAGAAAGATACCTGTCAGTGGTTTATGAAATTTATAGGATGTTATGGGATACATCTGAAAGGATAGATAAAAAAGCGAATCCCTGAGTTTGGAATGGGAATCAGGGTTCGCTTTATGTGTTACTAATTGTAACTCTTTGCGGAAATTAATACTCCGATGGGAGTATTAAAACAATTCGAGGGAGATAAGTTTATCCAGATGCTTATTAAATGCCGCGTCGTCCATTTCAGGCATATTTAAGACGTATATGCCATCCAGGCCACATACCAGACCAATTAAACGCCAGGCGATATTTTCCGGCTGATCAGCAAGCGTAAAGGCGTTGGCCTCCGCCCCGGCGCGGATAATTGCGACCGTTTCCTGGTGCCACATCTCCATGGTCAAAACGTAGGCGCCTTTGATATCGCTATCCCGGCTGGCGAGAATTTGCGCCTCCCGCCACAGTCGAATGTAGGGCTCAAACCCGCCGTCATCGCTGCCGAGCATGGCATGCAGGCGCTCGCGCCAGCCTGCGTTTTCGCCAACGATTTCAGCATCCAGCAAATCGCGGATCAGCCTGACAAACGCCAGCGATTTAAGCTCGCCCGCCGACGCAAAGTGGTGATGCACCTGCCCGGTGGCGACGCCCGCTTCGGTAGCGATTCGGCGCACGGTCATCGCAGCGAATCCTTCGGTCAGCGCCACGCGCATTGCGGCCTGTAGGATCTCTTCCCGCCGCTCGTCCTTGCTTAGATAACGCATAATTTCTCACTCTCAATGGCAACGAAACGAGTGTAACAAAGAGCTGGACAAGTGTTCAACTTTACGTAGGATCGCAATCTGGACATGTGTCCAGTTTTTAAATGAAAAGGAAATTTATGTTTCGTCAGTGGTTAGCGTTAGTGATTATCGTGCTGGTGTATATCCCGGTGGCGATTGACGCGACGGTGCTGCACGTGGCGGCGCCAACATTGAGCATGACGCTGGGTGCCAGCGGCAACGAATTGCTGTGGATTATTGATATTTACTCGCTGGTGATGGCGGGGATGGTGCTGCCGATGGGCGCGCTGGGCGATCGCATAGGTTTTAAGCGCCTGCTGATGATCGGCAGCGTGCTGTTTGGCCTGTCATCGTTAGCGGCGGCTTTTGCGCCGTCCGCGGGCTGGCTGATTGCCGCCCGCGCGTCGCTGGCGATTGGCGCGGCGATGATCATTCCGGCTACGCTTGCAGGGATCCGCACGCTGTTTATTGACGTGCGGCACCGTAACATCGCCCTTGGCGTCTGGGCTGCCGTTGGGTCGGGCGGCGCGGCGTTTGGCCCGCTGATTGGCGGCATGCTGCTGGAGCACTTTTACTGGGGTTCGGTCTTCCTGATTAACGTGCCGATCGTGCTGATCGTGGTTTCGCTTGCTGCGCGCTTTGTGCCTGCTCAGCAGGGTCGGCCCGAGCAGCCGCTCAATATCAGCCATGCCATTATGCTGATTGTCGCCATTTTACTGCTGGTCTACAGCGCCAAAACCGCCCTGAAAGGGGTGCTGTCGCCGTGGATGGTGGCCTCTACGCTGCTTACCGGGGCGGTGATGCTGTTTATTTTCGTCCGTATCCAGCTGCGCGCGCGCGTGCCAATGATCGACATGCGTCTGTTTTGCCATCGCATTATTTTAAGCGGCGTGGTCATGGCGATGACCGCCATGATTGCGCTGGTGGGCTTTGAACTGCTGATGGCGCAGGAGTTGCAGTTCGTGCATGGTTTTACGCCGTTTGAAGCAGGGATATTTATGCTGCCGGTGATGGTGGCGAGCGGATTTAGCGGGCCGATCGCGGGTGTGCTGGTCGGGCGTCTGGGGCTGCGCATTGTCGCGGCCGGAGGCATGGGGCTAAGCGCGATCAGTTTTATCGGCCTGTCGACGCTCGATTTCAGCACCCAACAGTGGCAGGCGTGGAGCCTGATGGTGCTGCTGGGCTTCAGTGCCGCCAGCGCACTGCTGGCATCGACGTCAGCGATCATGGCTGCCGCGCCGAAAGAGAAAGCGGCCGCCGCAGGCGCGATCGAAACCATGTCCTACGAGCTGGGCGCTGGTCTCGGGATCGCCATTTTCGGTCTGTTGTTAACCCGCAGCTTTTCGGCGTCAATTGTACTGCCGCAGGGGCTGAGCGCGTCGCTGACCGATAAAGCCTCGTTGTCCATCGGTGAAGCGATGAAGGTCGCGCAGGAGCTGACGCCGTCACTGGCCGAGCCGGTGATGACGGCGGCGAAAACCGCGTTCATCACCTCGCACAGCGTGGCCCTGGGCAGTGCGGGAGCCATGCTGATGATTCTGGCGATCGGGATCTGGTTTAGTCTGGCGAAGGTCGGAGGGCAGCAGTAAAAAAAAGGCCAGCCGCGAGGGCTGGCCTTTTGAACTAACACCTCTTAGAACTGGTAGGTCAGACCTACAGCCACGATGTTGTCGGTAGCCACTTTGGCATCTTTGGTGAACTGGCTGTCATCCACAAGGTTGATTTTGTAATCAACGTAGGTGGACATGTTTTTGTTGAAGTAGTAGCTCGCGCCAACGTCAACGTATTCAACCAGGTCCTGGTCGCCATAAGAACCGATGTCTTTACCTTTGGATTTCAGGTAAGCGATGGATGGACGCAGACCGAAGTCAAACTGGTACTGAGCCACAACTTCGAAGTTCTGTGCTTTGTTGGCAACGTGACCGCTACCGAACGCCGTCATGTTGCGGGTTTCAGAGTAGGTGGTTGCCAGGTAGATGTTGTTCGCATCGTACTTCAGGCCAGCAGCCCAGACTTCTGCGTTTTCGCCACCGGCGTTCAGGTTGCTTGCAGCACGAACCTGACGGTCAGTACGGTCAGATTTCGCGTAGGTCGCACCCACACCGAAGCCGTCGAATTCATAGGTAGAAGACAGACCCCAGCCGTCACCGTTGGATTCGGTGATCTCTGAACGGTCGTTTTTACCCTGGTACTGGGCAGCCACGTTCAGGCCGTCAACCAGACCAAAGAAGTCGGTGTTACGGTAGGTGGCAACGCCAGTGGTACGACCGGTCATGAAGCCGTCAGTCTGCGTCCAGGTATCGCCACCGAACTCTGGCAGAACGTCAGTCCATGCGCCGATGTCATAAGCAACACCGTAGTTACGACCGTAGTCGAAGGAACCGAATTCATCGAATTTCAGACCAGCGAAGGCCAGACGGGTTTTGTTGCCATCGGAACCCTGAGCTTCAGAGCGGTTGCCCTTGAACTCATATTCCCACTGGCCGTATCCGGTCAGCTGTTCGTTGATCTGAGTTTCACCTTTGAAGCCCAGACGAACGTATGTTTTGTCGCCGTCGCTACCAGCATCATCAGAAAAATAGTGCAGACCAGTAACTTTGCCGTACAGATCCAGTTTGTTACCGTCTTTGTTAAAAACTTCAGCCGCGTTAACAACGCCAGCCGCCAACATGGAAGTCACTGCCACTGCAACTAATTTAAGTTTCATCTTAACTAACCCTTATAATTTTATTTAGGTATTTCCTAAGCCACCTGAGCGATTTTTAAACGAGGCTTATCGTCAATGGCAGACTATTTTTAAAATTCCGTAGACTGCTTTCAATAATAAGTTTCAAAATATTAAAGATAATTTCAATTAGTGTGATCCTGATCCGATAAATTTCCCTTAAATCGCTCAATAAGGTTAATTTATATACATAAATTGATTATTAACAAAACACGATAATAAGGCTGGAAATAGTTGCCATGCGTTTTTGTTTTTAGAGAGAGATAAAAGGGCTTGGCAGATAATGTCAAGGAATGGGGCGCGTTATTGACTTTTAAAACAGTGGTTTGTGGATTTATCCGGAAGCCAGCAACTGCTTTTTAAAAGAAACATCCAGAAATAAACTATTGCACTATGTGCTATATAGCGCGGGAATATTGGGGTTGAATTAATTACCTTCGTTGTCAGTTTGTGTCAATTTCCACAACGGATCTGACTTTCTGTGAGTACTCTATACAGAAATAGAAATACATACGAATGTTATAAATAATATTCTTTATTGTGATCACATATTAAAATAATGTTAATTTTTACCGGGCATGATTCGTGCCCGGTAAAATTAAAATGCTATTTGCGGGTGGCATACCAGCAAAGTAATGATCCGGCGCAAACCATTAATGCCCCTTGCCAGAATGAGAATGAAAGCGGAGAGCTCAGTATAATAGCCGCCAGCGCGGCAGAGAGTACCGGGGTGAAGTAGGAGACGGCCGCAAGCACCGTGACGTTACCGTGGAGGATCCCAATGTTCCAGGCGGCGTAGCCAAAGCCAAGGGCAACACCACACATCAACAGCTTCACGACTACCGGCACGCTGAATACCATTTCGGGCTGATCGCTGACGGCATATTTGACCCACAGGCTCAGGGCGGTCAGCAGGACGAAAAGAGTAATGCCATTTTGCCCTCTGGCATACCTGCTGGTGACGGTGCAGTAGGCGGCCCAGATAAAGGCACCGGCAAATGCCAGCCCGTAGCTCAGCGGGCTGGAAACGATGTTTTGCATGATGTCGTGAACGTGCAGCCCGTTTTCGCCGCCTAAGACCCAGCCCACGCCCAACAGGGAGATCGCTAAGCCGGGGATCACCCACAGGGTGGATTTTTGTCCGTTGAACAAAATGGCGAACACAATCGTCAGGCTTGGCCAGAGATAATTGACCATGCCCACCTCAATTGCCTGCGAGCGCGTCGCGGCAAAGCCAAGCGACAGGGCAAGGCACATTTCATAGCTGACAAACAGGACGCTGCCCGCAATGAGATAGCCTTTCGAAAACCGTTTAATATCAGGGAAACCTACCGTCGCCAGACACAATAATCCGCTGACGGTGTAGATCATTGCTGCGCCCCCCACCGGGCCAAGTCCCTCACTGACGCTGCGGATGAGACCCACCATGGTACTCCACAGCAGTATGGCCACCAGGCCAATCAGCGTTGCTCTTTTTCTGTCCATTACCCTGCCAGTCTCATAAAAATCAAAGGGTAAACTTATAGCATCTAACCCATTCACCAGGCGAATTTTCTGTTTCGCGGTTAACCCGAAAGGAGTAATAAATCATACCGGCGGTGACTATTAAGGGGGCGAAGTTCGGCGACCTTGATTTGACGCAAAAAAAACAGGGGCTTTGCTGTTAGTTTGCGGCGCGAAGTCTTATCAGATAACGAGGACAGCAATGGACGTCAGCCGCAGACAATTTTTTAAAATCTGCGCGGGCGGTATGGCCGGAACAACAGCCGCAATGCTGGGATTCGCTCCCAAAATGGCGCTGGCTCAGGCACGCAACTATAAACTGCTGCGCGCGAAAGAGATCCGTAACACCTGCACATACTGCTCCGTGGGTTGTGGGCTATTAATGTATAGCCTGGGTGATGGCGCGAAGAACGCCAAAGAAGCGATTTATCATATTGAAGGGGATCCGGACCATCCGGTGAGCCGCGGGGCGCTTTGCCCGAAAGGGGCGGGGCTGCTGGACTACGTCCACAGTGAAAACCGTCTGCGCTATCCGGAATATCGTGCGCCGGGCTCTGATAAATGGCAGCGCATCTCCTGGGACGAGGCCTTCTCACGTATTGCAAAACTGATGAAAGCGGATCGCGACGCCAACTTTATTGAAAAGAACGAGCAGGGCGTTACGGTAAACCGCTGGACCTCCACCGGGATGCTGTGTGCGTCTGCGGCAAGTAATGAGACCGGCATGCTGACGCAAAAATTTGTGCGCTCCCTCGGCATGCTGGCGGTTGATAACCAGGCGCGCGTCTGACACGGACCAACGGTAGCAAGTCTTGCTCCAACATTTGGTCGCGGTGCGATGACCAACCACTGGGTTGATATCAAAAACGCAAACGTCGTGGTGGTGATGGGCGGTAACGCCGCTGAAGCCCATCCGGTGGGATTCCGCTGGGCGATGGAAGCGAAAAACAACAACGATGCGACGCTGATTGTCGTCGATCCACGCTTTACGCGTACGGCATCGGTGGCTGATATTTATGCGCCGATCCGCTCCGGTACGGATATTACGTTCCTTTCCGGCGTGCTGTTGTACCTGATCGAAAACAATAAGATTAACGCGGAATACGTTAAGCATTACACCAATGCCGGCCTGCTGGTGCGGGAAGATTTCGCCTTCGAAGATGGCCTGTTCAGCGGCTATGACGCAGAGAAACGTCAGTACGATAAATCGTCCTGGAACTATCAATTCGACGAAAACGGCTACGCGAAACGCGATGAGACCCTGACCGATCCGCGCTGCGTGTGGAACTTGCTGAAACAGCATGTTTCCCGTTATACGCCAGACGTGGTGGAAAACATCTGCGGTACGCCGAAAGCAGACTTCCTGAAAGTATGTGAAGTGCTGGCCTCCACCAGTGCCGCCGACAGAACAACCACCTTCCTGTACGCGCTGGGCTGGACGCAGCATACCGTGGGCGCGCAGAACATCCGTACCATGGCGATGATCCAGCTGCTGCTCGGCAACATGGGGATGGCCGGTGGGGGCGTGAACGCCCTGCGCGGACACTCCAACATTCAGGGCTTAACCGATCTCGGCCTGCTGTCGACCAGCCTGCCGGGTTACCTGACCCTGCCGTCGGAGAAGCAGACCGACTGGCAAAGCTGGCTTGACGCCAACACGCCAAAAGCGACGCGTCCGGACCAGGTGAACTACTGGAGTAACTACCCAAAGTTTGCCGTCAGTCTGATGAAATCGTTCTACGGCGATGCGGCGCAGAAAGAGAATGACTGGGGCTTTGAGTGGTTGCCGAAATGGGATCAGGCTTACGATGTCATCAAGTATTTCAACATGATGGATAAGGGCGACGTCACGGGGTATATCTGCCAGGGCTTTAACCCGGTGGCGTCATTCCCGGATAAAAACAAAGTCGTTCGCAGCCTGAGCAAGCTGAAGTACATGGTGGTTATCGATCCGCTGGTCACCGAAACGTCTACGTTCTGGCAGAACCACGGCGAGTCTAACGATGTCGATCCGGCATCCATTCAGACCGAGGTGTTCCGCCTGCCCTCGACCTGCTTTGCGGAAGAGGACGGTTCTATTGCCAACTCTGGCCGCTGGCTACAGTGGCACTGGAAAGGTCAGGATGCGCCGGGTGAAGCGCGTAATGACGGCGAAATTCTGGCCGGTATTTACCATCGTCTGCGCGAGATGTACCGCACCGAAGGCGGCAAAGGCGCAGAGCCGCTGCTGAAGATGAGCTGGAACTACAAGCAGCCGGATCATCCTGAGTCTGAAGAGGTGGCAAAAGAGAACAACGGCGTGGCGCTGGCCGACCTGTACGATGCCAACGGCAATCTGGTGGCGAAGAAAGGCCAGTTGCTCAATAGCTTCGCGCTGTTGCGTGACGACGGCACCACGGCCTCGTCTTGCTGGATCTACACCGGTAGCTGGACGGAGCAGGGTAATCAGATGGCCAACCGTGATAACGCCGATCCGTCAGGCCTGGGCAACACGCTGGGCTGGGCATGGGCGTGGCCGTTGAACCGCCGCGTACTGTACAACCGTGCCTCCGCAGACGTGAACGGTAAGCCGTGGGATCCGAAACGCATGCTGATCGAGTGGAACGGCACGAAGTGGACGGGGAACGATATCCCGGACTTCAACACCGCCGCGCCGGGCAGCAACACCGGGCCGTTTATCATGCAGCCGGAAGGGTTGGGGCGTCTGTTTGCCATCGACAAGCTGGCGGAAGGGCCGTTCCCGGAACATTACGAGCCGATGGAAACGCCGCTCGGCACTAACCCGCTGCACCCGAACGTGGTCTCCAGCCCGGTAGTGCGTATCTATGAAGATGACGTGATGCGTTTAGGTAAAAAGGACAAGTTCCCGTATGTCGGAACTACCTACCGCCTGACTGAGCATTTCCATACCTGGACCAAACATGCGCGGCTTAACGCCATCGCGCAGCCGGAACAGTTTGTGGAGATAAGCGAAACGCTGGCGAAGGCGAAAGGCATTGCCAATGGCGATCGCGTGACGGTGAGCAGCAAACGCGGCTTTATTCGCGCGGTAGCGGTGGTCACCCGTCGTCTGCAAAGTCTGAACGTACACGGCCAGCAGGTAGAAACCGTCGGCATCCCGCTGCACTGGGGCTTTGAAGGGGTGGCGCAGAAAGGTTACATCGCCAATACCCTGACGCCAAACGTCGGCGATTCCAACTCGCAAACGCCGGAGTATAAAGCGTTTCTGGTCAACATCGAGAAAGCGTAAGGAGCGATTAAATGGCGATGGAAACACAAGACATTATTAAACGCTCCGCGACCAACCCGATAACGCCCGCGCCTCGCGCGCGGGACTACAAGGCAGAAGTCGCCAAGCTGATCGATGTCTCCTCCTGCGTGGGCTGTAAGGCCTGCCAGGTGGCCTGCTCGGAGTGGAACGATATCCGCGACGAGGTGGGGCACTGCGTTGGCGTTTACGATAACCCGGCTGATCTGAGCGCCAAGTCCTGGACGGTGATGCGCTTTAGCGAAACCGACCAGAACGGCAAGCTGGAGTGGCTAATCCGTAAAGACGGCTGTATGCACTGTGAAGATCCGGGCTGCCTGAAGGCATGCCCGTCTGCGGGTGCAATTATTCAGTACGCCAACGGGATCGTCGACTTCCAGCAGGATAACTGTATCGGCTGCGGCTACTGCATCGCAGGCTGTCCGTTTAATATCCCGCGCCTCAATAAAGAAGATAACCGGGTCTATAAATGCACGCTGTGTGTCGATCGCGTCAGCGTCGGACAGGAGCCTGCCTGCGTGAAGACCTGTCCTACCGGGGCTATCCACTTCGGCACCAAAAAAGAGATGCTGGAAGTGGCGCAGCAGCGGGTGGATAAGCTCAAAGCGCGCGGCTATGACAAGGCCGGGATTTATAACCCGCAGGGCGTGGGCGGTACGCACGTCATGTATGTTCTGCACCACAATGACCAGCCGGAGCTGTATCACAATCTGCCGAAGGATCCGGCGATCGATACCTCAATCAACCTCTGGAAAGGGGCGCTTAAGCCGCTCTCAGCGGCGGGCTTTATCGCCACCTTTGCCGGGCTGATTTATCACTACATCGGTATCGGGCCGAATAAAGAGGTGGATGACGACGAGGAGGAGCATCATGAGTAAGTCGAAAATGATAGTGCGCACAAAATTTGTCGATCGCGCCTGTCACTGGACGGTGGTCATCTGCTTCTTCCTGGTGGCGGTATCCGGCATTTCGTTCTTCTTCCCGACGCTACAGTGGCTAACGGAAACCTTCGGGACACCGCAGATGGGGCGCATTCTGCATCCGTTCTTCGGCGTACTGATTTTCGTGGTGCTGATGTTTATGTTTGTACGTTTCGTTCATCACAACATCCCTGACAAGCAGGATATTCCGTGGCTAAAAGGGATTATTGAGGTTCTGAAAGGCAACGAGCATAAAGTCGCGAGGGTGGGCAAATATAACGCCGGGCAGAAGATGATGTTCTGGACCATCATGAGCATGATTTTTGTGCTGCTGGTGACCGGGGTGATCATCTGGCGTCCGTATTTTGCGCACTATTTCCCGATTCAGGTGGTGCGTTATGCGCTGCTGATCCACGCGACCTCGGCCATTATTCTGATCCACGCCATTCTGATCCATATGTATATGGCATTCTGGGTGAAAGGATCGATTAAAGGCATGATTGAAGGGAAGGTGAGCCGCCGCTGGGCGCAGAAGCACCATCCGCGCTGGTACCGCGACATTGAGCGTCTTGAAGCGCAAAAAGAGAGTTCGGAAGGGTTGAAGTAAACCTTGCGCCGTCGGCATTGTCCGGCGGCGCTGCGCTTGCGCGGCTTTTAGCTACGTATTGGTAATTAACGCATCAATTCCTGCAAGAACACTGCTTCTTGCACTGCGCAGATTACATACATAATCCTTATTATTAAGTTTTTTTGTCTCCACGTGTGTGATGTTGGCTGTATTAAGAAAATATGTCTGGAATTCAAGGTTCACCAGTGGCGTTGCAGCGTTTGAATATCCTCTTAAATGATTGTGATAGCTTAACGGGACAATAAGTCTCGTTGATAAGTCGTCATAATAATCGTGCTGAATAATCATAAAATAGGGTTGATATTCACACGTTCTGTTTGATGGATTGCGGTAAACGTCAAACTGAAAACACATCAAAGCCCTCCGAAATAAGGGTCATCCGATAATAGCCCGGCTTTGGCCGTTAATTCATTCATTGCTTTAATAAATCCTTGATCCTGTTGACGCTGCCGCTTGAGCTCTCCTGCTGTAGAGAGTGGGCGAGGTCTATTCCCCGTAGGGCGCTCTGTCGTAGCACATCTTTCTGTGCGGTTCGGTTTCATGTTTTCTCCTTTGTTGGTGCGGTCATTATCAACCGCAGCCAACAAAAAACAATACTGTTTCCCCTGGTAATCTACATTATGCGAGCCGTCTTCCAGTAATATCAAAACCGCTCTGCAATATACCGGAAGGGATATTTTGTTGGCTTCACTTTGCCGATCTTGCGTTTCGGTAAATCCACCTTGTCAACGTGAATTTCTTTATAGGGGATCTGTGAAAGCAGATGCGAAATAATATTCAACCGAACCCGTTTTTTATCTTCTGAGCGCGCCACAAACCACGGCGCCCAGGCGGTGTCGGTCGCTTTAAACATCGCATCACGGGCGAGGGTATATTCATCCCACAGATTGAAAGATTTTATGTCCATTGGAGACAGCTTCCAGATCTTGCGACCATCATTAATTCGATCGCGCAGGCGGCGTTCCTGCTCTTTTGGCGTTACTTCGAGCCAGTATTTCAACAATATGATACCGGCATCGACCATCGCTTTTTCCATCACCGGCGTTCCATCAAGAAATTTGTCGGCCTGCTCTTCGGTACAGAAACCCATTACTCTTTCCACGCCTGCGCGGTTGTACCAGCTACGGTCAAAAATGACGATTTCACCGGCAGAGGGCAGATGGGGAACGTAACGCTGAAAATAGAGCTGACTTTTCTCTTTATCGGTGGGGGCCGGTAATGCAACAACGCGAAACACCCGGGGGCTGACGCGTTCGGTGATGGCTTTGATGGCGCCGCCTTTACCCGCGCCGTCTCGCCCTTCAAAAACAATACAGACCTTTAACCCTTTGGCGACCACCCATTGCTGGAGCTTAACCAGTTCAACATGGAGGCGGCGAAGCTCTTGCTCGTACGCTTTGGTTTTGAGCGGCGCGTTTTTAACGACATCATCAACAACACGGGTTTTCTTCTTACTGACCATGGCGGGTCTCCCTATGGGTCCGGTCGCGGGATCGAGGCCGTACTAAGCGTGTAATCGGCCTGAATGAATGGATTAATGTGTCAGAAAGCTGATTTGAACTGGTTCACCATACAAGTTTAATCAATAATGCACGCTGCGTATTTTTTAACAGTGGTCGCGGTATGAAAAAAACAATTTTTTCGTTAGCACTGGCTACCTTTGGCCTGGGTATGGCTGAATTTGGCATCATGGGCGTGCTGACAGAACTGGCTCATGATACGGGCATTTCGATTCCCTCCGCCGGAAATATGATTTCGTTTTACGCTTTTGGCGTAGTGATCGGCGCGCCGATTGTGGCGCTGTTCTCCAGTAAATTTTCGCTGAAAACAACGCTGCTGTTTCTGGTGGCGATGTGCGTCGTCGGTAACGCGCTCTTTACCTTCTCTGACACCTACATAGGGCTGGCGGCGGGGCGCTTAATCTCTGGTTTCCCGCATGGCGCGATTTTCGGTGTGGGGGCGATAATCCTGTCAAAAATTGCGCCACCGGGTAAGGTGACGGTTGCTGTAGCAGGGATGATTGCCGGGATGACCGTTGCCAATTTGCTTGGCGTCCCGCTCGGGACGTGGCTGGGACATGAATTTAACTGGCGCTACACCTTCTTTTTGATTGCCGTCTTTGATGCGCTGGTGATCCTCTCTGTTCTGCTGTGGGTGCCAGACATTCACGACACGACAACCACCCGGCTGACAGAACAATTCCACTTCCTGAAAAAACCGGAACCGTGGCTAATTTTTGCCGCAACGATGTTTGGCAATGCCGGGGTGTTTGCCTGGTTTAGCTTCGTGAAGCCGTTTATGGTCAACGTGTCAGGCTTTTCCGAGGGCGTCATGACCGCGATCATGATGCTGATGGGGCTGGGCATGGTGCTGGGTAATGTCTTCAGCGGCAAGCTGTCGTCGCGCTTTAGCCCGCTGCGCATTGCTGCCACCACCGACATGGTGATTGTGGCTTCGCTGCTGTTACTGTTCGCGTTTGGCGAGCTTAAAACAGCTTCACTGGTAATGGGATTTGTTTGCTGCGCCGGGCTGTTTGCGCTCTCTGCGCCGCTGCAAATACTGCTGCTGCAAAATGCGAAAGGCGGCGAAATGCTGGGGGCCGCAGGCGGGCAAATGGCGTTTAACCTCGGCAGCGCAATAGGCGCGTATTTCGGTGGAATGATGATTACGCTCGGCTTTAGCTGGAGCTATGTCACGCTTCCGGCAGCGATCTTATCCTTCTCAGCAATGACCTCTCTGTTGATGTACGGTTTTTTATGTGCCAAAAAGCGTCAGGCCAACGCAGGAGCGCTGGCCTGATTTCACGCTTTGCCCGCTGGTCGCGGGCACAGGAGGTGACTACACGAATTTCGCCAGCGGGTCAGCGGCGGCAAATGCGACAGCTTTGTCTGCTGCTGGCGGGTAAATCAGTTCGTTGGTGATGGCGACTTTGATCTTTTTGCCTTCCTCGCGCACGGATTTAACACGCTGTTCCCAGCCCTCGGTGTACACCGCGCCCCAGCCACCCAGATCCAGACAGGTGACGTAATTCACCTGACGGTAAGGGTACGGCTCCAGATTTAACAGGCTGGCAGCTGCGTTATGTCCGGCGAATTTCCCCAGCTGGATCGCGTGCTGGCAGGTCATCAGTGCCGTGTTGCCCGCATCGTCCGTTTTGGCGTGCGCCATATCACCCGTCGCGTAAACCTCCGGATGCGCAGGGATCTGCAACGTGTCGGTAACGATAAGGCGTCCCTGAGTGTCGCGTTCCCCGTCAATTTGCAGGCTGAGGGGGTTAGCTTCTACCCCTGCCGTCCACACTACAGTCGCGCTGGCAATGCGCTCTCCGTTTTTCAGCGTCACGCCGCTGGCATCAATAGCTTCAATTTCACTGTTTAAACGCCATTCAACGTCCAGCGCGTTGCTTGCTTCTTCAATGGTGTTACGCAGCGCCTCGCTGTAACGCCCGCCAATGGTTTCACCCCTTTCAACTACGATTACTTTAGTCTTTGTATTTACACCGAAGCGGGTGCGAAGACGAGCAGGGAGTTCCGTTGCCAGCTCAATGCCGGTAAAACCGCCTCCACACACGACCACGGTATTGCGTTCTGGGGTGGAGGGGCGCGAAACCAGCGAATCAAGATGTTGCTCGAACAACCTGGCGGAGTCGAGTTGGTCGATATCAAATGCGTATTCAGTCAGACCGGCAATCGGCGGACGTTTAGTCTGGCTACCGGTTGCGAGGATCAGACGTTCCCAGTTGACTTCGGCAATGGCGCCGTTTGAATCGCGATACAAAACGGTTTTAGAAGAGGTATCAATACGTTGTGCTTCGCCCGAAATAAAGGCAATACCCAGTTCAGCAAACAGTTCGGTCAGTGGCGCGACCATCGTCGACACGTTCTCTTCATAAAAACGTGGACGAACGCGCAGTTCCGGCACCGGGGCCAGCACGGCAATGCTGAGGCTATTATTACCTTCCAGAGCAGAAAGACGCGCGGCGCTGACCGCAGCCCACATACCGGAAAACCCACTACCCACAATTAAAATCTGCTTTTTCATACTCGATCCTTTTGTTCGTCAGGCTGTGTGTCTGACATAACTGCCACTATACTTGTCGGAGTTAACTGCGACAACTTCTTTCTGAGTTAAAATTCGTTATAATGCAGCGAACAATGACCCGGAGTGAGCCATGGCGTTTTACAGTTCTGGTGTGGAATATGGCATTCATAGCCTGATGTGTATGGTGGATGCAAAAGGCAATGAGCGTGAGATGAGCGTCCGGGAGATGGCGGCCTTGCAGGGCGTACCGTACGACTATCTTGGGAAGATTTTCACTCGTTTGTCACGCGCGGGGCTGGTTATCAGCACCGAAGGCAAGGGGGGAGGATTCCGGCTGGCGCGTCCGGCAGAGCTGATCAGCGTGCTGGACGTGGCGCACGCCATCGACGGCGATAAGAATATGTTCGAATGTCGGGAAGTGCGTCAGCGCCTGGCGGTATTTGATGAAACGCCACCGGCCTGGGTCTGTGACGGACCGTGCGGGGTGCGATCGGTTATGGATAGCGCGCAGCAGCGGATGGAAGAGGAGTTAGGACGCCATACCATCCTGGATCTGGCGCGGAAGATGTATCGAAAAGCGCCGGACACATTCCAGATCGAGGTTCAGGAGTGGATTTCCGATCGCCGTTCGTCTACGTGACAGGCCGGGCAGGGCAAACCCGCTACCCGGCCACCGCGGTTAAGAACGTAAATCAATCACCATACGGCCACGGATCTGGCCCTGTTCCATCTCTTTAAAGATGGCGTTGATATCTTCCAGTGGGCGCAGCGTGACTTTCGGAACCACCTTACCTTCAGCCGCAAACTGGAAGGCTTCGAGCAGATCCTGACGAGTACCCACCAGAGAGCCCACCACCTGAATCCCATCCAGGACCAGACGTGGAATATCCAGGCTCATCGCTTCCGGCGGCAGGCCAACAGCCACCACGCGGCCTCCGGCGCGAACCGCGTCAACAGCAGAGTTGAAGGCCGCTTTCGCTACCGCCGTCACCACTGCCGCATGTGCGCCGCCGGTTTTCTCCTGAATCACTTTTGCCGCATCTTCACTGCGGGAGTTCACGGTTAAGTCTGCGCCCATGCTGGCAGCGAGCTTCAACTGCTCGTCATTCACGTCAATGGCGATAACTTTCGCATTAAAGACATTTTTGGCGTATTGCAGTGCGAGGTTGCCCAGACCGCCAAGGCCATAGATCGCAATCCACTGGCCGGGTTTGATCTCAGAGACTTTTACCGCTTTGTAGGTGGTGACCCCAGCGCAGGTGATGCTGCTGGCCGCCGCAGAGTCCAGCCCCTCCGGGACTTTAACCGCGTAATCCGCGGTCACGATGCACTCTTCTGCCATGCCGCCGTCGACGGAGTAACCCGCGTTTTTTACGTCACGGCACAGAGTTTCGTTGCCGGTATTACAATATTCACAGTGGCCACAGCCTTCGAAGAACCACGCCACGCTTGCACGATCGCCAACTTTCAGTGACGTGACGCCCGGACCAATCTCTTTGACAATACCAATCCCTTCATGGCCGAGGATCACCCCGGTTTTGTCGCCAAAATCGCCATTTTTAACATGGAGATCGGTATGGCAAACGCCACAGCACTCCATCTTCAGCAGCGCTTCACCATGTTTGAGCGCGCGTAAGGTTTTCTCTGTAACGTTAACCTGATGATCCTGAGTGACAACAGCAGCCTTCATGTGTTTCTCCTTTTACTAATGAGTATCTGCATAGCAGGTGTAATACCCATTAAGGATTAATACTTTGGCGCTGTAATGCAAGGCAACCGCAACATAATGTCATCAATTAATTCAGTTTCAGATTAAGAATACGGTGATCCTCTAATAATCAGTAGGGGAAAACGCTAACGTAAAAAACCCGGCGTAACGACCGCCGGGTACAGATTTATAGTTGGGCTTCTATCTCCTCAATCTCTCTTCGCCATTGCGCCTGCAACTGCGGTTTTTGGTGTTTTGGCTTGCGCGCCAAATCCTCTTCCAGCAGCATTTCCAGGGCAACCAGGCGTTCGAGCAGATCGTCAGACGCTGAAGGTGGTGCCTTCGATGCAGTCTTCGACGCCTCAGGCACCACCGGACCGGTGCCCGCACGCAGGCGCTCAAACACCGCCTCCGCATCGTGCCATTCGCTAAGCCTGCCGTCCTCAATCAGCCAGTAGCGGTTACAGCTCTGGCTAATTAACTGACGATCGTGGCTCACCAGCAGCACTCCGCCTTCAAACTGTTGCAGTGTTTCCGCCAGCGCCTCTTTGCCTTCCATGTCCAGGTGGTTGGTTGGCTCATCCAGCATCAGAAGGCTATAGCGAGCAAGCGTCAGGCCGATGAACAGCAGGCGCGAACGTTCCCCACCGCTCAGCGTACTGACTTTTTGTCCGTGTCGCGCCCACGGGAACCCGGCACTGATGAGGGCCATTTTACGGGTCTGCGGATCTGGCGCGAAAGGCTCCAGCGCGTCAAAGATTGTTGCCTCCTCCGAAAGCTGATTCAGCGTCTGATCGTAATAGCCTGGCGACACGCGAGGATGAAGTTTCAGGCCAGTCTCTGAAGGTTCACCTTTGAAATGCCGCCAGATAAGCTTCATCAGTGATGATTTGCCGCAGCCATTACGCCCGACGATAGCCACGCGATCGCCACTTCTAAGCCGCGCAATGTCGACGTGAAACAGCTCAGACAGGCCAGGCTCAGGCGCTACGCTTAGGTTTTCCATCTCCAGTAGCCGGTCTGCCCGCAGGGCGTCACCGCGCAGGGTTAATGTCCACGGACTGCCTGCGGTGAGCTCTGTCTGACTCTCCTTAAGCCGTTCGACCTGCTTTTCCATCTGTTTGGCTTTGCGGGCCAGATCTTCGTTATCGTAGACCTTGCCCCAAGTGGCCAGCCGTCTGGCACTGGCGGTTACGCGATCAATCTCCTTTTGCTCCGCCTTATGCCGCAGCGCATCACTTTCGTCTTTGGCTACCAGCGCCTGACGCGCGGCGGTGCAGGGAAGGGCGAAGTAGTGCAACATCTTATCGCGCAGGATCCAGCTGCCGTTGGTGACGGCATCCAATAGTTGCCTGTCGTGTGAGACCAGCACAAAGCTGCCGGACCAGTTCTGTAAAAACTGTTCCAGCCAGAGCAGGGTCGGCAAATCGAGGTGGTTACTCGGTTCGTCCAGCAGTAACAGATCTGGATCGCCGATCAGCGCCCGCGCCAGCAGGAGACGCGTGTGCTGCCCGCCGCTCAGCGTTGCCGACGTTAAGGCCATGTCCTGCGGTGTAAAGCCCATACCCGCCAGCAGCGTTTCAGCTTTCCAGTGCAGACTCTCGCGTTCAGTCGCGGGCAGTTGCGCCAGCACGGCATCCAGCATGGTCAGGGGATAAATGGCTTCTGGCAGGTGTTGCTCAACGCGCGCCATCAGACAGTATCCGGCCAATGCGACGGTTCCGGCAGCAGGGGAGTCTGTGCCGTCCAACACCTTCAGCAACGTACTTTTGCCGCAGCCGTTGTCGCCCAGCAGGCCAATGCGGTCGCCTTTTTTCAGCGTAAAGGAGAGGGAGTCGAACAGCGTGCCAAACGCCGTATCAACACGTAAAGATTGTGCAGTGAGTAAAGTGCTCATTGTTGCTTACCCAAGAGTTACAGGCATGTTTATGCCTCGTCAAACATCGCTGACGATAACTCAGTAAGCCCGAGAGAAGGGATTTCAGGGGTTGGTGTCTTCGCTCAAGCGGAAGTTATCGCAGCACGATACCGATAACGCTTGAGCTGGTGCGATCACCAAATGTATGTGAAACATTGAAAATTTCACAGTACAGCATAATTGGCCTCCTTATATATTCAGTAGGTTAATGGATGAAGGGAGTGTAGCGGGGGAAAATGGGTTTGGCTAGTGGAAGAAGGGCATGATGTCTCACCCTCTTCCAAAGGACTGAGGGATCCCCACAAATAAATATGGGTAGAGAACATCCCCTCGCCCCTCAGGGGAGAGGGCCAGGGTGAGGGGAACATACGGCTGTGGTGGTCATTCCGTTCACTTTACGTTCCTTGCTACTCTGTTATGACATGACCGGTGAACGTGCCAGGGTGGCTCAGTCGCCACCACCCTGGCAACCCGGGCTTCCGGTGGAAAATCGCCGCTTCGCGGTCCCTTCGGCTTATTCCTTCCGGCTTATCGGGGACGGGAGGAAACGCCTCAGCGATTTACAGCCGGACCAGGGCCTCGCTGAAAGCCTTCGGTTATTCCGAAGGCAAGGTTATCGCTTCTGCTTTCAAATTACTGAGATCCCTCAGCCCCGGAGGGGCGAGGGAACGGTCAGCACCCGGATTTAAATCGAAGTACGACGATAGCTACGGTATTCCGGCATCCAGAAGTTATCATCAATCGCCTGCTGCAACGCATCGGCAGAGGTTTTCACCGCGACGCCTTGCTGCTGCGCCATTTTGCCAACCGCGAAGGCAATTGCGCGGGACACTTTGTGAATGTCTTTCAGCTCCGGCAGTACCAGGCCTTCACCGTTATTCACCAGCGGAGAGTGACCTGCCAGCGTTTCGCTCGCGGACATCAGCATTTCGTCGGTGATGCGGGACGCGCCGGAAGCAATAACTCCCAGACCAATACCCGGGAAGATATAGGAGTTATTGCACTGCGCGATGGGGTAGAGTTTGTCCTTCCACACCACCGGATCAAACGGACTGCCGGTTGCAACCAGTGCCTTACCTTCGGTCCATGCGATGATGTCCTGCGGCGTTGCCTCCACGCGTGAAGTCGGGTTAGATAGCGGCATCACGATAGGGCGTTCGCAGTGCTTGTGCATCTCGCGAATAATCTCCTCCGTGAAGAGGCCGGTCTGCCCGGACACGCCGATCAGAATGTCCGGCTTCACGTTGCGCACCACGTCAAGAAGCGAGAGCACTTCGTTATCCGTATCCCAGTTTTTCAGGTTTTCGCGCTTCTGCACCAGTTTGGTCTGGAACGGGAGTAAGTTTGGCATGCCGTCGGTCAGCAGGCCAAAACGGTCCACCATAAAGACGCGGGAGCGGGCTAGCTCTTCGCTTAAGCCTTCGCGCTGGGTCTGGGCAATAATTTGCTCGGCGATGCCGCAGCCCGCGGAGCCTGCACCCAGGAAGACAATTTTCTGATAGCTGAGCTGGCTGCCTGCCGCACGGCTCGCAGCAATCAGCGTACCGACGGTCACTGCCGCAGTGCCCTGAATGTCATCGTTGAACGAGCAGATCTCATCGCGGTAGCGGTTCAGCAGCGGCATGGCGTTTTTCTGTGCGAAGTCTTCGAACTGCAACAGCACGTCAGGCCAGCGGTGCTTCACGGCCTGGATGAAATCATCCACAAACTGATAGTACTCGTCGTCGGTAATGCGCGGGTGACGCCAGCCCATGTACAGCGGATCGTTCAACAGTTGCTGGTTATTGGTCCCCACGTCAAGTACCACCGGCAGGGTGTAGGCCGGGCTGATCCCGCCGCAGGCGGTATACAGCGAGAGCTTACCGATGGGGATCCCCATCCCGCCAATGCCCTGGTCACCGAGGCCCAGAATACGTTCGCCATCGGTCACCACGATCACCTTGATGTTGTGGTTAGGCACGTTTTGCAGAATGTCATCCATGTTGTGACGGTTCTGATAAGAGATGAACACACCGCGGGAACGACGGTAGATCTCTGAGAAGCGTTCACACGCCGCGCCGACGGTGGGGGTGTAAATAACGGGCATCATCTCTTCAAGATGGTTCTGCACGAGGCGGTAGAAGAGGGTTTCGTTGGTGTCCTGAATATTACGCAGGTAGATGTGTTTATCGATTTCGGTTTTAAAGCCCTGATACTGGATCCAGGCACGTTCTGCCTGTTCTTCAATGGTCTCAACCACTTCAGGCAGCAGGCCCAGCAGGTTAAAGCTGCTGCGCTCTTCCATGCTAAAGGCGCTGCCTTTGTTCAGAAGGGGGAACTCCAGTAAAACCGGACCGGCGTAAGGAATATAAAGGGAACGATGTTTTTTCAGTTTGTTGTCCATGTCACTCACTCTTTTTAAGAAGATCCGTCCCTGACACTGCTGTTTGTCATCTTTCTGGCCTGTGCTACGGGGTGCGGTCGGTTGGTATTATAAAGGAGCTGAATATTAATTACCGCAACACATAAACAAAAACACCATCGGGATTACCGATGGTGTTGTGAATTTCGTGCCGGAACTTACTTGCCGGAAGGGCGTTTCCTGCCGGTGGCGTGGGTAACTTGCGTTTCGCTACCCTCCTCAATAACCACTTTACGCTGGTTAGAAAGCTTGTAGTTCAGTCCCAGAATATGGCGTGCCTGACGGTTCGATTTCATGTTAACTCCTCAATCCTGTTGATAGTTTTAAGGACAAGCTTGCTTACGCAAACGAAATGTAACCCCTTAGGTTGCAGATCCAGCTTAGCAGGTTTTTACAGAGGTGCGTTTCGCCCACTAACCACATAGTTGATGGTTTGCTGGTAGATGTCACTGAGGATGTCATTGTCCGTGGCTTCCACCCACTTGGTCAGTTCCATCAAAATGTCATCTTCAGTAACAACACCGTGCTCGGCGTGAAGACCTTGTGCGATCGCGTTAACAAGTTCCGGTTGTGCTGCTGTGGTATGTGCCGGGTAATAAGTAAACATGCTGCCTCCGTGTCGTTGTCTGTTTAATGTTACGGCGTGCAAAATCGTAATTCACATTCAGATTGGCAAATATTTTTGCCGTTGTGGTTCAGATTCGTCCTGGAATTAAAAATAACATCTCCCGTAGCACAGAAATAAAACTCAGGGTTTCCAGCGGCGTAAATTCGTGGTTTTTTCATAAGGCATGGGCGTCGGCCAGGAGATCAATTCCACAATGCTGCCCCAGGGGGTTTGACCATAGCAGAAAGCATTGCCTTCACCTTGCTCATCCGGAAAGCTAAGCGGCTTCGGCGCGGTGAACATCTCGCCGCCGGCGGCGGTGAAAGCCGCGATGGCACTATCAAAATCATCAACATAAACAGCAAAATGCTGAAGTCCAAAGTCGCTGGCGCGAGCGGGCATTCCCTGTTCAGGGCCATGCATTTCGAAAAGTTCTATGCCGGGTCCGTGCGGCATAACAAGCATGCGAATGGCATGAATTTTAGTGCCGGGAAATAATTTTAAGGTGTGTTGCTGGGCGGGCTGATCGATATTATCGGTTTCTGCATCGACAGAATGATATAAAACCTGTGCGCCGAAAGCGCGTTCAAAAAATAGGGTGGCTTTTTCAATGTCGGGCACCGTAATACCGATATGGTCAATACCCCTTACTGACGATGTCATAGTAAACTCCTGCTATAAAAAATTTAAATATAGCAGGAGATAATCAGGCTATTACCACTTCATTTCGCCGGTATTCACTTTGGCACTCAGTTCCAGCGAACTGGCTTCCGCAAGGTTCGGCCACTGTTTTTTCATCGCGATGATGACGTCGGAAGACGCTTTATGTGTCGTGAGGGCCTGTTCAAACTGCTGTAGATAGCGACGGGTAAAGTCGATAGCGCCGGTACCCGCTGGCGGTGTCCCAAGGTAGTGGCCCGGAATAACGCGTTCGGGCTTTAGGGCAGCCATGCTATCCAGCGTCTGCTGCCACTGTTTACGGCTTTCCGGCGTTTGGGTATCCGCCGTCCAGACGTGAATGCCCCATGAGACGCCCGTGCCGCCGAGGATGGTTTTGGCGGATGGGATCCAGACGTACGCCGCATAGCTTTCAGGCTCTTCAATGCTTACTCTCTCACCGTCAATCATAAAGGTGGTTGAGGCAAGCACTTGCGGCACGTAGAGCTGCGTCGGCGCGCCATCTTTCATCTGTGGAACCCAGAAGGCGAGCTTTGCGTCTTTTGTGGCCCTGATATGGTTCACCACCTGTTGCGTGGCGACAACTTTGGCATTAGGGAAGGCTTTCATCAGCGGTTGCAGGCCGAAATAGAAATCCGGATCGCCGGAAGTGATCACGATTTTGTTCAGCGTTTTACCGCTGTGGCGAATTTTTTCTACCAGCGCTTCGCCATCTTTCACGCTGAACTGGGCGTCAAACAGTACCGCCTCTTTCGGACCAGATACCAGCGTGGAAGAAACGGCAAAAATGCCTTTTTCCTGCGGGTTATACGTATCAACGGCCAACGGCGCGGCAAAGACGGCCGGAGTGAAAAGGGTTGTCAGCAAAGCAAGGCGGGCGATTGTCATGGTCAGGTCTCTGTTCTTCAGGAAAGTCTCTATTGTACGGATCTCTTCATTTGCCAGAATTCCTGAAACAGGAGATGCTTAGTTTCATAGATCGAGCAAATAGAGGTCAAAATGGATCGCGTTATTGCCGCCCAGGTGTACAACCGCATCTGTGAGCTGGGGAGTTTAAGCGCGGCGGCGCGGGCGCTGGGGATTTCCCGTCCGATGGTGAGCCGTTATCTGGAGCAGATGGAGAAGTGGGCTGGGGCGCGGCTGGTTAACCGCTCCACCCGCAAGCTGACGCTGACGGCGGCGGGGGAGAAAGTCCTGCAAAAGACGCGCACGCTATCGCAAATTTCTCAGGAAATTGAAGATCAGTCAGTGAAGGATTTACCCTCAGGCACGCTTCGCGTCGCCTGCGCGCATTTTACCGCGATGCAGATTATCGCTCCGGTGCTGCCCGAACTGTTGCAGCGTTACCCTCAACTGCGCATTGAGCTGGATGTTAACAACCATCCGGTGAGCCTGGTGGGCGAGCGAATTGACGTGGCGATCCGCATCACCGATAACCCCGAACCGGGTATGATCGCTCGCCGGTTGGGAGAGTGTCGGTCCGTGCTTTGCGCCTCGCCGCACTACCTTGCAAGCCGGGGCGTTCCAGAGGAGCTGGAAGACTTAGCCCGGCACAACTGCCTGCATTACAGCTTTTTTGCCGGTCAGTCGTGGCGTTTTTTAACGCCGGCAGGGGAGCCGGTCACGACGGCGGTCAGCGGCAATCTCAGCGCCAGCATCTCATCTCTGCTGATGGAGGCGGCGATAAATCACTGTGGTATTGCCATGCTGCCCGAGCGCGAGGCCGACGCGGCGCTACGGCAGGGAAGCCTGGTGCCGGTGCTCAGCGCCTATACGCCAAAACCGATCGGCATTTTTGGTATTTATCAGTCGCGAGACTATCAGCCTGCGGCGCAGCGTGTGTTCCTCGACGCGCTGGCAAACCACCTTGCCACGCGATCGGACTAGTCTGTCTTCCCTGCAAAATAGATTATGCGTCCTATACTTATCCCTTTGTAAGCCAAAAGGAGAGCAAGAATGACGATTCATAAGCACGGTTCAGCACACTGGTCTGGCGACATCAAACGCGGCAAAGGGACGGTATCGACCGAAAGTGGCGTCCTTAACCAGCAACCTTACGGCTTTAACACCCGCTTCGAGGGCGAGAAAGGGACTAACCCGGAAGAGCTGATTGGCGCAGCGCACGCGGCATGTTTCTCTATGGCCCTGTCGCTAATGCTGGGCGAAGCGGGTTATACCGCCGATTCCATCGATACCACGGCGGATGTCTCGCTGGATAAAACCGACAGCGGTTTTGCCATCAGCAAAGTCGCGCTGCAAAGCAAGGTGACGGTACCGGGTATCGATCCGCAGCAGTTCGACGGCATTATCCAGAAAGCCAAGGCCGGTTGCCCGGTCTCGCAGCTGTTGAAAGCGGAAATCACGCTGGATTACAAACTGAACTGATATCGGGCCGGGCGCATGCCCGGCTCATTTTTAACGGTTACGCCAGCAGCGCACGCTTCGGCTTGCGGAAGAGGGCTGGAGCTGTTGCGGCTGTTCACATCCCTGCGTCGCCAGCGAACAGCGGTCGCGGAAATAGCACCCAACGGGCAGGTGGCGATTACCCGGAAGATCGGTTTTTCGCAACGCCAGATCCTCATCCAGCGGTTCTCCGGTCCGGGGAACGGAGTCAAGTAGCAGCTGCGTATAAGGATGGCGCGGCTGACCCAGCACCTGGTTCGCCGGACCCAGTTCCACGATTTGCCCCAGATACATTACCGCCACCCGGTCGCTCATGTGCCGGACCACCGAGACGTTGTGCGAGATCAGCACGTAGGTCAGATTTCGCTGCTGTTGCAGGGCAACCAGCAAATTGAGGATCTGTGCCTGGACGGAAATATCCAGCGCGCTGGTGGGTTCATCCAGCACGATGATGTCCGGATCCGAAGAGAGCGCCCGGGCAATAGCGATGCGCTGGCGCTGTCCGCCCGAAAACGCATGCGGCAGGCGGTCAAGATATTCCGCTCGAATCCCAACCTGCTGCGCCAGCGTTTCAGCCAACTGACGACGCTCCCGTTCGCTGCGACGTTGCTGTATCCACACCGGCTCGGTGATGGTGCGCCAGACGGGTAAACGCGGATCGAGGGACGAGAGCGGGTCCTGAAATACCATCTGCATACCACCCGCCGCATTCGCGCGCTGACAGGCACCGGTACTCGGTTTGAGCATGCCCATCAGCAGCTGCGCCAGCGTGCTCTTTCCACAGCCGGATTCCCCCACAACGCCCAGCGTTTCGCCGCGATGGATCCGGAGATCCATGCCGTTAAGGGCGTGTACCTGTTCCGTCACGCGCCCCAGCCAGTTTTTGCGCGCAGGAAAATTCACATGCACGCTATCCAGTTCCAGCAGTACCTCAGACATGGCGTCTCTCCTGTTGTGGGTACCAGCAGGCAGCCTGCTGGCCTTCTGCGCCCGTGGAAATTAAGCGCGGCGTTTCGCTGCATTTCGCCCCGGCAGCAAAACAGCGTTCGCGAAAAGCACATCCGCGCGGGAGGTGGCTGAGGTTAGGTACCGTGCCGGGAATGGCCGGGAGGATCTCGCGCGGTTTACCATTTTCCGGGGCACACCGCAGCAGGCCAATCGAATAGGGGTGCACAGGATGGTGGATCAAGGTCTGCGTGCTGCCGCTTTCGATCACGCTGCCCGCGTACATAACGTACATCCGGTCACAAAGCTGCGACACCACCGCCATATCGTGACTGATAAACAGCACCGACGTTCCGCTGGCGCGCGCTTTATGTTTCAGCAGACGCAGCACCTGAAGCTGGACGGTCACATCCAGCGCGGTAGTGGGTTCATCAGCGATGATCAGCTCCGGCTCGCAGGAGAAGGCAAGGGCGATCATTACCCGCTGGCGCATACCGCCGGAAAGCTCAAACGGATAGCGATCCATTACCTGCGCCGCATCCGGGATTTGCATCTCGCCCAGCAGGGAGATCGCCTTCTGCCGCGCGTCGCGGCGGGAAAGCGACTGATGCTGGCGGATCACCTCCACCATCTGCCTGCCAATCCGGCGCGTGGGGTTAAGCGCCGTCATCGGCTCCTGAAAAATCATCGCCACCCTGGCGCCGCGCCACTGACGAAGCTGTTTTTCCGACGCGTTCAGCACATCTTCCCCGAGCAGCGTGACCCGGCCATGGTGAACATGGTAACTGCCTTCCGGCAGCAGGCGCATCGCCAGCATCGCGGTGACCGATTTTCCCGAGCCGGATTCGCCCACCACGCCGACAATTTCACCCCGGCCAATCTCCAGCGAGACGTGGTTGAGCGCGTGGACGTCACCGCGAAAAATGGGGAAGCTCAGGTGCAAATCTTCAATTGATAATACGGAATCACTCATGACTGCTTCCCTCCTGATTTGGGATCCAGCAGGTCGCGAAGACCATCGCCAAACAGATTAAAGCCAACCGCCGTGATCAGAATTGCCGCCCCCGGAAACGCGCAGTACCACCACTGGTCAAGCACGTAGTTACGCCCCACGGCCACCATTGCCCCCCATTCGGCGGTCGGCTGCTGCGCGCCTAATCCAATAAAGCCCAGCGTGGCGGCCATCAGAATGGCGCTGCCGATATCCAGCGACGCTTGTACGATCAGCGGCGGCAGGGCGTTACGCAGGATATGCCAGCTGATCAGGTGCCAGCGCGATGCGCCAAAGGTGCGGGCGGCCAGCACGTAGGTGAACTGGCGCACCACCAGCGTTTGCCCGCGTGCCAGCCGCACGTAAAACGGAATGCGTACAATCGCAATCGCCAGCATCGCGTTAAACAGGCTTGGGCCGAGCGCGGCGGCCAGGGCCATCGTCAGCACCAGCGAGGGGATGGAGAGCATAATGTCCATGATGCGCATAATGATGGCGTCGCCGCGCCCGCCAAGTACGCCGGACAAACAGCCGAGCAGCGAACCGATGCCGCCCGCAATCACCACCACCGCCAGCCCCGCTGTGATGGACTGCTGGCTGCCCACCAGCACGCGGCTGAACAGATCCCGGCCCACCTCATCGGTGCCAAACCAGTGCTGGGCTGACGGTGCCTGCAAGCGCGCGGTCAGATCCAGCGCGTTCGGATCGTGCGGGACTATCCACGGCGAGACCACCATCATCAGCAGCATCACGATCATAATGACCCCGCCGATCAGAGTGAGCGGGCTTTTGCGTAACATCCAGAACAGCTTTGCCCAGTTGATGCGCTGTTTAGCGGTGCTGACAGGGACGGGCGTTTCCTGAGTTAACATCATTCGGCACCTCCGCGCCCGATTCGCGGGTCGATCCACAGGTACAGCAGATCCACCACCAGATTAACGAAGACATAGGCCAGCGATACCACGACCGCGAAGCCCATGACGGCGGGGAAGTCCAGCGCCTGAATGGAGGTCACCACCCAGGCCCCCATTCCCGGCCAGGCAAACACGGTTTCGGTAAGGACGGCCCCGTACAGCAGATCGCCCAGCGCCAGCCCGAGAACGGTAATGGAGGGGATCATGGCGTTGGGTAAGGCGTAGCGCAGGACGATGTACCAGCCCGGCAACCCGCTCGCGCGGGCGGTACGAATATAATCCTCGCTCAGTTGCTCCAGCATCGCGGAACGTACCTGACGCGCCACAATACCCAGATGCACGAAGGCCAGGGTCAGGGAGGGTAAAATCAGGTGCTGCAGGGCGTTGAAAAACACCTCGCCGTTGCCTTCCAGCAGAGCGTCCAGCAGATAAAAACCGGTAACGTGGGCGGGCGGATCGAGCCAGTCGTCCAGCCTGCCGCCGCCGGGCAGAATTTGCAGTTGCCCGTAGAACAGAACGATAACTCCCAGTCCCAGCCAGAAGGCAGGCGTCGAGATGCCCGTCATCGCCATCAGTCGCACCAGGTGATCCAGCCAGCGGTTACGGTACACCGCCGATAAAATGCCCAGCGGCACGCCAATCACCAGCGCCAGCAGCAGGGAGCAAAAGGCAAGCTCCAGCGTAGCGGGGAAAAAAGCTTTCAAATCTTCCGCAACGGGGCGACCGGTGCGAATAGACGTGCCCAGATCGCCATGTGCCAGCGCCTCAACGTAGCGGCCAAACTGAATATAGAGTGGTTGATCCAGCCCCAGCTGCTGGCGGATGCCCTGCACGATTTCATCGCTGGCGCGATCACCGGCCAGCAGGCGGGCCGGATCGCCGGGGATCAGGTGTGAAATAATAAAAGTAATAATACAGACACCGGCCACCACCAGGATTAACCCCCAGCAGCGCTGGCGCACAATGCTCCAGAACGTCATACACTTCCCCCCGGCGTGGGCCGTTACTTACTCATGGTGGCGATGTTAAAGACCTGCTCAAGCATCGGATTAAAGGTGAAGCCTTTGACCTCTTTGTTCATCGCCAGCTGGTAGTTCTTCTGGAACAGATAAACGTAAGCCGCCTCGTCAATCACCACTTTCTGCGCCTGCTGGTAATCTTTGGTGCGTTCCGCCTGAACGGTGGTTTTCAGTGCCGCCTGCAACAGCGCATCGACCTCTTTGTTCTCATAGAATGAGCGGTTCCCCGGCAGCCCTTTTTTGTCCGATTCGAACCAGTAGTTCATGAACATGTACGGGTCAGCGAAGTCTGGGCTCCAGTTACCAATCGCAATGTCATAATCACCTTTGCCGACGCGGTCGCGCATGGTGGCGTTCGCCAGTTTCTCGAGCTTGACGTTAATCCCCAGCTTGCCCAGGCTCGCCTGCGTGGAGAGGGCGATAGGCTCCCAGTTCGGGTCGTTATCGGAATAGAGGAACGTCAGGCTGGCAGGTTTATCTTTGACTTTCTCCAGCGCCGCTTTGGCTTTGGCCTCGTCAAAGCTGTACTGCATGGCGTTCGCATCGAAGCCCCACATGCCCTCCGGGATCGGGCCGCGCATCTGCTTGCCGTTCCCGCTGAGAATGCCTTTCACCATCCCCTGGTAATCGGTCGCCCAGGAGACCGCGCGGCGCAAATCCACCTGATTCATTGGAGGCTTACTGTTGTTCAGATAGAGGTAGGTCACCCGCAGGGACGGGTATTCCGCCACGGCCACTTTGCCTTCCTGCTTCAGAGCAGCAAGCTGATCCACCGGCAGGGCGTCGGCGATATCCAGATCGCCACGGGAAAGTTGCAGGCGACGCGAGGCGCTTTCACCGATAATCTTCACCGAGACGCGCTTAAAGTGCGGCTTTTCACCTGGCCAGTGTGGGTTGGGCACCATCACCAGCTGTTGACCTTTCCGCCAGCTTTTCAGCATAAACGGTCCGGAACCCGCGGTGTTTTGCGCCAGGAAACCGCGTGCGTCGTCGGCGGCATTGGCCTTCAGCACCGCCGGGTTGACGATCGACGCGCCGTCATTGGCCAGCGTGTAGAGGAACGGGGCAAACGGCTGGCTGAGGGTGAATTTCACCGTATGCTCATCCACCGCGTCCACTTTCAAATCTTTCGGGAACGCTTCGGAAGGTCCCTGGTTGATTTTAAGCAGACGTTCAAACGACAGCTTGACCGCTTCGGCGGTCACCGGCGTGCCGTCGGCGAATTTTGCATTATCTGCCAGGGTGAACGTCCACACTTTCTGGTCGTCTGACGCCTTCCAGCCCGTCGACAGATCGCCTTCCACCTCCGTGGTGCCAGGCTTGTATTTCACCAGACGCTGGTACGAGGGGTAGGTCACCGTCCAGTCGTTGTTATCGATAGTGACCGCCGGATCCAGCGTTTGCGGATCGGCAGCTTTCCCTATCACCAGCATATCTTTTGGCACCGCCGCCAGAGCGGGAAGGGTGCTCAGGGCGAGCGTAGCGGCAATCAGGGTAGTAAGCAGCGTTGTTTTCATGGCCGGGCTCCAGAATTACAGTGAGTGTGTGGTCGGATAACAGGCGAACTGGTCATCTAACAGCGGATAGCTGGCGGCGTTCGGCAGCTCGAAATGCCACCACTCGCTGCTGATGCCCACAAAACCGCCGCCGTACATAACGGCGTTCAGGAGCAGACGATTTCGCTGCGCCTCGGGCGGAACGGAAGGGTGCCAGGCATGAGAACGGTCGTGCATTTCGTCAAACCCGGCGCCCATATCCAGCACGTTGTCGTGTTCATCCATCAGCGTGACGTCAATGGCAGTGCCCCGGCTGTGGTTCGAGCCAATCGCGACATCCACCACGTATTCCGGATTGGGGCAGGCATCCCAGAGTTGCGCCTGTGCCTGCTGCGGGCGATAGGCGTCGTAGACCACCAGCTTCAAACCGGCCAGCGCGGCGATACTGATCGATTTCGCCAGCGCGGTGGCGGCATCCGTGTGCAGCAGGCACGCGGCGTGCTGATGGATCGGGCGGCCGGTAATGTTATCGGCGGTCGCGTATTTCAGATCGATATGCAGCGTGGGAAAAGTTTTCGCCACATCAATCAGTTGACTCTCTTCAGGCATAGCTCCGCTCCTTTAGCGTTCAAATTGACCAAATTCTTGTTGTAGTTGTCGGTTGATTGCCAGACGTTCCGGCAGCGCTTCCCCCAGTGCCTCCACGACGCCCGACAGCAGCAGGTTGAACAGACAGCTCACCGGCGCCAGCGAGTCCCAGAAATGGCCGGTATCGGTCTTCACCTGGAGTAAATCAATCGGGTAATCCCGCGCCCACGGGCACCAGATATCGGTGATCAGCGCCATCGCCAGGCCTTTTTCGCTCGCCACGCGGCAGTACTGGCGGGCAATGGCGGAGTAGGCGCGGGTATCGGTCAGCACGATATACGGGTTAGCAAAGCCGGAGTTAAGCGACTCCACCCAGCTACCGGAGAGCCCTTCGGAATAGCTTACCCGCGGGCGCAGATACTCCAGATGGCTGAAGAACGCATTGGCGATCCCGCGCGTGGACTGGATCCCCAGCACGAAGACGGCGTCGGCATGGGAAAGTTGCTGGACCACCTGCCTGAACGTTTCGCTTTGCGCCAGCTGGTAGACATGGGCAATGGCATCCACCTCCAGCGACAGGGAGTGCTGAAGGCGATCCGACAGCGGCTGTTGCTGTTTCCAGGAGTCCAGACGCTCGTTAATGCCCCAGGGCTGATGGGGATCGCGCAGGCTTTTTTTGGCGTCATCAAGGTTGCGATAGCCCAGCTTGCGCAGAAAGCGTCCGACGGTGATCCCGCTGGTGGCCGTGGCCAGCGCCACGCTCTCAGCCGTTTCAAAGGGGATCTGCCCGACGTGCGCCAGCATCCAGCTTGCCACCCGCTTTTCGCTCGGGGTGAGCTGGCTGAAGGTCGCTTCGATACGGCTCAACACCTCAGGTTTGGTCGTCATACCGCCTCGCTGTTAACTGGCTGTCAAAGGCCGGGTTTCTGTTATCAGATTAACAATGCAGGACGCGTGCCATGTTCACATTGCGGCGAAAACGCGCTGTGCAGCAAAGTTAATGCAATATTTGTTTAACAGATGCTCAACATTTGTGCAGCGTAGTTCACTTTTGGTGCAGTGTCCGGCCTGAGCGATATCTATTTGGTGAATACGACAGCCTCTTCACATTTTTTGGTAAGATGAAAGCTCTGTGGATAAGAGAGGGAGCCTTACATGGCGAATTTGCCCTGGCGGGTCAGCGTGCGCCTGATGGCTCTCGCAAAAAAAATAGCGATGGTCATCGGGATCATTGTGCTCGTTCTGCTGGCGGTGCGGGTTTATCTCTCGCAGCAGGGGCCGGCCCTGCATCACTGGCATACATGGCGGGCTGACGAAATGTCCGTGCAGGAGATGGATAACGCGACCTTCGCAGCCTATGTCGCGCGGGAAAACGCCATCTTCACCGCTCTTGATGCTGAGGTGACGGCGAAAGTCACCCCCGCAGAGCGCACGCCGCTGAACCGCTATTACCGTCAGAGCCTGGTGTGGCCAGGACACTTTACTCCGGATGCAAACCGGTCGTTTGTGCTGATGCCTGCCGGAAAGCCGCGCGGGGCGGTAGTGTTGTTGCACGGTCTGACGGATTCGCCCTACAGCGTCAGGCGTCTGGCTGTGAATTATCAAAAGCACGGCTTTGTGGCCGTAGTACCTCGTTTGCCCGGACACGGCACGGCGCCGGGTGCGTTGACAGACGTTGACTGGGAGGCGTGGCTGGCAGCTACGCGCCTTGCGGTTCGTGAAGCAACACGCCTGACGGGGAACGATCTCCCCCTGCACCTGGTGGGCTATTCCAACGGCGGTGCGCTGGCGATGAAATACGCCCTCGACGCCCTTGATGCGCCTGAACTGCGTAAACCTCAGCAGATCGTGTTGCTCTCACCGATGATTGGCGTCACGGCGTTTGCGCGCTTTGCCGGATTCGCCGGGCTACCGGCTATGTTACCGGCGTTTGCCAAAGCCGCGTGGCTCAACATTTCGCCGGAATATAATCCTTATAAATACAATTCGTTCCCGGTGAATGCGGCACGTCAGTCCTGGCTGCTTACCCGGGCGCTGCATGAGCAGATAAACCGCGATGTTCATGATCACAAACTAACGCAGCTTCCGCCGGTACTGGCGTTTCAGTCGGTCATGGATTCAACGGTCAGTACCCGCGCCGTAGTCAGCGGGCTGTTTGACCAGCTTCCGGCAAATGGCAGCGAACTGGTGGTATTTGACATCAATCAGGCCGGGAGTTTCCGTCCACTGTTCAGGCCATCATCCTGGACGGCGGTGGCTGACCTGCTGCCCGAGGCGAAAAGACGTTACAGTGTCACAATTGTGACCAATGCCAGCCCCGACAGGTTTGATATGGTGGCAAAGACAACGCCAGCGGGCAGCACCCGGGAAACGGTGACGCCGCTGTCGGTCTCGTATCCGCAGGAAGTTTATTCCCTGTCGCATATTGCCATTCCGTTCCCGCCTGAAGACGATCTGTATGGCCGCCATCCTGAGGTGAAAAACCGCTATGGAATCAGTCTCGGGACGATAGCCCTGTGGGGAGAAACATCGGTTCTGAGTGTCGGCAAAGATGCGCTGATGCGCGTGACGTCGAATCCGTTCTACGACTATATGCAGACGCGGATCGACAGCCGTATCGGGGAGAATTAAGCCCGACGTGGAATAGATTAGGTCACACCGGGGAACTGTGTTAAACAATACCGTTCAGGCGTATACCCCATACCGGACCCCGTTTCTGTGCTGACAACTCTCATTTATCGAAGCCAGCTGAGCTTAACCTGCACCTCCGCAGCGTTAAGCGCGCTGGTTGAACAGGCCAGGATCCGTAATACGGAGCAGGGCATCTCAGGCATTCTTCTCTCCCGTGGACGTGACGTTCTGCAAATTCTCGAAGGCACGGAACAGAGCGTCGTCGCGCTTTTTAACACCATCCGTGCGGATGACCGGCATACCGGCGTGGTGGAGCTGATGCGCGATTACGGCCCGCGCAGACGTTTCGAAGACGTGGGAATGCTGCTGTTTGACCTGGATGTTCAGACCCCGAAAGCGGTTCTGGCGTCGGTTCTGCATTACAGCAAGCTGGAAAGCTATCTGACTTCTGAGGATCGGGTCTTCAAATTTATTCAGACCTTTATCACCGGCAAAACCGCTATCCCACCCGCTTCGGACTATGAGCCTGATAAATGGACGCTTTCGCGAGAGCGCGCGCCGTTTGGTAAAGGGTTAGGTCTGCTGGCGGGACAGCCCTGCCAGTTTGCGCTGCAACCCATTGTCGAGCCGTCCGAAGGCAAAATCAGTTCTCTCGAAGCGCTTATACGCGGAAACGACGGCGGCAGCCCGGAGCATTTCTTCCATAGTCTCGATCGTGAACAGATTTACGAAGTCGACCTGCAAACCAAAGCCTGGACCTTTGCGCTGGCGCAAAAGCTCGGCATCGGCAGCCACAAACTGGCGGTGAACCTGCTGCCAATGTCGCTGGTTAACGTGCCGGGCGCGGTAGAGTTCCTGGTAACGCAGATCAAAAAGCACAATCTACAGCCAGAGCAGGTGGTCATTGAAGTCACTGAGAACGAGATGATATCCGGCTTTAACCAGTTTAACAGCGCCATTAAACAGCTGCGGGCGGAAGGGGTTGGGCTGGCAATAGATGATTTTGGTTCCGGCTATGCCGGTCTGTCGCTGCTCACCCGGTTCCAGCCGGATAAGCTCAAAATCGACAGGGAGATCGTCAGCGATATTCACCAGAGCGGACCCAAGCAGGCGATTGTGAAGTCGATAATCAGCTGCTGCACTGATCTGGAGATTACGCTGGTCGCAGAAGGCATTGAGAAGGTAGAAGAGTAGTGCTGGCTTGAATCCGCCGGTATTCGCCGCTTCCAGGGCTTTTTGTTCGCCCGCCCGCAGCTCAATGGCGTGGGTGATATCCACTGGCCCCAACGGGTAGGTTAAGCAAATTTTCCCTCGCCATATTTCCCCGACACCCTGCCTGTGTTTAAATAGCTAAACCGGTTTAACATGATTTAGCTAAGAAGGTGATATGGAGACGATCTGGGTACTTGGCGATGCAGTGGTGGATCTGTTGCCCGACGGAGAGGGCAAACTGCTGCAATGTCCTGGCGGCGCACCGGCCAACGTTGCGGTAGGGGTAGCGCGTCTGGGAGGCAGAAGCGCCTTTATAGGCCGGGTGGGCGACGACCCCTTCGGGCGCTTTATGCAAAAAACGCTTGCGGATGAGCAGGTTAATACAGAATGGCTGCGCCTGGACCCGCAGCATCGCACCTCCACGGTGGTGGTGGATCTCGATAACGACGGTGAACGTTCCTTTACCTTTATGGTTCGCCCGAGCGCTGATTTATTCCTCGACTCTGCCGATCTCCCGCCATTCCGCGCCGGGGAGTGGCTGCACGTCTGCTCTATCGCGCTCAGCGCCGAACCCAGCCGTTCCGCGACGTTTCAGGCGATGTCCGCTATCAGACTGGCGGGGGGATTCGTCAGCTTTGACCCCAATATCCGCGCCGATCTCTGGCACGATGAAGTCGAGCTGCGTCAGTGTCTTGAGCGGGCATTAGCCTGTGCAGATGTGGTGAAAATCTCGGTGGAAGAGCTGGCGTTCTTGACCGGAAATGCGCAGGTCCATGAGGGGCTGGCGGAGCTAATGCGCACCTGTCCGGCCAGGCTGGTGCTGGTGACGCAGGGAAAAGAGGGCGTGACCGCCTGGCAGGGAGGCGCGTTGACGCACTATCCTGCATCACCCGTGGAATGCATTGATACCACCGGTGCGGGGGATGCTTTCGTCGCCGGGCTGCTGTTCGGTCTGGCATGTCATGGCCAGGCCCGGCTCTCAGAGGTCATCACGTTAGCGCAGCGCTGCGGAGCGCAGGCGACAACCGCAAAAGGGGCCATGACCGCGCTGCCTTATCATCACGAACTGTAATTCACGTCGCCAGGCCTCCGGTCGGGGGCCTGAATTGTCGCCTCGATCACACTTACTAAAACGGTTTAGCAAAAAACGTTGCCGATTCAAAATTTAACGGTTTAGTATCACTCACCTAAACCGGTTTAGCAATTTAGCACATTTACCGATAGTTATTAGGGATGCGACAAAATGTATAAAAAACGCAGACTTGCCGTGATGATAGGCATGCTGGCCGGCTGTACCTCTGTTTTTGCCCAGACGGATATGACCCGTATCGAAGCGCGCCTGGCAGCGCTGGAGCAGCGTTTGCAGGAGGCGGAAACCCGTGCGCAGGTTGCTGAAAAACGCGCCACGGCAGCGGAACAGAAAACGCAGCAACTGGTGGCTGCACAGCAGGAAGCGCAAACCTCCACACAGGCGGTGGCGCAACGTACCACGGCGCTGGAAGAGAAAGCCGATCGGACAGGCGGTTTTGAGTTTCACGGTTACGCCCGTTCCGGCCTGCTGATGAACGACGCGGCCTCCAGCAGCAAAAGCGGCCCTTATCTGACGCCCGCCGGGGAAACGGGCGGGGCCATTGGGCGTCTGGGGAACGAAGCGGATACCTACGTTGAGCTGAATGTTGAGCACAAACAGACGCTGGAGAATGGTGCGACGACGCGCTTTAAGGCGATGCTGGCCGACGGTCAGAAAACCTATAACGACTGGTCGGCAGACAGCAGCGACCTGAACATTCGTCAGGCCTTTGCCGAGCTGGGCAATTTGCCGGACGTTACCGGTGCGCTGAAAGGCAGCACCTTCTGGGCGGGTAAGCGTTTTGACCGCGACAACTTCGACATTCACTGGCTGGATTCCGACGTGGTATTTCTCGCCGGGACCGGCGGCGGCGTCTACGACGTGAAGTGGAACGATACGCTGCGCAGTAACTTCTCCCTTTATGGCCGTAATTTCGGCAGCGAAGAGGAGATCGACAACAACGTCCAGAACTACATCTTAAGCATGAACCACTTCGCCGGGCCGGTGCAGTTGATGGTCAGCGGCTTACGGGCAAAAGATAATGACGACCGTAAGGACAGCAACGGCGATCCGATTAAAACCGATGCGGCGAATAACGGGGTGCATGCGTTGGTGGGTCTGCATAACGAGAGCTTCTACGGCCTGCGGGAAGGTTCCGCCAAAACGGCGCTGCTTTACGGCCACGGTCTGGGGGCCGAGGTGAAAAGCATTGGTGCTGACGGCGCATTGCTGTCAGAAGCCGATACCTGGCGTTTTGCAAGTTACGGTGTCACGCCGCTGGGCGGTGGCTGGCACATTGCGCCCGCCGTACTCGCGCAAAGCAGTAAGGACCGCTACGTGAAGGGCGACAGCTATGAGTGGGTCACGCTCAATACGCGTCTGATCAAAGAGGTGACCCAGAATTTCGCCCTCGCGTTCGAGGGCAGTTATCAATACATGGATTTAAACCCGGAAGGCTACAAGGATCGCAATGCGGTTAACGGTAGCTTCTACAAGCTAACCTTTGCCCCGACGTTAAAGGCGGGCAAGATTGGCGATTTCTTCAGCCGTCCGGAGCTGCGCCTGTTCGCCACCTGGATGGACTGGAGCAGCAAGCTGGATAACTACGCCAGCGATGACGCCTTTGGCAGCAGCGGCTTCAACGCGGGCGGGGAATGGAACTTTGGGGTGCAGATGGAAACCTGGTTTTAACCCTTCACGCTCCCGCATTGCGGGGGCGTTTCGAACATCATAAAAAGAGGTCAGGAAGAGGTATCTATGGATTTTAATCATATTGCGCGCGAGCTGATTCCGCTGCTCGGTGGCAAAGAGAACATTGCCAGCGCGGCACATTGCGCCACGCGCCTTCGTCTGGTGCTGGTCGATGATGCGCTTGCCGACCAGCAGGCTATCGGCAAGGTTGAAGGCGTGAAAGGCTGTTTTCGAAATGCCGGGCAGATGCAGGTGATCTTCGGCACAGGGGTGGTGAATAAGGTTTACACCGCGTTTATTCAGGCGGCAGGGATTAGCGAGTCCAGTAAATCGGAAGCGGCGGATATTGCAGCCCGCAAGCTGAACCCGTTCCAGCGCATCGCGCGTCTGCTCTCCAACATCTTCGTGCCGATTATTCCGGCGATCGTGGCCTCGGGTCTGCTGATGGGCCTGCTCGGGATGGTTAAAACCTACGGCTGGGTTAATCCGGATAACGCGCTCTATATCATGCTGGATATGTGCAGCTCGGCGGCGTTTATTATTCTGCCGATCCTGATTGGCTTCACCGCCGCGCGGGAGTTTGGCGGCAACCCGTATCTGGGCGCAACGCTCGGCGGCATCCTGACTCATCCGGCGCTGACCAACGCCTGGGGCGTAGCATCCGGCTTCCACACCATGAACTTCTTCGGTCTTGAAATCGCCATGATTGGCTATCAGGGAACCGTCTTCCCGGTACTGCTGGCGGTGTGGTTTATGAGCATTGTGGAAAAACAGCTTCGCCGGGCGATCCCGGATGCGTTAGATCTGATCCTGACGCCGTTCCTGACCGTCATTATCTCCGGCTTTATCGCGCTGTTGATCATTGGCCCGGCGGGACGCGCGCTGGGCGACGGGATCTCCTTTATTCTTAGCACCCTGATTGCCCACGCGGGCTGGCTGGCCGGGCTGTTGTTTGGTGGGCTCTATTCGGTGATTGTCATTACCGGCATTCACCACAGCTTCCACGCTATTGAGGCCGGACTGCTGGGTAACCCGTCGATTGGCGTGAACTTCCTGCTGCCGATCTGGGCGATGGCGAACGTGGCGCAGGGCGGGGCGTGTCTGGCGGTGTGGTTCAAAACCCGTGATGCCAAAATCAAAGCCATTACCTTACCGTCGGCGTTTTCCGCGATGCTGGGCATCACCGAAGCGGCAATTTTTGGCATCAACCTGCGTTTCGTGAAGCCGTTTATCGCGGCGCTGATCGGTGGTGCGGCGGGCGGTGCCTGGGTGGTGTCTGTGCATGTCTACATGACCGCCGTTGGCCTGACGGCGCTTCCCGGTATGGCGATCGTTCAGGCCAGCTCGCTGCTCAACTATATTATCGGCATGGTGATTGCCTTTGGCGTGGCGTTCACCGTCTCTCTGCTGCTGAAATATAAAACGGACTCTGAATAATGACCTTACCTTCCCGCTGGCCTGCCGTGTTGCAGGCCGTGATGCAAGGCCAGCCGCGTGCGCTGGCGGACAGCCACTATCCGCAGTGGCATCCTGCGCCGGTGACGGGGCTGATGAACGATCCGAACGGCTTTATCTGGTTTGCCGGACGTTACCATCTGTTTTATCAGTGGAACCCGCTGGGCTGCGATCATCGCTACAAGTGCTGGGGACACTGGAGCTCAGCAGATCTGGTGCACTGGCAGCACGAGCCAATGGCGCTGATGCCTGACGAAGAGTATGACCGCAATGGCTGTTACTCCGGCAGCGCCGTGGATAACAACGGCGTGCTGACCCTGTGCTATACCGGCAACGTTAAGTTTGACGATGGCGGCCGCACCGCCTGGCAGTGTCTGGCGGTGCAAAATGACGACGGCACGTTTGCCAAACTGGGACCGGTGTTGCCCCTGCCGGACGGGTATACCGGGCACGTCCGCGACCCGAAAGTGTGGCGCCATGACGGGCAGTGGTACATGGTGCTCGGGGCGCAGGATCAGCATAAGCGCGGCAAGGTGCTGCTGTTTACGTCAGCCGATTTGCACACCTGGGCGTCCTGCGGCGAAATCGCCGGTCACGGCGTCAACGGACTCACGGATGCGGGCTATATGTGGGAGTGCCCGGATCTGTTTGCGCTTGATGGCACACACGTCTTGATCTGCTGCCCGCAGGGGCTGGCGCGCAAACCGCATCGCTATCTCAACACCTATCCGGCCGTCTGGATGAGTGGGGCATTTGATTATCAAACGCCTGCATTTGCGCACGACGAATTGCATGAGCTTGATGCCGGTTTCGAATTTTACGCGCCGCAAACCACGGTGGCAGAAGACGGCCGCCGCATCCTCATCGGCTGGATGGGCGTGCCGGACGGCGAAGAGATGCTCCAGCCTACACGGGTGCACGGCTGGATCCACCAGATGACCTGTCCGCGCGAGCTGCGCTACCGCGACGGTAAGCTCTGGCAAACGCCGGTCCGAGAGCTGGAAACGCTGCGCGAGGATGAACATCACTGGCAGGGACGCGCCAGCGATGCCCCGGTGCTGGAGGGAACGCGTCTTGAGTTCGAACTGAGCGCATCGTGCGTAAACGTGGATTTTGCCGGCGCGTTGCGGCTGATTGTGGATGATGCGGGGATCCGTCTGGAACGCGCCAGCCTGGAAACCGGAGAGACGTTGACCCGCTACTGGCAGGGCTCTGTTCATCATTTATGCGTGCTGTGTGACCGTTCCAGCGTCGAAATTTTCATCAATCACGGTGAAGGCGTCATGAGCAGCCGCTATTTTCCTGACCATCCGGCCCAGGTTCGCTTCGAAGGTGCGTCCGACATCACATTACGCTACTGGTCGCTGCGCAGCTGCATGATAGAATAGGGGTTTTGGCAGCCGGATCTAAGTCGTTGTGAGAAAAACAAAACGCGTCACCATTAAAGATATCGCGGAGCTGGCGGGGGTATCAAAAGCCACCGCCAGTCTGGTTCTGAACGGCCGCAGCAAAGAGCTTCGGGTGGCGGAGGAGACACGCGAGCGTGTGCTGGCGATTGCCAAAGAACATCATTATCAGCCCAGTATTCACGCCCGTTCGTTGCGGGACAACCGCAGCCACACCATTGGTCTGGTGGTGCCGGAAATCACCAACTACGGGTTTGCCGTTTTTTCTCATGAGCTGGAGACCCTCTGCCGTGAGGCGGGTGTTCAGCTGCTGATCTCCTGTAGCGATGAAAATCCGGGCCAGGAGACGGTGGTGGTCAATAACATGGTGGCCCGCCAGGTGGACGGGCTGATTGTCGCCTCCAGCATGCTCAACGACGCGGATTATCAAAAGCTGAGCGAGCAGTTGCCCGTTGTGCTCTTTGACCGTCATATGAACGACAGTTCTCTGCCGCTGGTCCTCACCGATTCAATTACCCCGACCGCCACGCTGGTGGCCGACATTGCGCGCCAGCATCCGGATGAGTTCTACTTCCTCGGCGGCCAGCCGCGGCTTTCCCCGACGCGTGACCGTCTGGAAGGGTTTAAGCAGGGGCTGCGTGACGCTGGCGTCGAGCTACGTCCGGAGTGGATTATTCATGGTAATTACCATCCGAGCTCCGGCTACGAAATGTTTGCCGAACTTTGCGCGCGCCTGGGCCGCCCGCCAAAAGCCCTTTTTACCGCCGCCTGCGGTCTGCTGGAAGGGGTGTTGCGCTATATGGGGCAACATAATCTGCTGCAAAGCGATATGCGTCTGGCCAGCTTTGACGATCACTATCTCTATGATTCTCTGACCATTCCTGTCGATACCGTTCGTCAGGATAACCGTCAGCTCGCCTGGCACTGCTTTGATCTGATTGGCAAACTGATTGAAGGGGAAACGCCGGAGCCAATCCAGCGTAAACTGGATGCCACACTGCAACGGCGATACAAGGCCGTGGAGTGACAGGGTAACGTCTGACGGATATATCAATAACTTTAATTAATTAAAGATCGGATTCAGCCGATAACCAAAGGGAAATTATATCCCTGAGGTGTGTTATGTCGTTGAAAAAATCATCCCTGATTATCCTGTTTTCCCTGCTTTTCTTCTTTGTGGCCAGCACCATCACCAGCGTTGGGCTCATCATTAAAAGTAATACTTCACTGGATAATGTGAACAAAGAAATTCAGGTGGTCCTGTCCATTATTGATCCCATTAACCATAGCCGAACCCTGCGCGTCAGGGTTATGGAGTATGTAAAAATGGTGGAAGCGGGGGACGCCACCGACTCGTCTGCGAAACTGGTCTCGGTTAAAGAGGCGCTGACCAAAGCCGATAGTGCATTTTCGGCGTTTATGGCCTCGCCGCGTTTGCAGGACGAAGCCCCGCTGGTCACTGCCTACCAGCAAGCGTGGCAAAATTACCGTAACCAGGGACTGGCACCGCTGATTGCCGCTGCCGCCGCTCACGATGTGTCGCGGTTCAACGCTCTTATTCCCGTGGTGTCTCAACTCGATCGCCAATATGAAATTGTGCTCGATCAGGTTCTCTCCGTTCACCAGAAGTACGCCAAAACGCTGAACGAGGATGCGAGCCATAATTTTGTGTCGGGTCTGGTTATTATCGCCTGCATTGCGGTGCTGTTCGTGGTGGTGATCCTCGTCGTCAGCCTGCTGATGAAACGCGTGGTCTTTGCGCCAGTGAACCTGGCGCGCGAGCACTGTCGACAGATTGCGGCCGGGAAGCTGGACGTACCGGTACCGATCAAGCGTGATTCCGGGAATGAAATCGATCACCTGATGTCCTCGATGGAGCAGATGCGCCAGGCGCTGCTCTCCACCATTTCTCAGGTGCGCGATGCCAGCCACACCGTAACGCATGCGGCGCAGGAAATTGCCTCCGGCAATATCGACCTGGCCTCCCGTACCGAGCAACAGGCTTCTGCCCTGACCCAGACGGCCGCCAGCATGGAAGAGCTGAGCGCGACGGTGGCGAATAATACCGATAACGTTTTCCAGGCCGGTAAGCTGGTGCAGGATGCCGTGAAAAATGCCCATACCGGTGAAGCGGTAACCCGTGAAGTCATCGAAACGATGAATACTATCGCGTCCAACTCGAAGCGTATTGAGGACATCACCAGCGTCATCAACAGTATTGCTTTCCAGACTAATATTCTGGCGCTGAACGCGGCCGTTGAAGCGGCGCGTGCCGGTACTCAGGGGCGAGGATTTGCCGTGGTGGCAAGTGAAGTGCGCACCCTGGCCCAGAAAAGCGCGGTGGCGGCGAAGGATATCGAAAGCCTTATCGCCCAGTCTGTTTCCAGCGTGAAAAACGGTGCGGAACTGGTGAATCGTTCGGGAGAGGTGATTGATTCTATTATCAGCTCTGTGAATAAAGTGCATACGCTGATGGAACAGATTTCGGTTGCCTCAGAAGAGCAGAGCCGTGGAATTGGTCAGGTTGGGCAGGCCGTAACGGAGATGGACGGTGTGACCCAGCAGAACGCGGCGCTGGTGCAGCAATCCGCCGCAGCCGCGGCCTCGCTGGAGGAGCAGGCGCAGCAGCTGTCGCAGAGTATTTCGAGTTTTCGTCTGCCGGCAATTGCGTGATTAAATGAGGAAGGCTCCTGTTGGAGCCTTTTTAATGTCTGCATTCAGCCGCTGCACAATCTCCTTCAGCCATTACTGTTATCCGTACAAAGCCGCTATCACATAAATTTTATCTTTCCCCGGCAATATTTCTGTTCCTCATCCGTCTACCTCATCAGAGACCATAATCATTCAACATAAACGAGGTACGCATGAGAAATTTTGATATGCACGGAAAAGGTCACGGACGTGGTTTGGGCCGCCATCGTATGTACAAGGGCATCGTGATAGGCGCAGTCCTGTTCGTGGTGCTTGGCCTGCTGGTCATGTCCCTCTGGAACGCGTTGCTCCCTGCCATCCTGGGGGTTAAAGCCATTGGCTTCTGGCAGGCGCTGGGGATACTGCTGCTGAGCCGCATTCTTTTCGGTGGGCTGGGTTTTCGTCCAGGCAGGTTCGGTGCACACCGTCGTATGCACGCACAATGGATGAATATGACCCCCGAACAACGGGAGGCCTTCATTCAGCAGCGTCGGGCAGGATTTGGTCGTCACGGTCATTGCCGGTGGCACGATGGCCGGGATGAGAAGCGAGATGATAACGCTGCGAAAGCGCCGGAAGCCGAGTGAGCGATATGAAAGCCGGTGAGGCGGGGGAATCATTACTGATCTCGGCACTCAATGCCTGCCGCGCACGGCTAAAAGCCTTCATTCGCGGACGGACTGCGGTTCGTGATGATGTCGATGATATTCTTCAGGAAGTGACCTGGCAGTTGATGAAAGTGGAACAACCGGTCGAGAACGTAGCCGCCTGGCTGTTTCGCGCCGCGCGAAATGAGATGATCGACCGGGCGCGAAAAAAGCATGAGGTTTCACTGCCGGGGTACCTGACGGCAGATGACGAGGACTTTCCGGAGCAGGAGATTGCAGAAACGTTATTCGGCGTACCGCAAACGCCGGAGGAGGAGTATCTCAACATGCTGCTGTGGGAAGAGTTGGGGCAAGCCCTGTCGGAACTGCCGCCACCACAGCGCGAGGTGTTTGAAAAAACGGAATTTGAGGGATACACCATGAAGGCGCTGGCGGAGGAAACGGGCGACAGCGTGCAGGCGTTATTATCCCGCAAACACAAAGCCGTGCGATTTTTGCGTAGTCGCCTCAAGGATATTTATGAAGCGTTGACAGGGCAATAAAGTTCGACCACTCTGAAAAACAATATCTTAGAGGGGTCGTTATGCTTCAACTGTTAGCAAAGAAAAAGATGCTGTTACTCTCTGCTCTGCTGTTTTCAGGGCTGGTCAGGGCAGAGGAGTCGCTTCCGGATGTGGTGAAGCACTTCAGTGAGCAGCAGGATATCAAAATCATTAAGAAAATTGATGCCCCCGGCGGCGCGCCAGCGTGGCTGGGGCAGTATCAGGACATGGGCGTGACGCTCTTTCTGACCCCTGACGGAAAGCACGTGGTGTCTGGCTATCTGTATGATGAGAAGGGAACCAACCTCAGCGAGGCCTTTTTCCAGAAAGAGATCTACGCCCCGATGGGCCGCGAGATGTGGAAAAAGCTCAATGCGGCGCATCCGCTGAAAGAGGGCGCGGAGAGCGCCCCGCGCAAAGTCTTTGTTTTTGCCGACCCGTTCTGCCCGTACTGCAAGCAGTTCTGGGCTGAAGCGCAGCCGTGGGTGAAGGCCGGCAAGGTCCAGCTCAACACGCTGCTGGTTGCGTTTCTTAACCCGAACAGCGGGCGTAACGCCTCCGCGATCCTGAATGCCAAAGATCCGGTGTCGGCCTGGAAAGAGTACGAGCTGTCCGGCGGGAAAAAGCTGCCTAAACCTGAAGGGGCGGCTTCACGGGAAACCGTTGAGATCCTGCAAAATCACCAGACGCTTATGGACAGTCTCGGCGCAAATGCCACACCGGCTATTTATTACCTGAATGAGCAAAACGAACTGCAGCAGGTCGTGGGCATGCCAGACGCAAAACAGCTTGAGGCGATGTTCGGGCCGAAGCCGTAAAAAAAAGGCAGAAACAGGACGTTTCTGCCTTTTGTCAGTCAACTACCCCAGCGCCCCCGGAGGTAATTTACGGCTTCCTGCGTCTGCGGCTGGTTAAGATAGTCTTCACGGAACAGGATGGTGCCTTTTACGTCTGGCAGTGAATCGTTGAGGTCGAGCTGTTTTTTCAGCTCCGGTACGCCGCCGTTCACCGTCCAGTCCGGTTCGTTTCTGGAAGGTGCGCCCACTTTGTAGAACGCGATCCCGATATACAGGCGGGTATGGGTCGGTTTCACCACGTCAGCCCACCATTTTGTCAGCACATCGTATCGTGCCGCGTCGCGGGCGAAGGGCCAGTAGATCTGCGGCGCAATGTAATCCAGTAAACCCTGCTGTACCCACTTACGCGTGTCAGCGTAGGATTCATCGTAGGCTGCGGCACCGCGCGTGTCCGATCCTGCCGGGTCGAAGGAGCGGTTGCGCCATACACCCGCCGGGCTGACGCCAAATTCAACCTCAGGCTTTGCCTGCTTGATCGCCCTTGATACCTGCACAATCAGCTGCTGCGTATTGTGCCGACGCCAGTCAGCTTTCGACGCAAATCCCTCGCCGTAGCGCCTGAAGGTCCAGGCATCGTTCAGGGTTGAGCCCGGCGTCTCGGTGTAAAAATAGTCATCGAACTGAACGCCGTCGACAGGGTAGCGATTCACCACTTCCATCACCACCTGGGTTATCCAGTCCCGCACCTCGGGAATGCCCGGGTCGAGAACAAAACGATCCCCCGAGGTGCGGATCCACTCTGGATGCTGGACGTAGACGCTGGAGGGATGAAGCGACGAGGTACGGTTAAGCGCCGCGATGGTCGACGGCTTCGTGTTGGTGGAGACGCGGTAAGGGTTGAACCAGGCGTGAACCTTCATCCCGCGCTTGTGCGCTTCATCCAGCATAAACTGGAGCGGATCGTAACCGGGGTCTTCCCCGATAGTCCCGGTCAGGGTATCTGACCACGGCAGTATTTCAGAGGCCCACAGCGCCGTACTGTCCGGTTTTACCTGAAAGAAGACGGTGTTGATCCCAAGCTTTTTCAGCTTATCGAGCTTGTCCGTCAGCGCCTTCTGTTGCTGGGCGATACGCTGGTCCGCGCTGCGGCCATTCACTGATGACACGGGGGGCCAGTCAAGACGGGAGACGGTCGCCAGCCAGATCCCGCGCATGGGTTCGTTAGTCTGCTGTACAGGTTTCGCCTGCGGCAGCGGGGTAACGAGTGATTTGGGTGGTTTGGAAGTGCAACTTACCAGTAAAAGCGCGCAGCCAAGCAGCGCGCCAGTCCGTTTTACGTGTCGCATCATTTGCGTGTTAGCTCCTGGGTGTCCGGCCATCCGTCCAGGGATTAAACGCCGGTTCGTCCTGTTCCTCGTTACCGTCATCGTGAAGGGAGTCGAGGTAGAGGGCTTCAACTTCCGCCCGCGCCCATGGGGTCCGGCGCAGGAACTTCAGACTCGATTTAACACTCGGGTCCTTGCGAAAACAGTTGATTTTGATTCGGTTGCCCAGTTCATTCCAGCCATATCGCGCAACCAGCGCGTTAACCTGCATTTCAAGCGTTACGCCATGCAAAGGATCGTTGGAAATATGTGCTGTCATAGGCGTCCGGTAGTCTCATTTTTTATGGGGATGTGATAAACGCTCAAAGGTTACAAGAAAGCAGGGGACGCGGCAATTTCAGCGTGAGGTTCTTCACCCGTAAAGGGTGAAGAGGATTTCCGGTTAATACTATTTTTTAAACAGTTCAGGTGCCCACGGCGTCGGGTCTACCTCCATAAAGGGTGCACGCTCAAAGCGGGACTTCAGCGCCCAGGGCACCGTACAGTCGAAAATCGTTTTGCAGGTGATCCCGTTGCCACGAATTGAGGGACTGTAGTCCGGCGCCTGAGACGGATCGAGCTGGTGACCGCGGATCCCCGGCAGATGGGTGATACTGACATCGCCCTGCATACGGGTCGTCATCGCCCACAAAATGTCGTCGCTGTCGAAAATATCCACGTCTTCGTCGACGAGAATAATGTTCTTAAGCTCGGAATAGGTGGCTAACGCGATGAGGGCCGCCTGACCCTGACGTCCTTCGTCAGAAGGCTGGCGTTTTTTCACCTGCAATACCCCAAGGAATTTGCCCCCGCCAGCGGTATGCGCATAGACGTTTTGCAGGAAACCGGGGATGGCTTCTTCCACCGCATTCCGGATGCTGGCCTCCGTTGGCAAACCGGCCAGCGTGGTGTGCTCTTCGCCCGGTCCTACCAGGGTTTGCAGGATCGCCTGATGACGCATCGTGACGGCCTTCACTTTGATTACCGGTAAGGAGGGGTTAGCCTCCCCGCAGTAGCCGGGAAATTCCGGCATCGCGTGCCCGGTGTGGGTATGCTGATCTTCTTCTACGCGCACGCCCGGCAGCAGTTCGCCTTCGATGATTATTTCCGCACGCGCAATCGCTTTTTCCTGTACGGCCACACCCTGCACCAGCTCGACGGGGGCCTGACGTAACGCGCCGGCGACACCCAGCTCGTTGTAGCCGAAGGGCGTGGTAGGGGCTTCGAAACAGGCGCCAATATAGATAGCGGGATAGAGACCCATATTGATCGTGACCGGCAAGGGTTTGCCCGCCTCTTCGGCTTTCTTACGGAACACTTCAATATGGCGGCCCGCGGCAAGGAACATGGAGAGCTCATCGCGCTCCTGAACGCAAAGACGGTGAATAGTGACATCGGTCAGCGAGGCGTCTTCCGGATCGCTTGCCAGCACCAGCCCCAGACAGAAGAACGGACCGGCATCTATCGGCGTGTTGGTCGGTGCCGGAAGCAATTTACGCAGATCGAAGTCCGGATCGTCGGCATAAAACACCTGCTCCTGACACGGCGCCTGGGCCGCCGGGACCACAACGGGAGCAATCGGGTTTTTCACCGCCTGGCCGACATGTTTTGCCAGTTCAGAGGGCTCGCAGCCCAACAGGAGCGCCGCCCGCTCGCGGCTGGCGTGCATACCGACCAGAATACGGGAGTCGGGATACCCCTTAATAGCGTTAAACATCATGGCCGGGCCGATGCGCGTCGGACGTTTTACCGTGCCGCCAGCACCAATATGCCGGTACACTCCCGCCAGCTCCGCGTCAGGATCGACCGGATGGTTGGTTTCAAGGTATTGACCTTCATGGCGTTTGAGCAGTTCGATAGCACTTCTGAGATCGTTGATGTGGTTTTCCATATTTTCCCCCTCGGATGATTGCATCCATTCTTAACCGGACGAAGAAGGCTATCAATTGCATCATTCATGCTATTTTAATATGAATTTTATTATCAATAATGAAGGCACAGTATGCAGTTTCAACTGATGCGCAATTTTATCGTGGTGGCGGAAGAGCTTCACATGCATCGTGCGGCGGAGCGCCTTAACATGGCGCAACCGGCACTAAGCCAGCAAATCAAAACGCTTGAAGATCGTCTGGGGGTAGTGCTCTTTAGCCGGGCGAATCGTCGCCTGACGCTGACGCCAGCCGGTGAGGCGTTTCTCAGTAAAGCCAGAGTGGCGATTTTTATGACCGATCAGGCGATTCTGGATGCCAGACAGACGGCCAGAGGGGAACAGGGTGTGCTGAATCTCGGATGCGTTTCAAGTGCGATATTCGACAGTAAGCTGCCCGACGCGCTGCGGCTTTTACATGAGAAATGGCCAGCCATCAGCCTTTCCATGATGACGGGAAACGTGCAAACCCTTTATACCGGCGTGCAAAGCAACCAGCTGGATGTGGCCATTATTCGTGCCCCGTTACCGCTGCTGCCTGACGATCTTCAAAGTCGTCCTTTCACAACGGAAAAAGCCGTGCTGGCCTTACCTCGTCAACACAGTCTGGCGGGCTCCGCCGCGCTGACGCTTGCGTCGGTGAAAGAGGAGAAGTGGATCGCCCTGCGCGACCCGGAGGGGATGGGGCTGGAGCAATATTTCTTTGATGCCTGCCACAGCGCGGGCGTACAGCCTGACGTTGTGCAAAATGCCACCGATGTCCCCACGGTGATAAGCCTCGTCTCGGCAGGGTTTGGCATCGCCATGCTGCCAGCTTCAGCGAAGGCGATATGCGTACAAAACGTCGTCTTTGTGGATATTCTTGACCGACTCCGGGAGAGCGAGCTGACGCTGGTTTGCCACCGGATTATTCGCTCTGAGGTGCTGAAAAAATTGATGAGTATCCTCGATCATACCTGACGTCCGGCGGCCTGAAGAAGCTGTTCACGTAGCCAGCGATTAGCCGGATCCTGACTGTTTTTCGGGTGCCAGTACATACCGATGACGATCGGCGGGAGATCCAGCGGCGGCGGAAAAATATCAAGCGTTTGCGTAAAGCGTAGCAACATGCGTCTGGGTAGGGTGCAGAGCAAATCGGTACCGGCAACAATCGCAGGCGCCATCGCATAGCTTTGCGTCGACATCACCACGTTACGCTGGTGGCCAAGCCCCGCCAGATGCTGATCGACAAAGCCCGCGAACGGATCGCCCTCGGATGAAACCACCAGGTGTGAAAGACTACAATAGCTTTCCAGATCCACCGGCCCCGTACCGCGCGGATGGCCTTTCCGCTGGGCTGTGGCATATTCATCGTCAAACAGTTTGCGTCTGACCCATGCATCGTGCGCCCCCGCGTTAACGCCGATATAAATATCCACATCGCCATTTTCCATCTGCGCTGACAGCAGCTGGGTTTCCGGGAGCGCAAAACGCAGGCGGATACCTGGTGCCGCACTGCTAATCTGATTCTGCAACTCAGCCCCCAGCATTAGCGCCGGGTTTTCGTGCAGGGCAATAACAAAGGTGCGGTTGCTGTTCTGCGCGTTGAATGTGGTGGGTTCAAGCATCGCCGCTATGCCCTGCAAAACCGTCGCGACCTGCGGCCTTAACGCTTCGGCGCGCGGCGTCGGTAACACCCCACGTCCGTGTGGGGAAGGGACAAACAGCGGCTCACCAAACAACACGCGCAGGCGTGCCAGGCGGGCAGACATTGCTGGCTGGCTGATGCCCAGCCGCGCGGCCGCATGGGTGATATTCTGGTCCCTGAGTAACGCATCCAGCGTCAGGATCAGGTCCATATCCATATCGGAGGGGGACATCTTATTTTGCGTCACGGTTGGTATAGGTCACCGGGACCCACGCGTAGCCTTCCCGCTCACCTTTCGTCACATAGCCGATCCCGGGGAAAGGCAGATGTGGCGCCGCAATCAGATCTTTGTTTTTCACAAACTCAGCGAAAGCTGCGTTGCGCACCCGGGCGGCGCCGTCCTGATCCTCATCGTAAGCAATCGTCACGTTGGGCTGCGGGAACTGAACTGCGGCGACGTGGATGATGTCGCCGACAAAGGTAATTTTTTCACCTTTGCTCTCCAGCGTGTAAAACGCGGAACCTGGGGTGTGGCCCGGGTGAACCGTACCGCTGATGCCCGGCAGAAGCTGTTCGGTGCCTGAGAAAGTCTTCACTTTTCCGGCATCCAGATAAGGCTTTAATGTCTTGTGCGCGACATCGAAGTAGTTCTGGTCATAGCCAGACTTTTTCTGGTTCTTGTCGTTAAAGAAGAAATCGATATCCGGTTTGCCGACATAGACCTGCGCGCGGGTAAACACGCGCTGACCGTCTTTGACCAGGCCACCAGCGTGATCTGAGTGCGCATGGGTGATTAGAATATCGGTAATATCTTCGGGTTTGATGCCCTGGGTCGCCAGGCTTTCAATCAGCCGCCCGCCTTTGCCGGGGCCAAAGAGCTGACCGGAACCGGTATCCACCAGGATTTTGTGACCGGGCAAGGCGATATAAAACGCGTTAATCGATGCTTCCACCGGATTGGCCTGGAAGTTTTTGGCCAGTAACGCATCGGTATTTTCCGCCGTCGTCCGGCGCAGTAAGGCGTGAAGATCCTGCGGCACGCTGCCGTCCGTAAAGGCGGTGATAATCGTGTCGCCAACCTGAACGCTGTAGCCGCCAGCCTGCTGTTTCACCACATGCTGCGGAACGCTGGCCACCGCGTGGATCGCTGGAAAGAATAAAACTGAACCGGTCAACAGGGTTGATATCGCAAGTTTTTTCACAGTAAACATGATGGGCTCCTTAATAGTAAGTTCATCATAGTTCAACTGCGATTTTTGAGAACAGCAGGGGAGTGAATGTGACCTATCCATGAAATGGATAGGTCTGAGAGGATGCTTTACAGCACGCCGGTACCGCCGTCAGAGCACCACACTTGCCCGGAAGCGTATGAGCAGGAATCGGAGGCAAACAGCACATACAGCGGTGCGATTTCAACCGGCTGACCCGGTCGGCCCAGGGGCGTATCTTCCCCGAATTTCTGAACTTTAGACTGAGGCTGACCGCCGCTGGACTGAAGGGGGGTCCAGTACGGACCTGGCGCAACGGCATTCACCCGAATGCCACGCGGTCCCAGCTGCTGGGCCAGAGATTTGGTAAAGGCCACGTTACAGGCTTTGGTCTGCGCATAGTCCACCAGGATCGCGCTCGGTTTAAACGCCTGAACGGAAGTGGTGTTGATGATCACGGCGCCTTCCTGCAAATGGCGCAGCGCAGCTTTGGTGATCCAGAAGGGGGCATAGACGTTGGTCTTAAACGTCGCGTCAAAATCTGCCGTGGTGAGATCGTCGATAGATTCACAGTACTGCTGGCGTCCGGCGTTATTCACCAGAATATCCAGGCCGCCCAGTTCGGCAACGGCTTTTTCCACCAGCGTGTCGCAGAAGGACTCCACGCGAATGTCGCCGGGAATGGCGACCGCTTTACGGCCTTCGGCCTGAATCAGCGCAATGACCGATGCCGCATCGGACTCCTCTTCCGGCAGATAGCCAATAGCGACATCTGCACCTTCACGGGCATAGGCGATGGCTACCGCGCGACCAATGCCGGAATCACCGCCGGTAATCAGCGCTTTTTTTCCTGCCAGTTTTCCTGACCCGATATAACTTGTTTCACCATGATCCGGTATTGGCTTCATTTCCGATGCCAGCCCGGGAGCCCTTTGCGGTTGTTCTGCAAACGGTGGACGAGGGTAATGCAGCGTGTGATTATTTCCTGTAGACATACCGGCCTCCTTAATAGTGAATTCCAAGATTAGTCGTTAATTAAACGTAAGCGGGCAAAATTGACAAATTCAGACAAATCTATATTCCAGTGGCGGATATAAAATATTTTCTCAAGCCAGCATGTAATACCAGAAAAGGGCGACCTCATCTTTTTCCGGCAGGGCGTTGTAAAGGTAACGATCGTAACCGCCCAGAATAAACCCATAGTGACGATAGAAAAGGCAGGCAGAAACATTAACGTTCTGCGTCTCCAGCCGTAAGCCGGGCGCATTGAGGCTTCGCGCCCAGACGTGGGTGGCGGACATCAGCTTGTGCGCCGCGCCCGTTCGGCGTTTTGAACGCTCCACGGCAATGTAATCCACCGAAATAAATTTATTCCAGTTGCAGGACGCGGTAATAAAACCGGCGATTTCACCGTCATCCGTTTCGGCGATAAGAAATATTGAATCGGGATTAACGCAATGATTTTCCAGCGTCTGGAGATCCAGTTCATAGGTTTTATGATAAGGATCGGTTAGCGCCTCGATATGCAAATCACCATTGAGAAAAGGCTCTCTGGCAATCTCATCGACCGTAAAAGAAAAATCACAACATTCAAGACGGGCGAGGTCGGTGCTTAATCCTTTTCGAATATGCATAGTATTCCTTAAGTGGAGTTATAAATAGATAATAGACGAAGCGGCATACCCTGCTGGCATAACACTCTGTTCATCCTGGTCTAAGCTTGTATTTCGTTCCGCGTAAAATGTGGTCATTCGAGGACAATGAATGGAATTCAGAACATGTCGCAGGCACTGGGGTGCTGAGTTTATTTCCGATGACGTTGTACGTTTTCGCGTCTGGGCAGAAGGGCAGAAAGATCTCACGTTGCGTTTAACCGACACCGACATTCCGATGGCGGCGGTGGGCGACGGCTGGTTTCAGGTTGACGTGCCCGGCGTCAGACACGGTACGCCGTATCAGTTTGTTTTACAGGATGGAATGGCGGTGCCGGATCCGGCCTCCCGCGCGCAACAGGCTGACGTCAACGGCCCGTCGGTGGTAATCGACCCGCGTCACAACCTGCCCGCACAGCGGGAATGGCAAGGGCGGCCATGGGAAGAGACGGTGATCTACGAGATGCATATCGGCACCTTCACCGGGGAAGGAACCTTCAGGGCGGCCATCGATAAATTGCCTTATCTGGCCGAACTGGGTATTACGCAACTGGAAGTGATGCCCGTGTCCCAGTTCGGGGGCGCGCGCGGATGGGGGTATGATGGCGTACTGCTGTATGCCCCGCACTCAGCTTATGGCACACCGGATGATTTTCATGCCTTCATCGATGCCGCCCACGCGCTCGGGCTTTCCGTGGTGCTGGATATTGTACTCAATCACTTTGGCCCGGAAGGGAACTACCTGCCGTTGCTCTCGCCGGCGTTTTTCCATCAGGATCGTATGACCCCGTGGGGCAACGGTATTGCCTATGAGGTTGAAGCCGTCCGGCAATACATCGCTGAGGCGCCGTTAATCTGGCTCTCGGAGTATCATCTTGACGGTCTGCGCTTCGACGCCATCGACCAGATCCATGACAACGCTGAGACCCATATTCTTCCCGAGATAGCGCAACGGATCCGCGACGCCTTTCCGGATCGGCATATCCATCTGACCACCGAAGACAGTCGCAACGTGATTTTCCTGCATCCGCGCGATGAGCATGGTCAGACGCTGCTTTTCACCGCCGAATGGAATGATGATTTTCACAACGCCGCGCATGTCTTCGCGACCGGGGAATCACACGCCTATTATCAGGATTTTGCCTTTGAGCCGGAGAAAAAGCTGGCGCGGGCGCTGGCAGAGGGCTTTGTCTACCAGGGGGAAATCTCGCTTCAGACCGGGAAATCGCGCGGGGTAGAGTGTCGCGAGCAACCACCGCAGTTTTTTGTCGATTTTATTCAGAATCACGACCAGGTCGGCAACCGTGCCCAGGGGGAGAGGCTTATCTCTCTGGCTGGGGCGGAGAAAACGCGCGTGCTGTTCGCGGCGCTGCTCCTGTCGCCACATATCCCGCTGCTGTTTATGGGTGAGGAGTATGGCGAAACGCATCCGTTCCTCTTTTTCACCGACTTCCACGGCGACCTGGCGAAAGCCGTGCGGGAGGGTCGCGCGAAAGAGTTTACCGGCCATGCCGGGCACGATGAAACCGTACCGGATCCCAATGACGTAAATACCTTTATGCGGTCGAAGCTTGACTGGAACAAGGCAGACACAGAGGAAGGCAGGGCGTGGCTGCACGTTACGCGCGAACTGATTGCGCTGCGTCAACGCTTTATCGTCCCGTTACTGAAACAGCGAGGCGCCGTGGAGGGTAACGTCCTGCAAACGGCGCTCGGCATGGTTGCCGTGAGCTGGCGTTTTCCGTCCGGTACGCTGTCGCTGGCGCTGAATATCGGCAAAAAGCCCCTCGCCTTAGCGGACCTGCCCGGAAAAACGATCTTTAGCTGGCCGGAGGCAGTCGAAAACCTGCCGCCGAACAGCATTGTTGTTCGCTTTGCTGATGGAGAAGCAGCGCTATGATCCCTTCCTCTACTTACCGAATTCAGTTTCGCAACGGCATGACCTTCGATCGCGTGGTGGACCTGATTCCGTATATGAAAGACCTCGGAATTAGCCATCTTTACGCGTCGCCTGTTTTCACCGCAACCACGGATTCCACCCACGGCTATGACGTGACCGACCCCAACGAAATCGACCCGGCGATTGGCGGGCGGGAAGGGTTTGACCGCATGGCGGCAGCGCTGAAACAGGCGGGGATGGGGCTGATTCTGGATATCGTTCCTAACCATATGTCGACCTCGCTGGAAAACCGCTGGTGGCGCGATGTTATCGAGCACGGTCGGCAGAGCCGCTATGCGGCGTATTTTGATATCGACTGGTCCCGACCGCTGACGTTGCCGTTTCTTGGCGACACCTTTGAAGCCGAGCTGGAGCGGGGGGCTATCACCCTAAAACGTGACAGTGTCACCGACAGCGCGGCGTTGGTTTACTATGATACCGCCTATCCGCTTAATCCCGGCACGTATGCCGAAGGCAAGAGCATCGCTGAGATCCACGAGACGCAAAGCTGGCGGCTGATGTCCTGGCGGGAAGCGCCGAAACAGCTTTCATGGCGGCGCTTTTTTGAAATCACCGGGCTGGTCGGCGTGCGGGTAGAGGATGAGGCGGTATTCGCAGACACGCACCGCCTGATCCTTGAGCTTGTCCACGCCGGGGTTGTCGACGGCCTGCGCATTGACCATGTGGACGGGCTTGCCGATCCGCTGGGCTATTTGCAGCGACTGCGTGCGGCGACCGGACCGGATTGCTACATCACGGTAGAGAAGATCCTCGCCAAAGGGGAACAGCTTCCTCCGGAGTGGCCCATCTCAGGTACTACGGGCTATGAGTTTATCGCCTCCCTGGCGGAAGTGCTGGTGGATGATACCAACCTCTCGCGGCTGGAGACGCTCTACGACGAGACACTGGGTACGACCGTTGACAGGCAGGCGGAACTTCGCAACGCCAAAGGCCTGATGACCGATCGTAATTTTGAAGGTGAATTTACCACGCTGCTCAAAATAGCCAGCGAGCTGGCCGGGCATAACGGTGCCGAAGTGGAGCATGAGGATATCCGCCATGCCCTGCGCGAGCTGCTTATCGCGTTTCCGGTGTATCGCACCTACGGCACCGCTGAGGGGCTGACGTCACCGGATGTGGCGCTGCTCAGCCGCGTGGTCGCCAGCGTCAACACCTCTGAACCCGCTCTGAGCCTTATCGTGCGTATTCTTACCGGCGATCTGCCGGCGCATGACCACGCGCTGGCCTCGCTTTTCCGCACCCGTTTTCAGCAGCTGACCGGGCCGCTGATGGCGAAATCGGTAGAGGATACGCTGTTCTTCCGCCATAACCTTGAGCTGGCCCTGAACGAAGTCGGCGCCGACCCGACGCCGCGCGCGTTTTCACTTTCCCGTTTTCATCAGGAGATGCGTATTCGACTTGCCCGCCAGCCCGATGCGCTGCTGGGAACTTCCACCCACGACACCAAACGCGGCGAGGATGCACGAGCTCGTCTGTATACGCTGACGGAAGCGCCAGATCTGTGGGGAGAAAATCTGGCGCGCTGGCGGCAGATGAACCAGACGCAGGTCCGATTCCTCAACGATGGCACCGCGCCGAACGCCGCCGACACCTGGATGATCTTCCAGGCGCTGGCGGGCGTCTGGCCAGCAACCCTGTCGCCTGAGGATCGTGATGGCCTTAAGTCACTGGAAGAGCGTTTCCTCGGCTTTATCGAGAAAGCCCTGCGCGAGGCCAAGCTGCGTACCGACTGGATCGACAGCAACGAAGGTTACGAGAGCGTGGTCCTGGACTACGTGCGCCATCTGCTTTCCCCGGATAACACCCTGTTCCTGCGTGATTTCAGTGCCGCACTCCAGCCGTTTATTTGGGCTGGGTTAATGAACAGCCTGAGCCAGACGGTGATCAAACTGACTGCGCCTGGCGTACCGGACATCTACCAGGGCAGCGAGGGGCTTAACTTCAGCCTCGTCGACCCGGATAACCGCCGCGAACCGGATTTCGCCGCACTGGCGGAAAACCTCAGCGTAGCGGATGGCACCGTTTTTAACGATGCGCAACGCTGGCGAGACGGCAGCGTGAAGCAGTACGTCACCGCCACGCTGTTACGGCTTCGGCCACATTACCCCGCGCTTTTCCGCTACGGCGACTGGCTGCCGCTGAAGGTAACCGGCGAGCGGGAGGAGAATCTGATCGTTTATGCCCGCATCAAAGATGACGAGGCGCTGATCGTCGCCGTGCCGCGCCTGGTGTTTGACGTCACCGATAATGCGATGCTGTGGGCCAATACTACCGTGGCCATACCCCAGACGCTGGCCGGGAAGCACTACCGGGATCTGTTTACCGGTGAGCGTCGCCTTCTGCCAGAGACGCTGGATTTAACGTCTGAAAAGGGATGTTTGTTGGTTCTGCTTACCTGCGAATAATCGAGGAGAACAAAAATGCCAAAGGATACAACGTTTGAAATTCGGGCCGGTCATGGCCAGCAGTTGGGCGCAAATTATGACGGGAAAGGGGTGAACTTCGCCCTGTTTTCCGCCCACGCTGAGCGGGTGGAGTTGTGTCTGTTTGATCCTTCGGGAAAAACAGAAATCGCCCGTCTGGAACTGCCGGAATATACCCATGAGGTCTGGCACGGCTATGTGCCGGACCTGAAACCGGGGGCGCTGTATGGCTACCGCGTTTACGGCCCCTACGATCCGGAGAACGGTCACCGCTTCAACCCCAATAAGCTGCTTATTGACCCCTATGCCCGTGAACTGGTAGGTGAAATTGAGTGGAACGATGCCCACTTCGGCTATGAGCTGGGACACGACGAGCTGGATCTCAGTTTTGACACGCGAGACAGCGCGCCGTTTACGCCCAAATGTAAGGTCATCGACCCCAATGCCGTTGACTGGCAGGACTCACGCCGGCCCGATATCCCGTGGCCGCATACCGTGGTCTATGAAAGCCACGTAAAAGGCTTTACCCAGCTTAACCCGGCTATTCCGCCTGAACTGCGCGGTACGTTTGAGGGGATGGGGCATAAAGCCTCGGTGGAGTACATCAAAAGCCTCGGCATTACCTCGGTCGAGCTGCTACCGGTTCACTGGTTCCCTGACGATCAGCACCTGCTCGATCGCGGCCTGAAAAACTTCTGGGGCTATAACTCGCTCGGTTTCTTTGCGCCAGCGTCCCGCTATTACGGCCCGGCGGGGATCCAGGGTTTCCGCGACATGGTGCGTGCTTATCATGACGCGGGCATCGAGGTGATCCTCGACGTGGTCTATAACCACACGGCGGAGGGCAACGAGCTGGGGCCAACCCTGTCGTTTAAGGGGATTGATAACTTCTGCTATTACCGCACCATGCCGGATCAGCATCGGTATTACATCAACGACACCGGCACCGGAAACACCGTAAACACCTCGCACCCGCGCGTGTTGCAGATGGTCATGGACTCCCTGCGTTACTGGGCGGAATCGATGCAGATTGACGGTTTCCGCTTTGACCTCGGAACCATTCTCGGACGCGAGCCGGAGGGATTCGACCCGCGCGGCGGCTTCTTTGATGCCGTGACCCAGGATCCGGTGCTGTCGAAGCTGAAGCTTATCGGTGAACCGTGGGATATTGGCCCAGGGGGGTATCAGGTGGGGGGCTTCCCGCCAGGCTGGGGCGAGTGGAACGACAAATACCGCGACACGGTACGTGAATACTGGAAGGGAGATAACGTTTCTAACGATTTTGCCGCCCGTCTGTTAGGGTCCGGTGATTTGTACGATCTGCGCGGACGTCGTCCGTGGGCCAGCGTCAATTTTATCACCGCGCATGACGGCTTTACGCTGAACGACCTGGTATCCTACAACGAGAAGCATAACGCCGATAACGGGGAAGATAATAACGACGGACATAACGATAACCGATCGTATAACTACGGTGAAGAAGGGCCGACGGAGAATCCGGATATTATCGCCACCCGCGAGCGGCAAAAGCGCAACTTCCTCACCACGCTCTTCTTCTCCCACGGCACGCCGATGCTGCTGGCAGGTGATGAGTTTGGCCGGACGCAAAAGGGCAATAATAACGGCTATTGCCAGGACAGCGAGATCTCCTGGATAAACTGGGAAGGACTCTCTGAAAACGACGAGAAGCTGCGCGACTTTACCCGTCGGTTGATTGCTCTGCGCGCTGAGCAGCCGCTGCTGCGCCGTGAAAACTGGCGCGACGGGCTTGAGATCCGCTGGTTTAACGCCGGTGGCGGACCGCAGCAGTCGGAACAGTGGGACGAGGGTTCCACTCTTGGTCTTGCCATCAGCCGTCCTGATCTTGAGCAGGAAGAGGGCATCTGGCACGACGTGCTGATGCTGTTTAACCCGTTTGAAGGCACGGTGCCATTCCAGATCCCGCAGTTTGGCGAAGGGGGCTGGGTGCTGGAGCTTTCGACGGCGGATGATGCCCCCACAGGGGAAATCATCACGGAATCCGTCGATTATGAACTGGCCGGGCGGAGCATAACGCTTTTCCGCCGTCCTTAAAGCGAGGCCGCCGCGCGTGCGGCGGTATCATACAGGGAGGAGATCGCGCGGAGTAACTGCGCGGTCTCACCAATCGACGCGCCTGGAATGCCGCTTTCCGCATGAATGTTGATCAGGCAGGCTTCCCGTACCTCCCGGTACTTCATGCACAGCGCTTTACCTTCCTCCGTCGTCGAGAAAAAGAGCTCTTTCCCCGCTTTTTCACTGGTGACGTAACCCGCCTTTACCAGCTTTTTCAGCGCATACGTCACCACGTGGGTATCTTCCACGTTCAGCACAAAGCAGATGTCGGCCAGCTTTTTCTTGCGGTTGCGGTGGTTTACGTGGTGCAGAAGCGAGACGTCGAAAGCGCCCATATCCGGTTCACCTGCTGCGGTCATGCAGCGCACCATCCATTTGTTAAACGCATTGCTGGTCATGATCAGCGCATATTCCAGCTCTGATAATTCAGCACACCGCTCTGAGACGAGATGGCGGGAGGAGACGATACGCCCGTCCGCAATATCGTCGTGGTTTAACGCTGTTTTCGTTTTCTTTGTCGTCATACCGATCCTTTCTCCAGAATGTAAACCCGTCGATAAAATAAGAACATTTTATTGATAAATTGTTTACATGTTTTTGACGTTCAGATATAGCTTTTTAGTGCAGGTTCTGTGGAGCCTCACGCAACACACAACATCGCGCGCCGTAATGCACCGGCTTCGCTCTGCTGCGAAGTATAAAAAATAGCCGTCGGCGCGCAACGCTCACTTTGGATAGGGTAACGTTTATGGACAGTTCTACACTGTTGCCACTTATCGGGATTCCGGTGGTGGTTATTGGTTTTGCACTGCGTTTCAACCCGCTGCTGGTTGTCGTGGTGGCGGGGCTGGCAACGGGCCTGCTGGTTGGCATGGATTTCGGTATGCTGCTGGAAACCTTTGGCGAAAAGTTCGTGAATAGCCGATCGCTCGCCACTTTCATTCTGATCCTGCCGGTGATTGGCCTGCTGGAGTATTACGGGCTGAAAGAGCGCGCCCAGGCCTGGGTCGCGAAGATCGCCAGCGCCACCTCGGCGCGTATCCTGATGCTCTACTTTGTTGCCCGCGAAGGGACGGCTGCGCTGGGCCTGATGTCGCTTGGCGGCCACGCACAAACGGTGCGTCCTCTGCTGGCGCCGATGGCCGAAGGGGCGGCCCTGAATGAATACGGCGAACTGCCGCAGACTATCCGCGACAAAATCAAAGCCCATGCCGCCGCGTGTGACAATATCGCGGTTTTCTTTGGGGAAGATATCTTTATCGCCTTTGGCGCGGTACTGCTGATTGATGCGTTCCTGAAAGAGAACGGGATCGAGGGGATCGAACCGCTGCATATCGGCCTGTGGGCCATTCCGACCGCTATTGCGGCACTGATCATCCATATGACGCGTCTGCTGCGCCTCGACGCCAGCATTCGTCGCGACGTGATGGCCTGGAGAGCAGAGCAGGGTACGCAGGAGATCGCACCATGATGACCTTTATCACCATTAACCGCGTGTACTACCTGATCGGCTTTGTCGTGATGCTGCTGGTTGTGATGACCCTTCGCGATCGCGCTAACCCGAAACGCTATACCACCGCGCTGTTCTGGTTTCTGTTTGGCGGGATCTTCCTGTTTGGCGATCTGATGGTGCAGGAGCTGGGTAAGTCGCTGGCGTATCGCATTATTGGCGGCGCCGTTATCGTGATTGCGCTACTGGCCGGTTTCGGGCTGGTCGGGAAGGGGCATTATAAAATGTCCACCGAGGAGGAGCGGGTTGCCTCATCACACCGGCTGAAAAACTGGCTATTCTTGCCCGCGCTGATGATCCCGGTGGTGACGGTCATCGGGACGCTGTTTCTGAAAGGCGTGTCGATTGGCGGTGTCTATCTGCTCGACCAGAAGCAGCTTACGCTGGCAGCGCTGTGCGTGGCCTGTGTGGCGGCTATCCTCACCGGCTGGTGGCTGACAAAAGGTACGCCGCTGCATGCGGTTCGTCAGTCGCGTCGGCTGGTCGATACCATTGGCTGGGCGGTGATCCTGCCGCAGATGCTCGCCATGCTCGGCGGGGTGTTTGTGGTGGCGAATACCGGCGAATCGGTACAAAAGGTGGTCAGCCTGTTTGTGAACCCGGACAGCCGCTTCATGCTGGTGGTGATTTACTGCGTGGGGATGGCGCTGTTTACCATGATCATGGGTAACGCCTTCGCAGCCTTCCCGGTGTTAAGCGCCGGTATCGCTCTGCCATTCCTGATTAACGTCCATCACGGTAACCCGGCGCCGCTGCTGGCTATCGGTATGTACGCTGGCTATTGCGGCACGCTGATGACGCCGATGGCCGCCAACTTCAACATTGTGCCCGCCGCGCTGCTTGAGCTAAAAGACAAATATCAGGTTATCAAGATCCAGATCCCGACCGCGTTAACCTTGCTGGTGGTGAACGTGTTCTTAATGTATTTCCTCGTGTTTCGCTAAGGAGCTGCAATGGAATTAACGCAACATCAGGCTGACGCCTTCGCCAGAATGCCGTTGACCTATCTACGTCAGGAATACCCGAACCACATTATGCATCTGCTCAACGATGACGGCGACGTTCTGCCGCCTCGCGAGCTGCACCCGATCTTTTACGGCTGTTTTGACTGGCACTCTGCGGTGCACGGCTACTGGCTGCTGCTGCGCTGCCTGCGTCTCTGGCCCGAACTGCCGTGTCGGGAAGAGATCATCACTCTCTTCGAAGAACACCTGACCGACGAGAAGGTGGCGAAGGAGCTGGCCTATTTTACCGCGCCGTTCCGCGCGTCGTTTGAGCGACCTTATGGCTACGGCTGGCTGCTGGCGCTGGCCCAGGAGCTGAAACAATCGTCACTGCCGCAGGCGGAGCGCTGGTACCAGACGCTGCAACCGTTAACGCGGGATATTCGCCAGCGGCTGGTGGATTACCTCAGCAAGCTTACCTATCCGATCCGCGTCGGGACGCACTACAACACGGCGTTTGCGCTCGCGCTGGGGCTGGATTATGCCCGGGCGGTGAACGATGACACGCTTGAGCGCGCCATCCTGGACGCGGCAACGCGGTTTTACCTCGCGGACACGCATTATCCTGCGCATTATGAGCCGGGTGGCGACGAGTATATCTCCGGAGCGCTGACCGAGGCCCTGCTGATGAGTAAGGTGGTGGAGGATTTCCCGGCCTGGTTCGATGCGTTTCTGCCTGAAGTGGGCGCCGTTTCTGCGCTCATGAACCCGGCTGAGGTGAGCGATCGCACCGACCCGAAAATCGCGCATCTGGACGGTCTCAACCTCAGCCGTGCCTGGTGTATGAAGCACATTGCCCGCGCCCTGCCGGAAAATCATCACGCCCGGAAGCCATTACGCGATGCCGTTGCGCGCCATCTCTCGGCAAGCGTGGAGCATGTTGTCGGCAGTCACTACAGCGGCGGGCACTGGCTGGCGAGTTTTGCGCTGCTGGCACTGGAGTAGCGCTTAGTTGTATATCAGACTAAATGTCGCCAGGCTGTCTGCCAGCCCCGCGGTGGCCTGGGTTTCGGTGCGCACATATTGTGCGTCGTAATCCAGGGAAAACGCGGTCTGCCGGGCAGCGTTGGCAAAAGGTTCGACACCGGTGCTGTTGAGAGGAACGGTTGTACCTCTGGCGGCACCGTAGTTATCGCCATACAGAATGCGGATCCCCACGCCGGTAGCGGCGCTCTCCTGTTGACTTAGCGCCAGCACATCGTGATTCTGCGCGTCTTTTTCAGTCGGACCAAAGAACCCGATCTTCACCGCTGCCGTTTGGGATGCGTCACAGACCAGAGGGATGATGAAGCGGTGTTTATCCCCATCCATTCCTTTGTTGAGATCGCTTACGCTACTTTGTCCCATATTGACGGTGATGTTGTTATCCGAGATATAACAGCTCGATTTATGCACTTTCAGGTCGGCGGCAGCGACTTCCACCGTCACGCCAGCTTCAGATATCACCGCGCCGTTAGTATCCTCCAGAATCAGCGTTCCTGCGCGAATTTGCCCGCTGTTCGGCTGTTCATAGACAATCTCCTGCGCGGTTTTATAAAACACGACGAAGAACTGGGTCGCCATTTGCGAGGGATCGTTTGTGCTGCAAATCGCAACGCTGTCATCCCCCGAGGCGATGTAATGCACGGGTTCGGCTGCACAGTGCGTGGTTTCGCGAATGCCCACCGCAAACCCGACGCCGGGAATATCTGGCACGTCATAAACGGAGGCCGGGGCGCCCGTACCGTTCGGCGCCACGCCGCTGACGGGCGCTACGGTTAAGGCGTTATTGGCCACAAAGCGCATCGTTACCGGGCCGGTTCCCTCAGGACAGTTATAAAACGAGCGGTTTTCCTGGCCCAGGATAGCGCCTGAAAGCATCGACCCCGGAGGGATCGATGGGTTATCAGTGATCGAGTAGTTTTGAAAGTTAATGACCGCATCGCCCATGGTCGGCGGGCAGGTCTGAGACGCCCTTGCCGTAGCGTGAATCAGCAAAAAAGCGAGCATCAGGAGATTGATTAAACGGTTGATATTGTTCACAGATATCTCAGTAAGTTATTGGCACTGAAGGTTCATAAGCGTGACCGGAGTGCGGCCAGCGGTATCCGGAAGGCGTAATGGGGCGCTACAGCGCATATCCTGGCCTTTCTGCCGCCAGCTGGCATGCAAGGTCCCGCGTAGCGGCACGCCGCTGAGATAGACCTGTCCTGCTTCGCCAACGATGCCGACGCTTGATTTCGCAGACGTCCCGTTCGAGACATACGCGCTGGCGCCAAATGGAAGCGGGCGCCCGCGTGCCGTAAGGGTGATGAGCGTTCTGATGCCCACGTGGGTATGGTAATTCGCCAGGATGACCGCGCCGCTGGTCGGCACAATCGTTCTGCTGTTCTGGTCCAGATCGACATTTTCTGCCAGCGTTTCGGTATCCAGCGAAATGGTGTTTTTGTGATACGCCGATAAGGTTGGCATCACGGCATAACCTCGGGAGTCGGTGTGAACATTGGTCGCCCCTTCAACCTGAACGTCCGACGCCTCGTCAGCGCGGATCAGCGCCAGGGTATCCCCAAGGCTTTGGCTCAACGTCACCCCATACTGTGTTGCCACAATGCCGCCTGCCGCGCCGTAGTTCACGCGGTTGCTATAGCGATCGTGGCTGTACCCGAGACTGGCGCTGCCATAACCGCCGTGATAAGCCAGCGCAAGGTTGCTGTTCGCGGTATTGGCCTGGTTGTCGAAGCCCTGCTGGAGGTTATAGTTCAGGCGATCGTGGGCCAGGGCCGTACCATACAGCGAAACCTGCCGGGTAGTATGGCCATCAAGGTTATTGTTGAGGCTGTAGCTGGTTGTTGCGCCGGGTAGCCAGCGGCTGAGTGGGACGCTGATGCTAAGGTTTATCGCCCGTTCGTTGTCGCTATCATCAGCGCTTGAGCGGGTGAGATAATACCCAACACTCAACGACACCCCTTTGTAGTTAGCGTAATAGCCAAGATGGACGGTTTGATCGACCGCCGAGGCGTTCCAGTAATCCTGACGGTAAAAGGATGCGCTGATATTGCCCAGCGCACCGAGATCCTGCGTCAAACTGAACTGTGTGCGGTTACGCCGGTTATGCACGTGCTGGTCTGGATCGCTGTCATCATTTGCTTCACTGAAACTGTAAAAGTCATGCGTCGTGTAATGGCTGGTCGAAAGGGTGAGCGACGTGTTCGTTTCAGCGAGATTTTTTTGGTACTGAGCGCGTATTTGCTGCCCGAGGGCCAGCCTGTCATCACTGAGGTGTGCTTTCGCCGCAACGGTGTCCACACCCAGTGCCCCAAACCGGCCAAAATCTTTACCTAATCCCAGCGCGAGAGCCTGATAGTGGCCGGAAAGCTCCGCTCCGCCGTACAGCGTCAGGCTTGAAGACAATCCGTAAAAGGCGGAGGCCTGAACAAACGGCGGGGTGTCGCCCTCGGCGTCAGGGCTGTTATACCGTCCGGCGCTGGCGCTGAATTTCAGTCGTTTCTCCCGTAGCATGAAGGCCACCGAGGAGTAGGGTTGGGTGAACGTGCGTTCGCTGCCATCACTTTCATGGACCGTGATCTCAAGATCGCCGCTTTGCGAAGTGGGGAAGAGATCGCTAATGACAAATGCGCCAGGCGCAACATAGGTTTCATAGATGGTGTAACCGTGCTGGCGAACGCTGACGCGGGCATTGCTGTGAGCGACCCAGCGGATCGTGGGCGCGAAACCGCGCTGGCTGTCCGGCAGCATATTCTCATCCGAGGCAAGCTGAAGCCCCGTAAACTGAAAACTGTCAAAAACCTCGCCAGACGTGTAGGCATTCCCTATTGTTAACGCGCTCTTCAGCGGCGTAATGGCCCGCTGGAGTGATGTTCCCTGAGACTGCCAGTGATGGGTATTACCATATTCAAACGTGGCGTAATTGCGTAAACGCCACGCCCCCAGGTTGATACCGGATCGCAGGCTCAGATAGCTGCTGTTGTCATGAATATTGTCGATGTTGGTTGTCGAGCCCGTAAGATTGTAATCGACAAAAGCAGCGGGGATGCCGTCGTCCCACTGTTCGGGAGGAATATAATCGGCACTTTTTTGCAACATGGCTGCCTGCGGAATGCTGAAAACCAGCCGATGATGGGTGAAGTCAAAATGCGTCGACGCATCGGGAATATATTTGCCGATGTCCGTAAATGTCTCCTCGTCATGCAGCGCATCGAACGAAGAGAAGGCCGCGATGTTTACCCCAAGTCTCTTGAGGTACGCCAGGTTCAGGACTGGTGAGAGCGTTCCCCCGGTATCGACAAATGCAATTTCGCGCTCATCCCGCTGCGTCTGGTTAACAACAACCGCGACACGATAATGTCCCGGCTGCTGACCGCCTTGTCGGGAAAAATAGCTTAAGTCGCTAGCCTGCTGCTGATCTGCTGTGATCTCCAGCGCCTGAGGATCGAAGTACTCATCGGCCTGTGCCCGGCGCACATGAATGCCAGACGTGACCGCACCCGCAAGCATCGCGAGCGTATAAATGCGGGGTAAATTGCGTGGGACGAGAGAATGCATGTGCGGTCGTTGGCTACATTCGCCAAAGGCGTGTTGTCACAGCGTCAGGATTGCGTGGCGACTCTCGTCAGCCCGCCGTAATCGTTGATCGCCTGCCAGCGAATGGTCCCCGAGCAGGGAATGTGCCATTGACGATCGGAGAAGGGGTCAATCATTCCCGGCATTTCAACGTCGGTGTTCCCAACGCTGACCTTGTAAAACGATACAAACCAGGGCGAGGGGTTGTGTGCGCTAAGCGTATTATTACGACAGGTAAATTTTAATTTTTTGTAGGCAAGTTCGGCATTGCCTTTCAACCCTGCGGGACGGAAAAATAACTTGAATTTTGACTTCACGTTAATCTGCAATTTGTTGCTGTTTGCTTTTTTGCTCGGGGCAATATTTTTGATGTTAAGCCAAAAAACAGATTCCCGGTCAGTGGGTAATGGCGTTCCAAGATAATTGATGCGCAGCGAGTTTTTCTGTTCCGCATCTAAACGAAATAACGTAGGCGTCACGATAAAGGGCGGAGCGGTTTTATTCTTACTGTCAATATTTTCAATCCACGACTGAATAAGATAAGGGGTTTCTTTTTCCATATTGGTAATGGAAAATGCCACTTCTCTTTGCCCCTCAAGGTAAACAACACGCGTACCGCCCATCACAACCCCCGCGTGTGCTGACAGACTCATGCCGAGCGAATAAAAGAACAGGGCCGCGGTGAGTTTCTTCATTTTCAGATCCCCGTAGAGGTAAAAGATAAGCAGAGCAAGCTCTGCTTATCATCAGTCGATCAGTTATAAACCATCAGGAAATTGGCATCTGCGTCGGCTTCTCCGGTGCTGACGACATCGTTGGTGGCATTATAATTGGCGTAGAAATTGAGTGTTTTTGAATCTTCCCCTTCGGCAAGGTCGATACTCTGAGAAATATCACCAATTTTAATCTGCGTGTTACGGTCGCTTTCATAGAGTTTAACGGCAACGCCAGTCGCCGTATTGCCATCGCTGTCCACGGAGGAATTTAAACCCAGCAGGGTATTATCATTCGCATCTTTGTTACCATCAAACAACACGGCAACGGTTTTAACGGAATCCGGGCAACCTTCAACTGAGATCTGGAAAGGCGTGCGCGTGGTCTCTTTTTGGGTGGCAAAGTAGCTTGCAGCCCAGGTGCCTAATTCAACGGTTTGCCCTGCTGAGTCGGTGGTGATATTACAGGATGCATCGGTAATCTTACCGGTAAAATGGACTACGCCGCCCGTGCCCTGAGTCCCCGCATCGTTCTCTGGGTTGGTATTAATATTATTGTCGCTGTCACCAGAAGGAAGGCCCGCCAGCGCACTGCCACTTGCCATCATCAGGCCACAAAGGGTTAACGCGATCATGTTTTTTTTGTTGATCATGCCAATTGTTCTCATTCGCTCAAATATGTCAGTCTGGATATGCTGCTAGCAACACTGCCGGTGGCGTTATTGCTCAGAAAAAACAGCGCGAATGCTAACAAAATGCCAATCCAGGCCATAACAAAAGGTTGTCTAAAATTAAATTACTTTATTTTACGAAACTCCGTAACTTTCTTGTAACCTTACTTCGGGTTTGCTGATGTCGTTTATTGATGTTGCGAATCTAATTCCTGCCTGAGGGTTTATATTTGCCTTGTCACAAACGGTGCATTATTCATTGTGAGCTCAGTGGAGCTACTTTGTTATTGTCTCGTCCTGGCAGGAATAAAAATGAAGATATTTATTATTTCTATTGGGATATCAACGAATGAAACTGACTAAAATTGGTGCGACGCTTATTCTGACTTTTTGTGGCGCGAGCGCGGCGACGGCTTCTAACACTATCACATTTAATGGAACGGTGCTCGATCAGGGTTGTGATATTGCCGTTGATGGCGGCACGGCAAATGCGACCGTTGATCTGGGCTCAACGGCGGCAACCGACCTCGCTACAAAAGGCGACCTTGGCGCGCCAAAACAGTTTGTGTTCGACCTGAATAACTGCCCAACCAGCACGACTGCAAATATTGTTTTCTCAGGCCCTGTTGATGCTGTTGCAGCCGATCCATCCTATTTTGCAAACACTGCTACGCTGGGTGCGGCAACCAACGTGGCCGTTCAGCTCAAGCAGGGCGGCTCAAATGGTACCATCGTCAAAAATAATGCAGATAACGATCCTATTACTTTCACCGATGGCACAGCGAGTCAAACCTATACCGCGCAGATGATTGCCACCGGGCAGGCCGTTGCCGGCGATGTTAACGCTGTTATTACCTATAACGTCCGTTATAACTGATTCCACAGGAGGGGAAACCCTCCTTTTTAGTTTGTGAGTGCATTATGAAACCCATCGCCGCTGTTATTTTTTGCGTGGCCAGCGCCGCCAGCCTGAACGCGTCCGCCAGTATTGTTACCGGGAGTACGCGGGTTATTTTTGATGGCTCCCGCCAGGCCGCCTCTTTGTCCGTTGAAAACTCTGACAAGGTTACCAACCTGGTACAGTCGTGGATTAGCCCGGCTAAAGGCAGCCCGTTAAAAAAAGAAAATATGATTATTACGCCACCGCTATTCCGTCTGGAAGCCGGGAAAAAAGCGTCAATTCGTATTGTGCGTTCAGGTTTACCTGTTCCGGAAGATCGTGAATCGCTGTTATGGCTGAACGTGAAAGGGATCCCCGCTACCGACGGTAGTGAAGGTAAAAATACGATGCAAATTGCCATCAACTCAAAGATTAAGCTGATCTACCGTCCGGCAGCATTAAAGGGGCAGACGCCAGAATCCAATGCGGAAAAGCTTAAGTGGAACCTGACCGCGAAGGGTTTACAGGTCAATAACCCGACACCTTTTTATATGAACTTCTCACGAATTGAAATTAATCACCAGGCGTTAAGCGGGCAGTATTTTGTCGCGCCATTCTCCACGTTGAGTATTTCTGAAGGTGTTATGTCACCTCACGGCAAAGTAACCTGGTCGCTTATTAATGATTATGGCGTGAAAGGCCCGGACAAAGTCACCTCATATTAATCGACACCGTAAGTCTCCCGCACGGATACAGGGTTACAATGGAAAAAGTGAAACAAACCTACGTCCTTTCTTTAGGGCTCGGGCTCAGTGTTGTCTTTAGTTCTTTCAGCGCACGTGCGCAGGAACATTTCAACCCTCATCTTTTGGAAACAGACAGCGCAGAAGTGCCAGCAATGGATCTCAGTCTGTTTGCCAAAGATGAGGTGCCGCCCGGGGACTATAACGTCGACATTTTTATCAACGGCAATCTGGTAGACAGTAAAACCCTCTCTTTTCGACGGTTGAAAAGTGCCCCTACGTCAGACCGCACAGGGGCATGCTTAAACGTCACTCAGCTGAAAGCCTGGAACGTTCGTGTCGATAACTATTTTGGCGAACAGGAAAAAGCCAGCGAATGTGTGGATCTGTTTACCATCCCCGGCGCGGACGAAAAAATCGATCTGGCGCAGCAGCGTTTCGACCTGATCCTGCCGCAGGTTGCTTTATTTAACACCGCAAGGGGTTATGTTTCACCGGAGCGCTGGGATGAAGGGATCACGGCGGGTTTACTTAATTACAGCGTCTCAGGTCAACAGGATCTGCATCAACGCAACGGCACCGACAGCAGTAATCAGTTTCTTAGCCTGCAACCGGGGCTGAACGTAGGCGCCTGGCGCTTTCGCAACTATTCCACCTATACCCATTCCGAATCCGAAAATGACTGGGATTCCGTGTATACCTACGCCTCACGGGATATTAAATCTCTTAAAAGCCAGCTGGTACTGGGACAAGGAACCACGCGCGGCGGCATTTTTGATAGCGTCGGTTTCACCGGGGTGCAGATGTACTCGGATAACGATATGAAGCCGGACAGCATGCAAGGCTTCGCCCGTGTAATACGCGGTATAGCCCGCAGCAATGCCGAAGTGACGGTATACCAGAACGGTCACAGCATTTATAAGGCTACCGTGCCGCCGGGGCCGTTTGAATTCAGCGATATGTATCCGACCGGCAGCTCCGGCGATCTACAGGTGGTGATCAAAGAGTCCGACGGTACGCAAAGTAGCTTTATTGTGCCTTACGCCACGCTGCCGGTATTGCAACGTGAAGGTCAGGTGCAGTATGGCCTGGTGGCGGGCAAAACCCGTCAGGACGGGTCGGGTTCACGTGCAGAGGATTTTAACTTTATTCAGGGATCAGCGGCCTGGGGCGTCGGAAAAGGGATCACGCTTTACGGCGGCTATATTCAGGCGGAAGACAATTATTCCAACTTGATTGCCGGAACCGGTTTTAATATGGGCAGCGCCGGAGCGCTCTCATTTGATATTTCCCAGTCGTGGGCGGATATCCCGCAGCCGGACAACATGCGACAACAGGAACACCATAGCGGCCAGTCGTATCGCGTGCGCTACAGTAAGACGCTTCAGCAGACCAACACCGATATTGCCGTCGCCGGTTATAAATTTTCAACCCGGGGTTATCTTTCGTTTCAGGACTTCCTCAATGACTGGGATCCGGGCAATAGCACTATTGATAATGGCCGCGAGCGAAACCGTTTTGATGTGACAATCTCACAGACGTTGCCTTTCGGCACCCTGTCACTGAGCATGTACGACGCCTCTTATTGGAACAGTGAACATGCGGACTCCATGAACCTGGGCTTCAGCAGCACGCTTGGACCGGTGTCGTACTCGCTGAACTATGCCCACTCTAAAAACGTCAATGGCGGTTACAATAACGATTCCGATAACTACGACGACGATAACGTCTTCTCGCTTAACCTGAGCGTACCGTTCAGCGCCTTCAGCCACAGTGAAGCGGCCCGGTCTGTTTCGGCTAACTATTCGATGAACAGTAGTAAAAACGGCGATACCACGCACAACATCGGAATTTCCGGTACCGCGATGCAGGAAAACCAGCTGAACTGGCAGGTTTCAGAAGGCTATAACGCCGATTCTGAAGCTACTAACGGCAATGTCACTGTGGGTTATCAAAGTACTTATGCCGATATGTCCGCAGGCTATAGCTACGACGATTACAGCCGACGAGTGAATTACAGCCTGCGCGGGGGCATGGTGCTGCATCGCGACGGTATCACCCTGGCGCGTCAGCTCAACGATAGCGTAGCGCTGGTTGAAACACCGGGTGTTTCCGGTATGCCGATCAACGGGCAGACGAACGTTCATACCGATTATTTCGGTAACGCCATTGTGCCGTACGTTCGTCCGTATCACAGCAATTCGATCTCACTCAACACAGTGGATGCCAGCGATACTTCTGCGGCCATTGATAACATCGCCAAAACCGTGGTGCCGACCAAAGGGGCGGTAGTACGCGTGAAGTACAACACCTGGATTGGACAAAAGGCGATGATGACGCTGACCTACAACGGTAAACCGGTGCCGTTTGGCGCAGTAGTAACACAAACCAGCGGCGAGTCGGATGACACGCGCAGCAGTATTGTTGGCGACGGCGGGGAAGTGTATCTCGTCGGGCTCGCCGGGAAAGGGCGGTTAATTGTTAAGTGGGGGGAGACGGCGAACAAGCAGTGCGCCGTTGATTACACACTTGCCGGCGCTAAAACAGAGGCCGATATTTTATTCATCAACGGGGTTTGCCATCCCGTATCGGGAGCAAATTAATGTCACGCTTCATTATTCTCCGTTCCGGCCTTAAATCGCTCATCGGCCCGGGAATGGTATTCATGCTGAGCGTGCCGCCGGCAATGGCGTACACCGATCGCAATGATATTGAGTTCCATGTCACCGGAAACATTATTGATGGCTCATGTAACGTCACCAAACCGGAGGCAGTCGACCTCGGGAAATATTACTGGAAAGACTTTGCCGTAGCGGGGGGGAACACAGGAAATGTGCCAGTGACCATCGCGTTTGACAGCTGCACCGCAGGGTTAAGCCAGGCAACGGTTACCTTTACAGGCGCACCTTACGCTGAAGATCCGGCTTATGCCTCTGTCATTTACGCCAATCAGGTGGCGGCAGATGCAGGCGGCGCGACCGATGTCGGCCTTCAGTTGTTTATCCGTGACCACGAACATCCCATCAGCGGTGTCGCGCTGGCCAACGGCGTGAGCTACCCGGTTGCGCTCGAAAACCAAACCGGCGCGATGACTTTTACTGCCCGAATGTATACCCCACATGGGACCCCAACACCGGGTGCATTCAGCAGTGCGATTACATTGAATGTTGTTTATAACTGAGCTTAAGTGAGCAGACTAATTTCATGTCAAAATATTTATATTATCTGGTGTTATTGCTGGGGACAGTCCCACTATTAAGTCATGCAGCCTGTAACCGGGATAACGGCGATGATGTTACCGTCACGACGATCCCATTACCCTCGAAACTGTTGGTCAGTGCGAAAAATTATACCTTTGGCGAAGTGTTATACGATTCTGGATATATCAGCGGGACGGATGGGGATGTCACGATTAAAAACTGTAGCAGGGATTATTACGTAGGATTTCATTATAACCCGACTCATTTAGCGTCGGCGTCGCCGGTGGGAGATAATATCTACCCGACCACGATACCGGGTATCGGCATTAAGACCTACACGCTTAACCAGGCCGGTCCGTATGATTATGAACGTGCGGTTGATAACTCATGGCAGTCCGGCGATGGCGAGAGCAGCCATACGCTGGCGGGCTCGGCCTATCGTGTGCAGTTGATTGCGACGGGGGGTACAATCCCGAGCGGTAATCTGGCCCTTGAGAGCGGCAAACTGGCGACAGTGGAATTTCGTGAAGGGCAAAGCAGTTCGGATAACGGTGATAATGCGTCAGAAGTCTATTTGTCAAATACACAGATAGAAGTCTATGCGATGGGATGCTCAGCATCCGTTTCTTCCCTGCTGTTTAATATGGGCGATGTGGATACCTCTGCGTTTGATAATCTTAAGATGGTGGAAGGACCCGAACAGGATGTTGGTCTGAGCTGTCAGCCAGGCACCAACGTGACCTTGACCATCAACGGGCCGCTTGCCGAGGGCGACAACGATGATGGTTCAGTGATTGCTTTAGACCAGTCTGAATCGGGTACGACGGCGACCGGTGTGGGGGTCGTGATATCAGCCTATCAACCGGCGCTACGCAGTTTTACCTACTGGGCCATTGGTCAGGAGGTACAAGCTTTTAATTCCAGTCGTGTAAAAGCCGCATCACAAGGCAGTGGGCTGGCTGCCGATGGTACCGCGCTTGCTGATATCGGCTCCGCAACAACCTATAGCGATCCGGCAAATGCAGGCGGGGCCGGAGAGTCTGAAACCTTACGTTTCAAAGCGTGGTATTACAAAACCAGTGACGTTGTCACGCCAGGGCAAGCAAATGCCACCGGGACAATCACCCTTAAATATAATTGATACCTTTGATCATGACAGGGGGTAGCGCTGCGGTTTATTTTTGTACACCTCTGCGCTACCGTTATGTGTTTTTGTCGTGTACATTTCCTCTGCGACCCTATTTTTTCGGTGGAACTGACAATGATTACTAAACGGTCTGAGCCACGCTTTTCAGTCATTCTGTTAATTTTTGTGTGTCTTGTAGGATTATATTCTTTTAACGGTCACCTTAAGCCTCACGCCGGACAAAAAGGGGTTGCATGTATTTCTTACAAGCGGATCCTGCGTGAATCACCGTTACTGGCACAGGAAAAAAAGCAGAACGAAATACTTCTCGCATTAGCTAAAAAATCCGCGCTTGAAGTTGAGAAAAAATATTATGCTCTGCCAGAACCCTTGCGCCGTGAAATGAAAGCGATCGATGATATGAGTAAAAACACGCAACTGCGGGCAGAGCAGGGTCGCCTGCGGCATATAAGCCAGCGAGTTATTTCTGATACCGTTGAAAGATACAGAATAGATCATCACTATTCGGTCGTTTTCAATAAAGATAGCGCCTCTACAGTGGATTATGGTCACGACATCAGTAATGAAATCATTAATGAATTACAGCATGTAAAAGTGGTGTACGGGCCGCGCCCTAATTTTGAAGATGCGACCCGGGAGCTTTTGCTCGCTCAACCTGTTTCCGCAGGATGAGTGATTTTACGCAGTCGGCTCGCGCTGACGATGACCGCTACGGCAGAAGCCGCCGCAGCGATCCACAGTGCAGCATGAATTGCTCTCTCATTTGTCGCCAGCAGTACGCCCACAGCGGCGGCCCCCAGACACTGCCCGAACGTGCGCATAATGGATAACACACCGGATGCATAGCTCGCATAGTCACGACTAACGTTTGAGAGCATTTCCCGGTTATTGGGACTCTGAAAGCAGCCAAATCCCATCCCGCAAACCAGGCTTCGCAGGCAGATATTCCACATCGAAGGGCTGGCGGGTAATGTTGCCAGCAGAATCAAACCGACGACAAAAATCATCAGCCCCAGAGTTGAAATCACCGGGGCGGAAATCGTGTCCGCCCACCGGCCTGCATGCGGCGCAATCAGCACGATCCCGAGCGGCCACGGCGTAAATAGCAGGGCAGAAATCACCGGACTGTAGCCGTATTCGCTCTGAAACAGGAAGGGTAGCGCAATAAAGGTGATACCCTGGCTGACAAAAGCAATCATCGACGTTAAGGCCGCGAGGGTAAAACGTTCATTTTTGAATATGGCTGGCGGCAGTAAGGGGTTATCCGTGCGGCGGATCTGCCAGATAAAAGCCATGCCGCTCAGCGCAGCGAGAACCGTCCAGCAAAGACTACCTGTGTGATAAGTAGCATCATGGAGGCTGTTCGCCGCCACGATCGTCGAACCCAACAGCAGCGCCGACAATATGGCGCCCAGGGTGTCAAAGGGCGCTTGCTTTCGAACCGCATCCCGCGGCAGCGATTTGACCGCCAGCAGCAAGGCGAGGGTGCCGGGAAGAACGTTTATCGCAAAAAGCCATTGCCAGCTCAGGGTGTGAAGGATCGTACCGCCCAATACCGGGCCGATAGCGGAGCTGGAGGCGATGAGCAGGGCGTGCAAACCCAGAATGCGGCCAAGCAATCGTCCGGGAAATACGGACCGCAGTATCGCGGGAGCAATACTCAGCGTCGCTGCGCCGCCGATCCCCTGAAGCACGCGCATACCGATAAGCACTTCGGGCGTTTTCGCCAGCGCGCAACCCAGCGATGTCAGGGTAAAGGTCGTCAGGCCTGCCAGAAATACGGGGCGATAACCCAGGCGGGCCGCAAGCGCCGCGAATATCGCCAGCGTCATTGCAGCCGCCAGCAGATACCCGTTGGCGAACCAGACGGCATAACTGGCTGGCACCTGCATCTTCTGAGCCATGGAGGGCAGGGCAATGTTGATCATGGTGCCATCAAACACGCCCATTAACGTGGTGGTCATTATCGCGGCCAGCACCCGTGCGCGCGTCGGGCCAGGCAGTCCATCGTCGCCGGGTTGGCTGGAAAAAAGCATCATCTTGTTGTCCTTAGAGAAGAGTGTGTGGATGACAAAACTATAAAGATGGCTTTTGCAGGGCGGAAGGCGCACCATTTACACTTTATCGTTGCATGTAACGCCTTATCTGAATATGCAGGGAGGAAGGAGATGTCCGAACCCGATTTTAATTTGCTGATAGCACTCGACATATTGCTGAGTGAAGCGAGCGTGGCAGGCGCGGCACGTCGTCTGAACCTCAGCACCTCGGCAATGAGCCGGACATTAAGCAGGTTACGCGACGTCACTGGCGATCCGATTCTGGTGCGCGCCGGACGTAACATGGTACTGACCCCGTGGGCCGAAGCGACCCGGGACCGTGCCAGGCGTGCAGTGCACGAGGCCAGGGCGGTATTACAGCCCTCAACTGAAACGTTCAGCGCGCGAAGTCTGGCGCGACTTTTTACCATCAGGGCAAACGATGGTTTTGTGGTGGCGTTTGGGCCTGCGCTTATAGCGGCTGTGGCCGACGCCGCGCCGGACGTCTGTATACGCTTTGCGCCTAAGCCGGAAAAAACATCGCGCTATCTTCGGGAAGGGCTGGTTGATCTGGAGATTGGCGTCCAGAGTAATATGGGGCCTGAAATACGGCTGCAACGACTGTTTGAGGATCGGTTTGTGGGCGTCGTGCGTAAGGGGCATCCGCTGGCTAAGCAGGCAGAAATAGGGGTGAAGGATTATGTCGCCTGGGGCCATGTGGTAGCGTCACCCGAGGGTGCACTGCACGGATCCGTTGACGATGCGCTGGCCGAACTCGGAACAAAACGTAAAATCGCGAGCGTCGTACCGGGATTTCCGACGGCGCTGTCCGTGGCGGTGGCATCGGATCTTATCGCCATGATACCCGCTCTCTATTTACTCAATCAGCAGGTAACGGACCAGGTACAGGTTTTCGAGCTGCCGTTGAAAAGCCGTCTAATTACGGTATCACAGATGTGGCACCCAAGAATGGAACGCGATCCCGCGCACCGCTGGCTGAGAGAGCAAATTCTTGCGATATGCAGAGTGAAGAGGTCAGACATGATTAAGGGACCTGTATAGCGATTGCTATACGCGCCGCTTATGCTATGCTTGTAAAGCAATTGCTATACAAGAGGTATACCCATGAAATCAGATGTTCAACTCAATCTTAGAGCCAAAGAATCCCAGCGGGCGCTTATCGATGCCGCCGCAGAGATCCTCCATAAATCACGTACTGACTTCATTCTGGAGATGGCCTGTCAGGCAGCCGAAAATGTGATCCTCGATCGGCGTGTATTCAATTTTAACGATGAACAGTATGCAGAGTTCATTGATATGCTTGATGCCCCGGTCGCCGACGATCCTGCCATAGAAAAACTGCTGGCAAGGAAACCTCAGTGGGACGTGTAACCGCCCCAGAGCCCTTATCCATCGTCCATCAACTGGCGGAGTTCGTCAGTGGAGAGGCCGTACTTGACGAATGGTTAAAACAAAGAGGTCTGAAAAACCAGGCGCTTGGCGCAGCCCGAACGTTTGTCGTTTGTAAAACGGGCACAAAGCAGGTCGCGGGATTTTACTCTCTGGCTACCGGCAGCGTTAACCATACGGAAGCGACAGGTAATTTGCGGCGTAACATGCCGGATCCCATTCCCGTGATTATTCTTGCCCGTCTGGCTGTCGATGTCTCAATACGCGGAAATGGGTTGGGAGCCGATTTACTCCAGGATGCGGTTTTACGCTGTTATCGGGTAGCAGAGAATATTGGGGTGCGGGCGATCATGGTTCATGCACTCACTGAGGACGCCAAAGCGTTTTATATCCACCATGGTTTTAAAGCATCGCAGACTCAGGAACGGACACTGTTTCTCAGGCTTCCGCAGTAGCGATAAAGGGAAGGGGTAAATGCGATGAGCTTATCTGTTTGCGCAGGTATAAAAACCCATGAAGAAATCCCGCCGGTAGCGGCGGGATTTTTATGGAATGAATGTTCAGCGCGTCTGGCTAATAAGCTTGCGCCAGACTCTGTTATGCAAAGTAAATAGCAGCATCCTATAGAAAGCGGTAGAGAGGATACAGCTGCCGCTAAGCCCAAGCATGACAATACTAGCATTTATGATTCCAACCTTAAGACTTAGATAATAGCAGCGTTAACTCAGCGTTCAAATCACAAACTCATTATCACCATAGTGCATTTAACATAATATACATTCCATCGGTTCGTGACATGGTATCCCTACTTTTTATAGGGTCATGTTATGGCGGTTTTAGGCGTAAAGTTAACTAAAAGCAGCAACATCAAGCATGTTGTTAGCGCTTTGCTATTGATTTGTGGTCGGATGGGTGAGGGCGATAACGTAGCCCACCTTTTCGGCGATGAAGCTTCCAAAATATCCCCCTTTGATTACGTCCAGGCCTTGCCTGTTCGTACTGCAAAAATCCTTTCTGAAATTTCCCGCCGTGGCATGGCTTTTCACGTTGCGCCACACAGCGGAAAACACGGCATTTTCATTGCCAAAAATTACAAATCTCTGGAAAAGAACACGTGAGGGAAATCATGCACGATTTTGCGCTGGTATTTCGTCATGCCTGGGAGCTGGCAAAAAAAGGGGCCGCAACTTACGGCGGGTCTGCGCGTCAATATTTCCGTGAGTCTCTGCGTCTCGCGTATGACGGTTTGAAAAGGAACGTAACGGCACGTGACCTTGTGAAAATAATGATTAATCGCAGGCTTTCAGTAAGCCAGATATGCGAGGAGGTTAACGCCAGATTTCAGCGCCAAACGGCTAAGAATATCGCTCGTCGAATCTGGAATATGTTTCGATCCCCATATGTGGAAATTGAAAAGAATAAATGCCCTGAGACAGGGAAATTCCTTTATCACCTGAAAAAAGCACAAAAGAATTTCTTTGTTAGCGGGGCCATTACTCGCGCATTGAAATCTGTCAGGCCAGAAAAAAAGAAAGCAGTGAAACCACGACCAGCCATGTCAAAAGAAGAAATAAACGCATGCAGGCTGGCTAACGCATTCCATAACGCGCTGCGAACTGGCGTGTACGTCGAACCGAATTTAATTTGAGGAAGATATGAAAAGAGCAACGCAGATTATCCAGTTTCGCGCAGATGAAGACACTTACGCCCGTGCGCAAGAGCGAGTGAAGAGTGGTGGTTTGCTGCTGCCTGACGTGATGCGCGCGGCGCTAAAGTCCGTGGCTGATGCGGACGTCTCGCCTTTGGCTGACTTAATCAACGGCGTTTCATCTGGCAGCGATTATCTTAATCAGGCGTGGCTTTTTCAAAAGTGTCACGAATTATTTGAATACCGAGACGGCGGTCTTTTCCGTAAATCCAGAAAAGGAATGGGTGAGAAAGGTACGCCAGTTTACGTTAGAACGCGTGAGGGTGAGGAGTGCGTTTTAATTCAGGGAAACCATTACCCATTAAAAGATATTGTCTGGCTAATGGCGAACGGAAGCATTGCCGGAGAGGTGGAGTATAAAAACCCGCACAGGGTAAACATGAAACACTCAATTGAAAACCTGATGGTAAATGCCGCGCCAGAAAAAGAAGTGTTTCTAACAAAGTATTTAAAAGGATCTGAAAAGATCGACGTTATTAAATCAAAACAACGAGCGTTTGTTTTCGACACGTCTAAAGATGAAAGCGCAAAAAAAGTAATTGAGAAATTAATTAACACAGAAAAAACAGTGCCGCTACTTTTGCGCGGGGATGACGACTGGGTTGCATCACGAACAGCGATTCACGCCTTTAAGCTGGCTGATAACCAATACGTTCTAAGCATTTCATAAGGGGCTTTCCGATGAATGAAAACGTTAAACAGGTAATGGCAGAAAAGCGCCGCATGACCATTGGTCAATTAACTGACCTTTTGATAAGTGGGAATCTGCGTCGTGAATTGCGCATGAGCAAGGAAGATTTTTCCACGCTGGTAGGTGTTATGCGTGCCACGGTTCGCCGGGTGGAAGGGTTCGAGGGTACGCCAAGCATGCGCATGGTGCTTAACACCGCTGCAGCCCTGCGTATTGGTATTGAGTTCCCGGAATGCGGGAAGGTTGAAGTAGTGCCGAGAAGGGCCAAATGATGCGCAGATACATCATAACGGATGCCGACATATTCCAGGTATTCCAGCGCTGGTCGAGCCCTGATTTAAAGAATCAGAAGATGCACACCAGCTTCATCCGTGAGGCGCTGTGCCGCCAACATCCAGATAAGGCGATCCTCCAGTATGACGTGCGCCAGAAGATGAAAAGCATGGCGACGCGCGGTCTGGTTACAGAGGTGCGCCTGGCCCCGAACGCAACGGCTTGGATGATTACGCAAGGTGATTCAAATGGACAAAATTAAGACCAAACGCAACGAGCGCCGTCTCTCTAAAAGCTTCATTGAAGAGGGTTTGAAGCTGGTAGCCGATCGCGCCGAACGTGAGGGCGTGAGCAAAGGCACCGCCAGCCGCCACGCTGCCGCTATCCGTGGTGTTACCCCGGCGTTGGGTGGAGTTAAAACCCGCGTAACCAATCCGGGTGCGTGGGTGGCTCTGTACGCCCGCAGTGATGCTACCTCTACGGTCATCAGCAACATGAAGTTTACCGCCGTCATCTTTGAATGGGCTGGCGAACAGGACTACGAAAACGCGAGCTTTTACGCTCGCATTGCAAAGGCGATCCGCACGGCGCTGGCTGTGCGAGGCGAGACAAATTAAGTCGAGCGCCTGATAACGGAGAAAACAATATGGTCATTTGGTCGCTTTTCGATGGTTCGGGGATTATGGGTTTGCCGTGGGCTGAGGCCGGGCATGATGTTTACTGCTTTAACGCAGACGAGGGGAACCATGGTGCGTATCACATCAAAATGCAGCATGAAAATTTGCACTACGTGAATTGCTGGATTAGCGAGAATTTCGCATATAAACCAGAACTGACGGGAATCCCAAAACCGCAGATGATTTTCGCCTTCCCAGATTGCACGGATTTAGCCGTGTCAGGTGCAAAGCATGAGGGGCATACATCACTGGACTCAGTGAAGCATGCTCAGATGGTGGAAAAAATGGCTGAGGAGTTCGGCGCGGCGTGGATGGTGGAGAATCCAGTAGGGAAAATGTCAACGCACTGGCGGAAGCCTGATTATTACTTCAATCCCCACGAATACGGAGCGCACCTGCGTCCCGACGAGGGTTCCTATCACCCCAAAATGCCAGCGTGTGACGGCTACACAAAGAAAACGTGTATCTGGGCTGGGGGTGGGTTTGTCATGCCAACGAAAAGGCCTGGGCCGATAAACATCGGTTGTTTTTGGGGGTGGAAGTCATTGGGCGGCAATAGCGCCAAAACAAAACAACTCCGCTCACTAACTCCGCGCGGCTTTGCACGTGCTGTATTTGAGGCAAACAAATAATGGAATTCACCAAAGAGCAGTTAATCGCACACATCGGCAAAATGACGCTGGTTGCTAATGAAGTAATTGAAGAACTACCGGAGGCGTACGCGCTACGCGCACGCCGGGATATTGCCGTGTACGAAATCGCACTGGCAGCACTAACGGGGTCATCAGCGGAGCGCGAACAGATTCGGCACAAGCATGCTGAGTGGTCACAATCTGCATTCGGCAGTGTTGGTCCGGTCGGGCCGCTTAAGCATCTGTCACAGGAGGCGTTGGAAGCCGCCGCAGCGCCAGAAGATTTAAGCGAGTGGGCTGACATGCAATTTCTGTTATGGGATGCACAGCGCCGCGCAGGTTTAAGTGATGAGCAGATTACCCTGGCGATGATTGAAAAGCTGGAGATAAACAAGGCTCGTCAGTGGCCGGAGCCAAAAGACGGTGAGCCAAGATTGCATATCGCAGCAGTACCTCGACAAGAAGGTGGTAGCGATGCTGAGTGATTTACTGGTAATGGTTGACCGCCGCGCCAGGGCGGTCAGTTTGCGCGAAAAAACCATCATTAACGAGCGTCACGCCGTGCGCATGCTTGAGCCGGTTCTCTCGCTGGGGGTTCGCGCCGCCAGCGTGCCGGACACATGGATCCGTTACGCCGACCGCTGCATTGATGATGGTCTTGCCGCCTCAACAATCCGCCAGCGCATTGACTGTGTGGCTGCGGTCGTCGCCTGGGTGATTCACGCTGATATCAAATTTAAACCCGCCGCGCCGGGTTCGCTGGGGCGCATGCTGGATGCTATGCGCACCGCCGCCCGTTCTATCGGTAAACGTATCAAAAGGCACCGTGCACTAAGCAAGCCGGGCCGCGTGAGCGTCACTGAATATGTTGATGTAGTTCGTGATATTGAATCGGTCAGAGAGCCTTACAGATGCGTACTGCGCCTGATGCTGTGCTTCGGTTTCAGGGTATCAGAAACGCTATCGCTTAAACGCACCTCCATGCTGGCGGGCGGTCGCCTGTTCGTGCCTGACAGACACACGAAAACGCATTCGGATCTGCTGCTGCCCGTTCCGCTTGAATACATACCTTTGGTAACTGAGTGGATAGGGGTGATTGAGGACTCAGAAATCAAATACAACACGCTTAATACGGTAGTGTCTCGCGCCGGGATTAAATGGCGCAGCCACGACCTGAGAAAGGTATTTCGTACAGCCTCAGCCGTTCGTGGAGAGGATTATTTAGCGGTGGAGTTAATTCTTAATCATGCAGTTAAAGATGTGCCAGCCGCTTATTTGCAGTCGCCGCCATATTCAGCGATGCGCAAAGCGCTAAAAAACTCTATTGATGATTATCTCAGCGTTAAGGTAGAAAAATGAAAACAGCGGCTATTAAAGACAATGACGTAATGTATAAAACAAATTATCCGCGTGGGTGTGCATTTAAATGCCTCCAGTTGCGCACTAATTTAAAAGCAGCGCCATCTATTTACCGCGTGGAATTAATCGACCGGAACAACGAGAAGATATTAATGGATGGTCGCCAGTTTCTGGCTGACGCAATGGCGCTTTATACCGATTTATGCACGCTCAGCGCCTCAGAGGTTGAAACGGCGTTCGCCAGCATGTGCTGACCTCCTGATGATGTGATAACAGCCCGGCTAATGCCGGGTTTTTTGTGCCTGAAAAACGCCAGGCGGCGACATGAGCATGTGAATATATTGTTAAATTCACAGCAACATAAATTCAACATCTTAATGTTACAAATGTAACGTAGAACGTGAATAAATTGTTATGTGGATAAAAATAAACGAACCACAAATCAGAGGGATAAACAGTGATGCATATCAACAATTCGGGAATAAACGCTAAAAATAATTAATTTCAATATTATCAATAACATATATAAATTGATTGTTTTGCATGCGATTTATGGTCATTTTTTGATGTCCACAACTTGTAATTTGAGACGGAAGAAAATTAAAAAGTTTTGACTGTGAAATGTGGCTGATATTTCAAGGGGATGGAGGGGTGAGGCAAACGGATATATAAGGTTTGACAGTGCGACCTAATGTCGAAAAGTGGTCATTAAACCAGCAAAGAAGGCCAAAGTATTAATAAGTGTTTCAGGCAGAAACAAAGCCGGGAAAATTACACCACAACAAAAACTAACCCATTCAAATACATAACTGCATTATTACGACATTTGATAATGGTTTGACTCAGATATGTTTCCGCAATCTGGTATGACCATCGCCATTAACATATTGACACGCCATAATGCAGACAGGGCGAAAAATGGAGAGGTGGAGAGAGAGGGGGAGGCGAAACCCATTAAACCCGCACCGGGCTTGTTTCCGTCGCCTGCTGGGGTCGAATAATCATTTTTAAGCGTTCTGGCGAAACGGGCAATAAATTATCCGTTTAATTATGTTAGAGCTGTTACATATTATCTGAGCGAAAAGCGAGCACTACAAAACCAACAAAATAACAACAATAAAGTTGGCACGATTAATGTTATCCACATTGAAAGGCAATGCTGGCGCGGCTTGAGGGCGATATTGACCGCTAACATGATTCATGCAGGGTGCAATTATTTAATAGTTATCCACAGTTCAAACCTTGAGCCATATATTGACAATCGTTACCGCTGGCGGAGTTTCTGTAATTAGCCAGGTGCATGCCTAAAAATCACTCCTATATAAGGAGGCGATTTATGGCTTACGGCTGGCAGTACGAGATAACTGTTTTCTGCACCGATGGTGAGACGATCCACATTGACGGCGTTGATGTGGATTTTTCCTGTGTGCGCGATGACGAGAAAGAGCCGAACGAGGCCGACTTAACTATCTGGGGGCTGACACCTGAGACGCATAACGCGATCGTTCAGGCTGGCTCTATGGTCACGTTTGCAGGTGGCTATATAGATGAAGGGATGTTCACGCTGTTCCAGGGTGAACTCATCAGCGCCGTGAACGTTAAACCCGGCGAGGTTTACGGCCTGAAAATGAAGCTGTACGAGGCTCTTATCCCGTTCCGCGCCAGCGTCACATCACGCAAGTTCCGTAAGGGGCAATCTCTCAAGGAAGCGATCGCGCAGGTCGCCTCTGATATGGGGCTGGGTTGCCAGCTGTCAAAAGCGGCCGCTGCGCTAACTCTCCCCAAAAACATCAGCGCTGCGGCGCTATCCCGCGACGTTCTGACGAGTCTTTGCCGCCCGGTAAACGCCACGTGGTCACTCCAGTACCAGTCGATTGCAGTTACAGCTGGTGATTCCATCTTTGATGGTGCTGCCGCGTTCTCTCCTGACAGCGGGTTGCTGGGCGTTCCGCTTCTCAAAATCCATACCCCGAAACGTAAAAAGAAAAAGCCGTCAGAGAAAGAGCAGATCCAGGCCAAACACGAAAAGAGCATCAAAACGTATGCCTGGCCCCCGAAAAATTCGCAGGTGGATTACAGCAAAGGCGCACGTCGCCAGATAGGTGTAATCGAGGCCATTACGTGGGAGTCACTGCTGCGCGGTGGTGTGGAGATAGGTGAAAAAGTGGTGCTCTCTTCCCCGTCGATGGGTGAGAGTTGGGAGATTATCGTCAAAAAAATCTCTCACCGGTTCAGCACCAGAGATTCCCAGCCCCGCACAACTTCATGGGAGGGAATTATCGCATGAGAGCGGCAAGCCAAATCGCGGCCATCGTTGACCAGGCGCTTAACTCTGCGCTGTTCGCACTGGAGGCAAAGATTGTCTCTGTTAAGGGTGGTCGGGCAACCGTCAAGCCAACACCTAAACGCACCTTTGGTGATAACCCGGATCCTATTGAGTACGCCGAGGTAGAAAACGTCCGGCTGGTGTCTCTCGTCTGGGATGGCGGAAAGTCCGGCGTATCCGGTCGGGTTAAGCCTGGTGATGAGTGCCTGCTTATCGCCTTATCCCACGGTGACGACGACGAACCAGACCACAAAACACTGTCCTCAGCCGTGGCGTTCTGCGGCTTTTCCGACTTCGCCAGCCATCAGATGCCGGATGGTGCAGGGCTGCGCGTATTCAGCGGCAGCGCGTTTATCGAGTGGGATGACAACCACATTAAAGCCGCAACAGGCGGTGGCGCTGAGATCGTAATGGATGGCGACAAAATCAATTTTATCGCGCCGGGTGGTCATGACTTCACAGGCCCAGCCCGTTTCCGTGATGACGTGACTATGGATAAAGGTTTGAAGCAAGGAGAGTCCAGCGGCGCTAAAGCGGAATTTGGCGGCGATGTAGATATTGCAGGAATCAGCAAAGCGGCAGACCACGACAGCGACGGTATTTCCGGTAAAGACCATGACCATATGGAACAGGGCGACGGTAAGCCCACCAGCAAACCACGAAGGAATTAATCATGAAACTAAACGACCAGGCTGCACAAATTGCTCTTTCTAATCGCGGTTTTCTGATGGCTGGCGACTACACGAAAGAAATCGCCAAAGGCGACATTATTAGCGTAACCGAACGCACCGGGCTTGTGGTTGAGCAGGTGGAGTGCGTGCCTCTCATTAACGCGCCCCTGACTATGGTGATGGCGACCTGCCGTGACTGCAAAGACCAGTACATGCCGTTTTACTGCGATCTGCCTTTTGAGCTTCCGCACCAGGCAGCTATGGCGCAGATGCTGAACGATGCGGGTGAGGGCTTTGACCTTGATGACCTGCTGGATATTGAGTCACTTGATGCAGCGGTGACGATCGTTCACCTGGAGCAATGGCGGCACACCGAATGAATATCACAACCGTTCAGTATCGGCATGGTGTTAAAGGGTGCTTCATTTCGAATGAGCGCCCGGCACCTGGCGAACCGTTAACACTGGTAATGCCTACCTGCCGTGGTAAACGAATAATCCCGGTCGGGCATGTTGAACGCACAGAGGCAGTTGGCGCGACCCGCTGTCTCGTTTGGGTGTCGAAGCTGACAGCCGTTGAGGGGATGGATTACTGATGCTGGACATAATGCAGGATGACTACGGGGTGGTCCTCGTCAATGGAGATTTTGTGCTGGATGGCGGCATTGATGGCATTGCGCAGCAGGCCGAAATCCGCGTAGCCACAAACCGGGGTGAATGGTGGCTGGATACGTCGCAGGGCTTGCCATGGCTCCCTGGCATCATGGGGTCAAAACTCCCGGCCTCTATCGTCTCCAATATGATTAACGCAGAAGCGAAACGCACAGTTGGCGTTTCGGATGCCAGGACAACAACCATCAACGATGTGAAGGGTGATTACACGATCCGTTTTGCTGTTTACATCGGCAATGAGAGCAAAGAGGTGACCAGTGGAATTAGTTAACGACAGCGGCTGGCATGGCGCCAGATTGCCGGAGATACGCGGCGATAAATTCGAGAAGCTGAAAGGGGCGCTGGGAAACGTCAACCCTGATGGTGATTCGTTAATCGGGCAAACAATCGCGGTTGTTGCTGAAGATGACCTCAACATCATTGAGGCGATCGGCTGGGTGTTTGCTGGTTTCTTCATTTCCGAGGGTGAGGGAAAGCAACTGGATGCCTTTGGTGAGCGGTTCAACCTTCCCCGCAACGGGTTAATGCGATCCTCTGCTTATGCCGTTTATTTGTTGCAGCCAGGGCAGACCGTTCCAGCAGGGCAGCTATTCACTATTTCCGGCAGTGCTGGCGACTGGACGACTACCGGCGACGTAAAAGAGAACGGCAAGACGGCAGCAGGCTTTGTGCTGTCGGTTAAGCAGGCTGCAATCACTCCGGGTAACACGTTCACCATTTCGATATCCGGCAAGCCCTATTCCACGCAATTTCAGACAGGTGACACGTCAAGCGCCATTATCAGCCGACTGTACGCAGATATCGTATTGAAAGAGCCGTCACTGGCGACCTATACAACGGCATACGGACAGATGCTCTATGCTGCTGACGGGCGCTCGCTGATTCAGTTCTCCTTTTCTGATGATGTATTCCAGATCGTCAGAGCCGGTATTCCGGCCACCGCATGGTATCAAAGCGATACTGAGTTCCCGCAGGCGCTTTTCGGGTATGTAGCAACGGATGACATCCTTGTACTTTCGAACGGTTTGAAGGGTTATCTCATTGAGGATGATGAGATTTACAGACCGCGCTTACAGGCGGCAGCAGCCGCAGGCCGAGTGAACATCAGTTCATCACGACCGGGCATCAAAAATGCGATCCTGGCTGTTGATGGCGTGACTTACGCGGATGTTGTGGTCAATCGGGATTTCACGACCAATGCCGATGGCGTGCCGGGTAAGTCGATTCAGGCGTTTGTGGCTGGTGGGGTGGATAATGATATCGCTCAGGCTATTTACAACGCAGCGGCAGGTGAATGCGGCTTTTATGGGGATGTGTCCGGCACAGCGACTGACGGAACCACAACCGAAACAGTGTATTTCAGCCGTCAGAGCTATCAGTTGGTTTACGTATCGGTGTCTGATGCAAAATGGGATGCAGAAACGACGGGCAAGCCGGCGGATTACATCAGCGTTGCGAAAAACACCGTGACTGCGTATTTCTCGCAGCTCCAAGTCGGGCGCGATGTGTTTGCTGGTCAAATTTATGCCCGTTTGCTGTCTGCGCTTCCGACGCTGACGGACATCACCGTCACTGTTGGCAAGACGTCAACGCCTGCTGACAAAACCGTTGCGATCGGCAGTGGGATAATTGCTGTTACCAATAATTCGTCAGTGGCGGTGTCGTAATGGAGCCGGTAATCAAAGCACCATCACAGCTGGCAAAAGAGCGCTTTACCTCAAAGGTGCGCAAGCAGCGCAACATCGACCTGGTGGCCGGACTAAAATCTAGTAATGCGGATATGGTGGCGGCTATCGAGTACCTGAAAAAAGGCTATTCACTGGACGATACAACAGGCCTGTTATTGGATGCGCGGGGTGAAGAATATGACATTTTGCGTGATGGTCGTGACGATGACGAATACCGAATGGCACTGCGACAGGCAATGGGAAGCCAGTCCGTTTCCGCGCAATCCAGACCATCTATCGGAGCATACATTCGCCAGCTTTATAGAGTGACATGGCTGGCCCTGGATAAAGTGGGTCTCACCACTGGTGCGGTGGGGGCCGCGTTCAATCGCGTACCATTCCGCATGGTATTTGTGCAGTGTGGGGCAATGGCTCCGGATATCGAGCTGCCAGAGACTCTGGTTTCTGCCACGTTCGGCGCGGATATCTACAGTGCAGCCACGCCACCAAACGTAAACCTTGTGCCACATTCCCCCATGTTTCCCGGCAATGTTTTTCCTGCGGTCTGGGCTGGAATAAAGTATGAGCGCACGCAAAAGACCGTCAGGGCGACCAACACAAAGGGGATCCGCGTGACGGCAACAAAATCACTTCTGACGCGCATTGAAGGAACAAAAACGCAGAACGGAACCGAACTTGTGGAGCCGTTCAACACTCTCGTTACTGTAAAAAAGGTGAAGGTGCTTAATGGATAGTTGGGCGGCAACAGACAAGATTTACGCCGGGCAAGGTGGCGCGGATATCCCAAATCGTCAGGAGCCATCACAGGAAAAGCAGGCGTCAGGTTTTGCGCCAACCTATTTTGACTCACAGGGAAACCTGGTGTTTGGCGATGGCATCAGCGCACAGGAGATGAACTTCATTTTGAATGACCTGTACGGCAAATACAAAGCGCTGCTGGCGCGAGTAAATCAGCCATGAACAGCTTTGCGACTATTGACCGCATTTACCCGTTTAACGGTGGCGCGTATGCCAGCAAGAAACAGCCATCAACAACTACGCGTTCGGTGGGATTTAAGCCCACTTACCTGGACACAAGCGGGAATCTGGTGAAGGGCGATCCAGTAGATATGGCCGAGCTTAATTACATCTTTAACGACCTGTACGAGAAGGCCGCAAACATTGACCGAATTTTAACGGCTAAGGGGAAATAATGGCCTTAACATCTGATGAACTAGTTGCCATATCTGACCTGGCGAAAGCGGCACTCGACGACACAAGTATTGTGCCAGATTGGGTGCTCCCTGCTGAGATAAGGGGAAGCACAGCGCCAATTAATGGCATTCCGTACCAACAGCAGACGATAGACGTGTTTGGCGGCTTGCTGGCTGGCACATGGTCGCTCAAGTTTCAGAACCCGTTACAGCGCGTTGTGTGCGATCTGGAGATATTCCACGGTGATAACTCTCCAGTTAACGGCGTGCCTGATTTATCGGCGCTACAGTTGACTGTTTCCGGGTTCGATAAGGCGGTTATCTTCTGCCCGGCCAAAACCGCCACGGATACCGCGCCAGCTAATTACTTTGGGCTCACGGTGTCAGGCGTAACGCCGGTATATAAGCTGGGTGGCAAAAGACGCTTTCTGGAGCAGTCCGGGCTGGTTGTCATCCCACTGACCGTCATTCTTTTGTCTACGCAACCGCTGACCAGCCAGGAAACCAGCCGCGCTCTGTCGGTTACACTCAAGCGCAAAAACGAAACGCAGATGACCATCGCGCCGGTAATCAGTGGCATGGTATACAGCAACCCGCTGCCGTCAGCGCGTGATATTGCCCAGGCATCATGACCGCTCAGAAATAAAAATGTCATTCTGACAGTTTGTGACAACATACCCCCGATTTGTTATCAACATTTCGGGGGTTTGTCTTTTTATGAAAGTGACGACGAGAAAAAAGCCGGTTTTCAAAGATTTTTACCGCAACGGCATGTTTGCCCGCGTGGTAGCGACCAGGACAGAAACTGGCAAGTGGCGACTGTTCGGCCTGCACCGTTCGGCGGATGCGGCGGTATTTGTCGAGGCGGCGCGAGGTGGGATCCGGGAGTGGTCAGGGTTAAACCACCTAGGTGATTTCTGCGATTCGATAGGAGTTACGCTGTGGGAGGTTCACCACAAAGGGGCGAAAAAAGAAGAGACCGCATAAGCGGCCTCAATATGTTTAGTTGTCAGGTTGGGGTGGCCACGCAAAATCTTCAGCAAGGGCTGACTCACCGCTGATAGATTTAACTAGCCGTTTATAGGCCATCCACGCTGAGAGTTTTTCGCGATCCTCATCGCTGATATCGCCCAGTGCCAGCTCAGTTCTCCAGTCTGCCGTTACTGTGTCAACTTCAAAAAGCAACTGCTGGCGCTTTGCTTCGACCAGCGCAATAAGCTCAGGCATCGTCACTGTCGGTAAGTCAGCCCAAACAGGCAACCCATCAGGTCCAGGTTGACGAACTTTCCCAGCGGGAGTGGCGCATGTAAATTCAACAAACAACTCTCTGTCAACCTCTTTACCATCATCAGGCCATGTTCCTGCGGCCTCGTAATCAGAAAACATATCAACAGGATAGAAAGCATTATTTTTTGCGCTGTAGATAAATTCTTTCATTGTTAAGCTCCAATAGCTTCCCAGGCGACGCTCACGGCCATACCCTGGGTTATAGTTTTGTTTGTCAGATTTACAGCGACGGCCTTAATTCGAATCTGATTCCTGTCTATAGCTTCCGCTGAAGCAAAGCAGGGAGTGTCGGTCAGCGTTGAAGTGCCATTCACGCGGCAGTTCAACACGCCGTTCGGGAATTGAATAGCAAAGGAGTCAATGCCGACATCGGCATTACCATTTGCGGCCGGGATAGTTATAGTTCCCCATTGTCTCAGCAGGCCATTTGGCTGGCGCTCATAACCCTTAGCTACTGCTGATACCGGAAAAGCGCTCATGTCAGGCAATTGCCCTGCGCTTGTTCCTACATATTTGGTCGCAGCAGATCCAAGCTCTAATGCAGTTCTTCCGCCAGCAGCGTCTGTGGCCCCCAGACCGCCCCGCGATAATGGCAGAGGGATAACTTTTCCGGTTGAATCAAGCACCCCCCAATCACCATGCTTATCTATGAAAATAAAAGCTGGCGCACCAGGCGCGGACATTGTCGATCTGTTTTCATCTGAGCCAAAATTAGCCACCCCAAGTTGCACCCTTGCACCGAGCAGTGTATTTGCCCCCGTCCCTCCGTTGGCAATAGCTAAAGGTAAGGGGTTACCTGCGGAGTCCTGAACTCCCCAGTGTCCATCGTCATCAATGTATAAATAAACTTTTCCATCAGGTGAGGACATGGTGGTGAGCGTCCCGTCGCCGCCAAAAGACGCAATCTCTAATTTCACCCTTGCGCCCAACAGGGTATTTGCTCCAGTTCCACCATTGGCAAGCGCTAATGGCAATGGGTTACCCGCCGAATCCTGCACTCCCCAGTGACCGTCTGGCGTGATGTAAAAAAATACCCCACCGTTGGGAGCGGAAACGCTGGTGAAATTGCTATCAGTGTGAAAAGCGCCTAATTCGAGGTTTTGTCGTGCCAGTGCCGGATTAGGTAAATCAGCAAGGTTACGCTCTTTTGCCAAGGGGCCTTGCCAACCAGTCCATGTATTTCCGTTCCATGTAGATACCAGGCATATCAAAGCATCACTGGTAAATGTTCGGCGGAGTGGAGATCCTGAGTGAACGGTGAGCGCTCCGCCTTGACTGTCAGGTGAGGATGAGTTCGAAGGGGGAATTAAATAGATACCCGGTTGTAAAATCGCGTTAATGTCATCTGCTGCACCAACATCAGACTTCATCATCATCGCGCCATAGTTGTTTTCGGACATAAGCACCTCATAAATAAATGTCAGGTGCGATTAAAAGCGATGGAGGATAGTGCATACAGTAAACGGACGAGCGGTAACGCCGCCAGGTAGTGCTGGCGGCTATGGCAGAGGTTTCAGGCTATCATTTCAAGGCAAAGCGCGTAGAGGTGCTCCTGGGTGCCATTTAGCGCTTCAAATTCAGCTTTACCGCCGCAGGTGCCGTCAGCATGAACAGGAACCAGCCATGGATAAATGGCGCGCACTGCCGCTGGAGCTGCGTGCTGGTGGTGACAGTCACATAACGAGAGTATATAAGCGTGAGCGCCGTCTGCTGTCCTGCCGTCAATATGATGAATCGTTGCATTATCATTCGTCACACCATGTACATAACAGGCAATGCAGGGAAGGGATCCGATTTTACCCATAACGTGTCGTTCCGCTGCGGTAGGAGTCCTACCTTTCAACCCGCGACATTTAATGGGTTTATTTTTTGCCCGTTCAGCGCTTTTAATTTGCCGCTCGTGCTGCTTTTCATACTGCTCGGCACGCCATTCCGGGTCTGCCTGCTTCTCTCGCTGGCGGGTGATTGCCCGTACCTGATACTCACGTTGTTTTTCAAAGTGACGCTGTAACTTTTCCTGTGCAGTTTTCATGACCTTTACCCCACATGTTAGTAAGGCATGTCTGATTCAGGAACGTACACAGGAAACTCACTGGAGAGCTCGTCAGTCTCCACATAGAGGATTAGCGTATCCACGTATCCGGCTGTATAGACGTCGCAGCGGCTGGCAATTTCATGAAGTTGCTGGAGCTTTGTGTCAGTGCTGGCGTTGCCGCGTGCAATCTCAATGGCGATAGCCGCTTTCTGCGACATCTGGTCGGCATCATTGACAGGTTCGTCGGAATCAATATCGTCAGCCAGTTCGTGCGCGATCGTCATCTCAGGCTTTGCCAGTGCCTCAAAACTTGCATTTCCTTTCATCAGAGAAAGGGTGTAGAACTCGCGGCAGGCGTTATGCCAGTTGCGGCGATGGTAACTGGTGTCATTATGAACCTCACGCATGTTGAGGCCAGCGTTAACATGAGATTCCATCAGCTGCATGGCTATTTCTGTAATTTCATCTTCATGGCCTTCCTCAATAACCCGCACAAATGCCTCTTCATCTTCACTGAGCGGTGTGCAGTCAGGAACAAACGTGCGAGGAGGAATGATTCGGTCACAGGAGTCGTATACGTTACTGTTATCAGCGGTGGACAGCGCCACTGTTGTCAGGGATTCGGCAATATCCATCGCTGTTTCAGCGCTGACGTGCTGGCCCGTACTGATGTCGATAAGGTCATCACCATCAACCCTGAACTGCCCGGCATCCTGATAAAAGCCCTGCCAGTGAACATCCGTAAGCCCGTAACGCAGGACGATATCCCGCGCCTGCTCTGCATCACTTTTCAGCCCATCGAGACGGGTGATTGTGTCCTCTGCGACTTCAGCAGGAGTGCGCAGGAATGGATTACGCGCTTTCGCCTGGGCGATGATAGCGGCCCCGGTAAACTCTCCAGCGGCAACCAGCATGTTGAGGATCGCCTCTGGTTTGGTGCGTGCGCTGGTGGTCGGTTTCCATTCGCGGCTGGTGTTGAGCGCACGCGCTTTCCGGCGCTCCTGCTTGCGGCTGGCCTGGTCGATATCGTCATCACCATCAGTGATGTCCAGAGCCTGGCGCAGACCATAGCGGCGGAAATAGGTGAACGTCGCGCCAACCTTCTGGCATTCATCCAGGCGCTTATCTTCTTTCATGTAAGCCGGGAGACGGAACGACACTTCTGTGTTGGTCGGGATATGCAGGAAGGTAGTCACCATCGCCAGCGGCAGCTCGTCGCCTTTCTCAAACTCTTGTCTAAGCATCAGGCCATGCTGATAAATCGGGTCACGCAGCATATCCAGCATCTGCGCCAGGCTAGCATGGGTAAAATCCAGTGTTTCGTTGTAGCTGTCGCGTTGTGGATTTTTCAGATCGTGAATCATGTGCGCCAGCGCTTCGTTAACGTTGGCGTATTGCTTGCCGGGGGCGACATAAACCTCAGGGGCAGTGAGGGGCTGATGCACTTCCTGATTTTCACCCTGATTTGAGGGCTTTTTAGCGGCGGGAATCATTGCGGCACTGGCATAGCCAGCAGCTTTTAAAGCGGTGATAGTGTGTGCCAGAAGTTCGGCTGCGTCTGGAATGGATAATAATGTAGCCATTTGGGGTGCTCCTTTGCATGAGTCTGAAGCCCACTTTTGAGATGGGCGGGGTGGAGCTCAAAACCGTGCAAAGTCGGCGGACTTATTACAGACGGAGAGGCCTGCTATTCGTCGCACTCCACCCCATAATTCAGCACTCATATGGCAAGAGCCACCAGAGCATAAATTCTGGGTACAAAAAAATCACGCTGACAGGGTGAAATGCCGCTTTGCAAAGGTGTTTTGAGCACCTTTATAGATCTTATTTGAACTACAAATTAGAATCAAGCAAATCAGCGAATGGCAGGGATAGAAAAGTGAAAACACCGGCTTATGCAGTCATTAAGGTGAATTCAGCAGGGGAAGCGAAAATAACCAAGCGGTGGGCTGCGGAGTGTGCAGGCGCTGCGTTGGCGGGTAACGAATCATGGCGCAGAGAGCGAAGGGGCGCGCGCATTGGGGGTATGCGTTACTTTAGGTTGAGGTGTTTATCTACTGATGGTGATATCTGGTGGGTAAACCCTGAGCATGTCGCGTTGGACGGTGTTGCTTTCCATATCAATGATTTATTCAATTGTCGGTGTTGCTTTGGTGAATGGCTTTTCAGCGCAAGCGAAGTAAGCCAGGCGGTAAAAGAGATCGCCTTAAGAAAGAGTACCGCTCACGCCTAATTTTGTTGTCTTTCTAGCAAATCAGCATAATCCCTTCCCGTAGCAGGCGGTTGCGAACTACCGTTTGCTGTCATCGGTCTTTACCTTTGCTTTGTTGATACAGCCATTGCTTTACTCTTTGTGATGTTGAGCCATTCCGCCCCCGGAGTGGCTTTTTTTTATTTGTACTACATGCCAGCGGTAACGCTGTTTTTGATCCTCCCATTTCCCCGATACGCTTCAAGCCTCACAAAGGGGGCGTTGTGACCATAAAGATAAGTAAGCGAGATGACTCATTTGCAAAGCTGGTGGCCGAAGAGCGCGAAGCGCCGGGGTTCAGCTATGCCAAATCACGGAGCAGAGACTACAAGGGTTTTAATGATGATTTCCAGGCTGAAAAGTTGCTCAAAGACAACGAAATACAGCAGGCCGTCAGCGTTTACCGAAAGCACATTATTGCCAAAGACATTGTTGGTCGGCAGGAGGCATTGATTGACCTGTCAGCCCGGTTCCGTGCGCCAGATGCTGCAACGGTAATGCTGGAATTGCAGGCGCTGGAAAAACAAAGGTTAGAGCCGGAGGTATTCCGCAGCCGTGTGGCAGCTATCGACACAAGAGCCGTAAAAAACATAAAGCGAACCAAGCACGGCTGGCAGGTGGAAGGGCTGGATAAGTCGAACCTGGCTGCGCGGATACTAACGCTGGCCGGAGTGGATGTCAGCAAGCCGATTTCAGACGAGGGCAAACGCATTGCGCGTGAAACTCTGACCGAAATTTACAGGGATATAGGTGACGATGACGGCGATTGAGGCTGCACCAGAACAGGATTTAGAGCGTCGAAGTTACTGGCTAAGCGAAAAAAAGAAAATGGCCGAGTGGCGGCGCACTATGCGTGCATTGACCACGAAGCCGCACCGCGTCAAATGTCTGCGCGGTGGCCGTGGTTCAAGTAAGTCGTGGCGCATTGCTGAGGCGCTTATTGAGCTGACTGTGCGTTATGACTTGCGTGTACTGTGTTTGCGCCGGGTGCAAAAGTCTATCGACGCGTCATCACACAAGTTGCTGGCAGATACGATCCGTCGCCTGGGTTATGAATCTGAGTTCACGGTAACGCAGAACAGCATCAAGGCTAAATCCGGTGCTGAGTTCCGTTTTCTGGGGTTTCAGTCGAACCTGGACAGCATCAAGTCCATTGAGGGCATCGACATTTGTTGGGTGGAAGAGGCGCACGCTATTTCTGCTGAGGCATGGGAAACCCTGTCACCGACACTGCGCCGTGAAGGTGCGGAACTGTGGATTACCTTTAACCCTGCGTTTGCCTGGGATGAAACCTACGTCAGGTTTGTGCTTAACGCTGAGGAAGACTGGTTTGTTGAAGAGGTGAACTGGTACCACAACCCATTCTTTAACTCGACGCTGGATAAAGAGCGCCTCTATACCCTGAAATATTACCCAGACCGTTACGACAACATATGGAATGGCGTACCGGTTAATGACCTGCCCGGCGCGGTAGTTAATCGCGGTCATCTTGAAAGACTGGTTGTTAAGCCGGATTCACGCCTTGCGAAAGCATGTCGCACGGGTGTTAAAACGGCGATTCTCGACGTTGCCGATGATGGTGATGATGATTCTGTGCTGGCGTTCTTTGACGGGCGTTTTCTTTACCGAATAGAGCGCCTCAAAGCGCGTGATACCGTGCAGTTGGCACAACAGGCGCTCAAACTGGCTACAGAGGAAGGTTGCGCGGTACTGATTTATGACTCTGTGGGTGTGGGTTCCGGCGTTAAGGGTGAGCTGAACAAATATGACGATTCTGAGATTGAATTCCGTAAGTTCGTCGCCCAGGGCGAGGTATTGCGTAAGTCATCCCGCTATCGAGGCGGCAGGCCAAACGGAGACACGTTTGAGAACCTTCGCGCCCAGGCGTGGTGGGCTTATCGTGATGCCGTCAATGACACAGTGCGTTGGCTGGATACCGACATTAAACCGCCTGATGGCCTGTTCGCTATTTCCAGCGACATTCCGCGCCGCTATCTCGATCGCATTCTGTCTGACTCCACCGGCGTTATGTGGGAAACCACGCCGGAGGACAAAATTAAAATTGAAGCCAAGAAGAAAGTTAAGCAGCGGCTGGGTGTGTCTACGGACTACGCCGACGCCATTTTCCCGCATCTGGTACGCATGAAATCAGGAATTATCCAATGACGAGTAAAACAAGCCTGATTCCCGTAGAGGGGATCCTGACCAAAGAGGGCGTGATGCCCGCGCAGTACAACCATGACGGCTACGTAAGCATGATGACCAGCGTTGCGGCGGGCGGTCTTTCGCAGGGCGCTGCCGGGATGGGGTCGCCAACAGCAAACCGCATGAAAGCCCGTTCTGCTGAGGGGATGATACCGCTGGTGGCGGCTATGGCGGCGGAAACGTCCGGCATTGGCTGGCGTATTATCACTGAGCCAGTTGCTGCGGCCATGCTGAACCAGTTCACGGTGGTCACTGATAACCCGGATGATGCTGAGAAAATTAAAGACCTGTTTGGTGATATGCGGGTGTGGCAGTGCGTTGAAAAGGCTGTTGTCTTAAAGCGTCATATGGGCTGGTCTGTTCTGGTCATGGGTGACGAGTGGGTGCGTAGCCACGGCGCAAACTGGATTACCCCATCTAATGACTGGTTCACCGATTATAACTCTCCGCTGTTCGGCCTGCCGGAGGGCTGGCGCATCCAGTTACGGAGTCCTATCGGCGGCGAGGTATTCATTGAACAGGAGGATTCTATTCTGTTCGGCGATCCGGAGTACCAGCCAATCTATGCGTGCGCCGGTATTGAGTTTGGTGCGCCGCTGCTAAGCAAGCCGTACGCCTCATTGCAGCGGCTGGGGCTGTCGCATGAGCTGATAATCAGCATCCTCTCGCTGTCGGTGCAGGATATCTACAAAAAAGAGGAGCTGGCGGAGGATTTAAAAACCGCGAAAGGTGAAGCGCAAGTCGCCCGGCGCATTGGTGGCATCGCTGCCACTCGTCACCTGAACGATATGATTGCAGTGGATAAAGACGAGTCTATCGAGCGCCTACAGACCGTCATGACCGGAACGGCTGACCTGGTAGATATGGCTATAAAACTGGTCTGCGCCGAAACAGGTTTCCCGATCGCAATGCTGGCAGAACGTAAGGGCGGGCTCTCGAATAGCGATACCAGCGCAGACGCGCAATGGCAGAATCTGGTTTCGCACATCACCACCAATGACATTATTCCGGCGCTGAAAAAGCTGGCGCTGCGCTACCTGGGTATCCGGGCTGAGTTCGTGCCGAACAAGAGCCAGGGGCAGATTGACCGTGAAGTTGAGCGGGATAAGAAAGTCGCTGAGACGGTGCAGCTTTACTACAACATGCGGGCCGTGACTAGTGAAGAGGCGCGGGCGACGGCGCAGGAAACCGGGGCTGTCGTCCTGCTGTCTACCAAAGCGCCCGCCACTGGCACCATAGATGACCAGAATGACGACGATTCAGACCAGAATCAGGATAAATCGAACCAGGGCGGCACCAAAGAGAGCCAGAGCGAGGCCAACAATGGCAAAGAGTGAGCCACGGTATGACGCGGGTTATCCGCTGGCGATCGAGTCGGTCTACGCTCAGCGCCTGGGTGACAGCGCCCGGCAATACGGTAAATGGGTTCGTGATGCCTGTTTAAAGACGTACCGCGCGATCGGGAAATCCGGTGCGGTCGTGAATACTGACGCGGCTGACGGTCGGGATATTTCAGCGGATGACCTGCTGGGTGAGCTGGTCACAGCGGCAACGGTTAAAAAAGTGCGCGTTTATATTCGTCAGCAGATGGGGAGAAACTTCTCGAAGCTGACCCGCGCAAAGCAGGAATCCATTATCCAAGCCGTTGCGATGGAGATTGCGCCGGATTCGGCGCTTTTCCTTCGGGCTATTCCCGCGCTGCTGAAAGATGGCGAGTTCGGCGCAGTACCGGCTTACGCAATCAGCGAGGTGCGCAGGCAATCGGCTATCAGCCTGGCAAAAGCCGTATCAAGGGCCAATAACACCACGCCTGATGCTTTTATCCGCGCCATCAACAAAACCGCCGATGACGTGCAGGCGGCGATCGTCAACGGTAAGTTTGGTTTTACCGACGCTTATTACGAAACCTATTACGAACGTTTCCGCGTTGACGGCGTGCCGCTTATCGACCTGAAAACGGGCGCAGCGGCAACGGCAGACACAGCCGGGGCGGTATCAAAGCAACTTCTGTCACTTACCGAAACCATGCGCGAGGCCAGCGCAGCGCCGTCGCTGGCCGCAATGGACGCCGCCAGCACGCAGGTGCTCAACTCAGCCGTTGACGATTTCAGGCTGATTATCCGCGCCGCTGCTGATGTGGATCTCGCCCCCGGCATCACGTTGCCGCATGAGAGCATGGCTGACCTGATATCCATTGATATCTACGACGGTGATAAAAAGCTGTTGCAGCAAACCTCTGACTGGCTGGATGCCAGCATGGGGAGAATGCAGAACGTCAGCGAAGAGGCATTGCAGCGCGGCATCAAGACCATGCAGCAGGGGCTGCGTGAGGGCCGGGGCGTTGACGATATCGCCAACAAACTTGCTGACGAAATGGAGATTCCCTGGAGACGAGCCCGCAACGTCGCCCGCAATGAGATTGGTAATCAGGCCTGGAATCTGGAGGAAGCCAACGCCCGCGTTGCCGGGATGAAATATTACCGCTGGCGCGGGATGTTAGACGAGCGAGAGCGAAAACTGCATGTTGTGCGGGAAGGACAGGCCTATACGCCGACCAGACCGCCACGAGACGGAAACCCCGGCCAGCCTCACGGTTGCCGTTGCTTCCCTGAATGGTTGTTCTCTGCGTCGGATGTAGCAGACGCGGAGAAAGAAATTGCAGCAAGAAACCCCAGTCAACAATGACGCAATCAGACAATGGACGATAACCCCCGAGGGTTATCTCCAGATTGATATCCCGATCGCCCGTCCGGGCGTGCTGGTTTATGACCGCAAACGCGGTGATGCATTCACGGCTAAAGAGTACCGCTCAGCCGATGAATTGTTTAACCAGGACTCAATGAATACCTTAATTGGCAAGCCTGTGACGGTGTCACATCCGCGCAATGGTCTGGTTACTTCCAAAAATTACCGTTCCGTTGCTGCCGGGGTTGTCACCGCCGTCATGCGTCAGGGCGACGAGCTTTTTGCACGCGCTTTGGTTCAGGACGAAAAGTCTATCCGGTTGATTCAGCAGGATAAGACATTGCGGGGCGCGTCGGCGGGTTATCAGTGTGACGAAAAACCCAAAGTAACGGGGCGATCTCCTGACGGGCAAGAGTACGACACGGCGCAAAAGGGGATTAATTACAACCACCTAAGCATCGTTCGTAACCCAAGAGTTAAAACAGCGACTTTCAATCTGGATGGTGAACCAATGGAATTAGAAGAGGCGTTAGCCGAAATTGAAACACTAAAAGCGAAAAATCAGACGCTGACTGGTGAACTTAGCACCGCGCGTGGTGATTTGATTAAGGCCAATAACCGCATTGTCAATATGGACTCAGCCAACGGCGAAGCCTATGACCGCGGCGTAGCTGACGGCCGTCAGGAGCATCAGCTTAAAGAAGCGGCAAAGCGCCTGAACATCAATACCGATAGCCTGGGTGATATCAACCTGGTTAAGCAAGCCATCATCAAGAAAGCCCACCCCGAAGTAAACATGGACGGCTGGAGCGACGAACAGACTGATGTTGCTCTGTCTATGGCGCTGGTGGCGTGCGGTAAGAAATTCGAACAAACCCCGCGTAACCCGCGCACCCCTAACAACGATGAGCAGGGCTCAGGCGCTAACTCTGCGCACCTGAACTATCAGGCTCGCACCTTCGGCCATAAAAAACAGGGCGATAAATAATGCAGCTGACCATTAAAAACGACTTTGACGCAGGTTTGCCGGGCGACCTGGCTGTACTGCCGTCTTTCCGTTCGTCTGCCCGCGTTTCCTCACACCGTGCTGGCGGTGATGTTGCGCCGGGTGACGCTGTCAAGCTGACCTCCGGCAACGATTCGACTGTTGTTGCACTGCCGAACAACGGCGCGGCTACTGATGCGATCGGCATTGCCGTTGGCGCACATTCCAACATGCCAGCCATGCCGGGCTTTGGCAGTAACGTCAAAATTGGTGTTGTCACTGTCAACTGTCCTATTGGCATTGTGGAAGAGGGGCCGATCCGCGTTGCAGTTAAATCCGGTGAATCTCCGAAAGTTGGCGACCTGGCTGTGCCAAAAGGCCGCAACACTACCACTGGTTACATGGAGTGGGGTGTCGCTGGCACCAGTGACAAGAGCCGTTTCCGCTTTGAGACACCTGTTCAGCGTGGCGGCACTGCGATCGTAATGGTCACTGACGGTGATTCGCTGGCAGCGGGATACCCGCATGACACACCAGTGACTGGCGTGGCCTTAGCACCGAAAACCGCTTCTAAAGCGGCTGGTGGCACTCAGCAACTGACGGCAACCATCAGCCCGTCCGGTGCAACCAATAAAGGCGTTACCTACCAGTCCAGCAATGCCAACGTTGCCACGGTTGATGCCAACGGTCTGGTTACTGTCGCTGCTGGCGCAACTGCAGCGCAGACCGCAACCATCACCGTTAAGACCGATGATGGCGGCTTTACTGACACTGCTGTGATTACCGTCAGCTAACAGGGAATAAAAACCAATGAACGAGAAATTAATTGCTCAAATGATGCAGCAGCTGCTGGCGGAAGCGCAGGCGGGCGGCTCCATTCCGAACCTCAACACGGATGAGCAGGGGCTGATTTTCGCCCGCGACCTGATTTCCATGTCCAATGACGTTTACATGGAAGAAATGCCTGCACCTGTGGCGCTGACCATGTTTGCGCAGGAGCCTGGCATCAGTGAAGGGGCGAAGTGGGCAGGTTATCGCATGTACTCCGCCGCAGGCATGGCTAAAATCATGGCTGCTTACGGCACTGATATGCCGATGATGAGCGCCAAAGGCCGCGAGTTCTTCGCGCTGATGTACGACATTGGCCTGGGCTACGGTTACACCTACTCTGACGTTCTGGCGGCGGCGATGTCCGGCACGCCGCTTGATAACATCCTGGCGCTGAATACCCGCGAAGCGCATGAGCGTACCGTCAGCAACCTGCTGTGGCGCGGCAACAAGGAATACCAGATTGTAGGCTTTATCGAGCATCCAAACATCCCGCTGGTGGCGCTGGCTGGTGGCTGGGCTGCAGCTGACGGTGACAAAATCTGTGATGACGCCTCAGCGCTGATTTCGGCGGTTAACTCCACCAAAATCTACCAGGTGAATGAGTTCCATATGCCGTCGAAAGCCTGGTCACGCATTCAGGGTCTGCGCCTGTCCGGTACGCTGGGTACTGTACTGTCGTTCCTGCGTGCGTCATACCCGGAAATCACATTCCGCAAAAACTCCGATCTGGATGATGACGGTATCTGCATTGCGCTGGATAACACCCGTCGTCACTTCGCCCAGGCTACGCCGATCCTGTTCCGTCAATTACCGGTCCAGCGTTCAGGCCTCGACCTGTCTATCCCTTGCCTGTCCAAAACTGCTGGCGTGATTGTTCGCGCTCCGCTGGCTGCGGCTAAATCCTCGAAGGTTATCTAAATCATGGCTGAGAAAGAAACGGCATTCCTGACCAACACCACCGAAGCACCGATCCACATCGGGGCTAAAAACGACGAGGGAACGGTGATTACCATTACCGTTGCCCCGCTGGAAGCGGTGGAGGTTGATAAATCCACGCTGAATATCGGCGGCGTTAAGCAGTTCCTGGACGAGAAGAAGCTGAAAGTTATCTCAGCTGCAGAGGCCAAAAAGCTCAACAAAGAGCATGACGGCATCATTGAGTCAGAAGACGAGTAAGGGGAAATCATGAAATACGAAAAAATTCGCATTCGTGAGTTTCTGGCAGAGCATTGGGCTGAATTTGAGTCGTTCTGCAAAACTAATGGCGATGATGCTGACCAAATTGAATTGGCAGTAGCCGACGACGAGTAAGGCGATCTCATGACGGTAAACGAATGGTTAGCCATTCTGCTGCCGGGGGTATCACTAGATGGGGGCGCTATTAGCGCCCTTTCTTCTCAGTGTGAGCGGCTCTATGACCTCCGGGCCGCTGCGGAATACGGTTACGACACAGACCGCCTTAAAGCGCTGTACGTGGCCGCTAATCTTGCCCCGATAGCAGTGGAAGGAATCAGCGCCAGCGTGCGCGGTGTCGCCAGCAGGCGTGAAGGTAAGGTGGCAATGACCTTCACCACCGCAGCTCAAAAGGCTGGCTGGGAAGGTACGCAGTGGGGGCAGGAGTTCCTCGACGCGATGGGTAATCTGTCCGGTGGCTGCATTGTTATCGGTCACGCCTCTTAACGGGATATTATGCTGAAAATCAGGATTGGCCAGCTGCGATATTCAGCATTTTAAAACTGACGGTACTGGTCTTGTTAGATGAATACCCTATTTTATAACTTTTAGATTTGGAGTTTGATCTTATGGAAAACCAACACAGAAAAATCGCAGGCTATCGTGAGTTGCTGCCGGAAGAAATCGACCTTATGAATCGCATCAAAGCTAAAGGTGCTGAAATATTGGCGTTGCAAACAGAATTAGACTGTCGCCTGAAAACGGATTTCGACATGAAACATGCAGCTGCATGTGATGCACAGCGTGGAACCGGATTTGACGTTTATCAGGGCGCATCAGATGAAGCACAAGAGTTCCGCCGCTTTACCGCCGCTGAGCCGATTAGATGGGCTGCGATCGCAAAAACCAACTTGCAGACAGGCATCATGGCTCTTGTTCGGGCTGTGGCACAACCTACAAATTGTTAACTCATGAGAGGCGGCGCGAAACTTGAAACTCGCGGCGCTGACCGTGTCATCCGTCAGCGTATTGAATCGCTGGCGGGTGTCACACTAACGGTTGGCATACATCGCGGGAAAATGAATAAGGGCGTCGATGTGGCGCTTTATGGCGCCTGGAATAATTTCGGCACTAAAAATGCAATGGGGTGGGAATTAATACCAGAGCGCCCGTTTATGAAATTCGCTTCCGATCGCATTGCTGACTGGATGCGTACAGACGCCTACAAAGAGGTTTTGCGCGATGTGGCGCGTGGGCGTATTACTCCGCAGCAGGCTATTGCCAGAATCGGCGCTCAGGCCGTCGCTATCACCCGCAAGACGATTGCTGACTCCGCGCTATACCGTCCCAACTCCGATATCACCATTGCCCGTAAAGGCAGCACAAAACCGCTCATACACAGCGGCGTGCTAATTCAGACCGTTAATTATAAGGCGTTCGCATGAGGCGATTAATTCAATACTGGCAACCTCTACCAGCTGAGAACGTGGGAGGCATTACCCGCCAGGAATACACAGACCAGCAAACCGCGTTTCTCAGCATGCAGCCGGTTGATGGTAATGGCTCGTTCCGGCAGTACCTGGCTGGCCGTAAGCCTCATGACTATCTGGAGGCCATCGGCGAAACAGATCTCCTGGTAACTGAGGAGGGCGAGCATAACGGGGCGATCGTGCTCTGTGGTGGCAGATATTACGAAGTGGTGCAGCGCCAGGAGTGGCTTAACGGCGTGATTAACCACTATGAGTACCTGCTGTTTGTCATGAAAGAACAGGACGCGCTGGCGCTGGTGGGATAATGGCAGGCTATACGGTCAAATTAATGACCGTTAGCGGGGAGGTTGCTTACCCGGATTACCGGGCGGAAAAGGCGACATTCAACGCTAACGGCAATATCAAAGATATTCTCTTCACTCCCTACAACGGGAGCGACATTGCTTTCATCACAGCAATCGAACTCTCTGACGGCAGCGCCCCGGCGATTACGATCCCCGCGGATTTCGCGCTGTCGGTCGGCTGTGTGGTGAAGTTTCCCCCTGGCACGCTAAAGACCACTGACACCCAGGCCAGGGCGTTAATCATGACGGGTGCGCCATACGTCGCGCTGGTGCGCCTGCGCCAGGCGCTGATGCAACTGGTGGGTGATAACCCTCTCTATGCGATGCAGAAGCTACCCGAGCCAAAGGATCCATTTACCGCGCTTCACCTGCTCAGTTCTGGCCGGGAGCCGCAGCCCTTTGCGAAAACGTGGGATGGTGATTACCGGGTGTATCACTACAACTGTTATGCCAGCGTGCTGGTTATCCGTTCTGCCGACGATGCGCAGGAGTTCCTGGAAAACTTCATGCTGGAGGTGGACAGCACCGATGGTGATTTCTGGCAGTTCAATAACAACTGCAGCATTGACCGCTCAGGCGATTTCGAGAATAGCTCACCGCTAATTGATAACCTCGTTTACCAGCAAATGGCTCAGGTGACACTGTCACTGCAATTTGTTTACCAGCACTACAAACGGGAGCGCTGGCTTGAAAGCGCAACAGTGGAAAAGGGCAACAAGGTGACGATCGTCATCAAAGGTGCATAAATGGCAGATTTAAGCAGGCTTTTTAGCGTGAAGATTGGGCGGCAGGCGACTGCGGCCCAATATGGGGTTTTCGGCGTGGGGATTATCCTTGCGCCTGCTGCGGCGTTCTTTGGGCTGAAATACTCAAATTACGATAGCGCAGATATCAGCAAATTTACTGATTTGTACCGCGTTTACAGTGGCGCTAACGCGGCGAACGACGCGGCCACGGATGGGATTTCCGGCGATAACCTGCTGGCGGTTCAGGCGTACTTCTCACAGAAGCCCGCGCCGGATACCCTGGTCGTCGGTGATTTGTCGGCGGTTTACACCAAAACCATGATTGCGCTCAACGGCGTTCCGGTTGTTGGTGCACCAACGGCTACAAAAGCGACCATTGGCTATATCAAAGGCAACGATTACCGCAGTGCCAGCTTTGACGGAACGGCATGGAAAAGCGGCGGCACAACGGTAACAGATATTGTGGCGGATTCTGGCGGGGCCGGGCGCTTTGCCGTGGATGGGCGCATTGTCTATCTGGAGGGGGCTGAAGTTGTACACGCAGAATCCACTGCGTCAGCTGCTGCTGTTCCGACTGCTATTGCGGCCATCAAAAACCAGTACAGCAAGTTTTTCATGTGCATGACGCCGGTTCGTATTTTGTCGGTGCAGAAGGCGATCGCCGACTGGGTTGAAGCACAACCAAATAAAATGGGCGTGTTTATTGATGATTACACCGTTTCCAACTGGGCAACGGACAGCATCACCAAATATCTCCACGATAAGAACATGACAGGTTCGTTTGCCATCAGCACCAAGCGGCCTAAAAACTTCCTTGATGCAGCACTGGCTGGGCGCTGTCTGGTTATGCAGCCGGGTTCTGAAACCTGGGCGCTTAAGACGCTTAACGCAGTGCAGGCAGATGACTTCACTGAAACCGATTATCAGAAAATCCGTGCGCTCAATGGCAACACGTTTGAGGACTACGGGTCTGGTGTCACGGTGACGTATCCCGGCCTCACGGGTTTTGGTGAGTCAATCGAGGTCGTGCGATTTGCTTTCTGGCAGGCTGACCGCATGCAGAAAGACCTCGCAACGCTGTTTGTGAACCGTAACAAAATTGGTCATGACCTGCCGGGTTACGAGGTTGTCTGCGTCAAAATGGAAAGCTCCCTGCAAGCCGGTAAAGATGCGGGCGGGATCCTCCTGGACTTCACTAATTCTGATGGCGATCTGGTTCGTGGCTTTACCGTAACGCGCCCGACTATGGAGCAGGTCAGCGCCACGCAGCGCATTAACGGTGATATCACTGTGCAGTTCGAATTCTACCTCCGCTACGCCATTAAGCATGTTGATGCTGTTGGCTCAGCCATGACCTACGGAGTTTAATTATGTATTTGGGCGTAATGTCATCCAAAGACTGGCTGATTACCGTGGGGATCCTTCCGGTCATCGGCCTGGCGAAAGACAGTAACATCACACTGGAAATGGCTGATGACCAGGTCACGGTAACGTCGGGGATCGGCGGTGACTGGTCTTTTGTGGACAATCCTACTGATGAGGGCTCGCTGACGTTCGTTACGCAGCGTAATTCCCCATCTAACACAGCTCTGGCGCTTATGCAGAAAACCAAAGCTGTTATTCCGGTAACGCTGACCAATACCCGTAACATGTCAGTTCATCGCTTCACCCACGCCATGTTTACGCGCCAGCCTACCGATGGTGCAAATAACGGTGCTGGTGCGCAAACGCTGGAGTGGAAGCTTGTAACAGGCGAGGTGGATTCGGTCATTAACGGGGTCAATGTGGTCTGATGGATAACTCAATCAAGCAAGTAGAGGTTAACGGGAAAGCCTATTGCATCATTCGCATGAGTGCGTTTGATGCGATCCACTTTAACCTGCGCGTGGCGGAAATCCTGTCTAAGCATGGTATCAGCCAGGTCGAAAGCATCCTGACGATGTCATCCAAGATTTTCGGCGTACTTAACCGGGCAGACCACGACGAATTGCTTTTCACGTTGCTGGAGAAATCCCGCGCTCAGGACGTGGATAGCGGCAATTTCCTGACCAGTTGGGATGAAGTAAACCTCCACTTTACCCCTGATAACATCGCTGATGTTTACCTGCTGGCGCTGGAGTGCCTCAAGCTCTCCATTCTGCCCGTTACCGCAGGGTTAAAAAAAAATATTGGTCTGGACACGGCGGCAACGATGCAGGGAGCTATGCGGCAACTGTTCAGCGCCTTGTTGAAAACCTTAACCCCGCCGTCCGCACAGAACTCGTCATCTGGCGAGTGATTGAAAGCGGCCTGATAAGCTACGCAGACGTAGTGTCAGGCCGCGCCTCCTTTGATTCCATAATGAGAGCTTCCGCCGTTATCCAGTTTGATAACGCGGTTCAGCACGCGCTTAGCAAGGTGAAAAAATGACAGACACGTCTGCTGACCTCGTAACGAAAATTGACGTATTGCCTGACCTCGACGGGTTAGACAGCTTTGATGCGGCCATTGATAAGGCGATCGCCAAAGTTAACCAACTGGACGCCGCTATCAAGCGCGTCAATAATTTGAAGCCTGCCAGCCCGTATGCGCCGTCCGGAGCGTCATCTGCGCCTACGCCAGCCATGACTGCGGCGGTCACAACAATAGCCGCCACAGGAGCAAATTTAATTAGTCGCACACCGCTTGCTGAGGCGGTAAGAAAAGAGGCGCAAAAGGTCGCTCGCGCGGCGACACAAGGTATTGGGGGAGGTGTTTCCGAAGCTCTACCGGGTGCCAGCAGGACATTTGCTGGTGGTGGGATGGCCTTGCCTGCACCGACAGGTCATCCGGCTGCGCCTCCTGCGCCGCTACCTGTTCCTACGTCTACAGGAACGC